>JAGQXQ010000533.1:0-483 GCA_020436535.1 Phaeodactylibacter sp.
ATTTTAGTGGTTTTTGTTTTTTCATTAAATTTTAACAGTATAAAGATCTTCACTTCTAATCAAATAAACATTATACAAATCCTGATAAAAGTTACATCTTTCACACATTTCCGATCGTGTTGTTTTATCCAGGCAGGCTATAATTTCAAGGGAACAACGGTTTTATCCGAAAAAAGCCTCCGGCAGTGCTGCCAGAGGCTGACTATGGGGATATCTATCTGATGTTATTACACCACTTGACTTGTGGCAGATAAAAAATAAAAGAAAGAGCTTGAGTAGTGGCGCGTATGAAGTGGAAAAATAATTTGCTTTTCCCTTTCTAAATAGTAATATTTTTCAAGGAATCTAAAAGTCCGAATACCTGCAGCAGCCAGATGACGACAGCAATCACTGCCACGGCATTCAGGATGTTTTTGATCTTGGCATCCATGGGGATGTAGGTATTGACAAGCCAGAGAATAACGCCCACAACAACCAATAAAA
>JAGQXQ010000533.1:651-6850 GCA_020436535.1 Phaeodactylibacter sp.
TGACCGGCGACCACTGGACAAAGTGATTCTTATCCTGGTTTATTTCAAGTGGGCCTATGTCCACTACGGTTTCAGTAGTAACATAATTGAATCCGGTATAGGCTATCATAAGTATTCCAACGGCAATAAGTACGATCGCTAATGTTTTTGTTTGCATGGTTTTTTATTACATTTTTACAATGTAAAGATCTGCCCTTCTCATCAAATAAGCATTACACAAATCCTGAAAAAAGTTACATCTTTCACACATTCCCGGGTGGATGGCACTTTTTGCGCCGGCGCGTGAACCGGGTCGTTTGCATCCTTCGTGGAAAACAGGTACTTTTATTATTTAAACCCTAGCCGTTATGCGTTCAGTACCATTTCTCTTCACTGCCTTATGCATCATTGCAGTTACCGCTTGTGGAACTACCAGTGGCGGTTCCCAGGCTCCGCAGGAAAATATAGGCCACACCAGCGTAGAGAACCCGGACCAATCCATTTCCCTTACCGATCACCTGCGGAAGTTATCGGGCGTTTCGGTTTCCGGTAATGGCCCCAATGCAACGGTAACTATCCGGGGAGTCAATTCTATCAACGCCAGTTCGGAGCCTTTATTTGTCATAGATGGACAGGTGATCAATGGTGGGCTTCGAGCAGCTTCGAATCTCGTACCGGTCAACGACATTAAGTCTATCAGGGTATTGAAGAATCCTTCCGAGACGGGTATATACGGAGTGCGGGGCGCCAACGGGGTGATCGAGATCCAGCTTAAGAGAAATTAAAAAAAGCTCAACTGGTGACTACAGTCACAACATTCACGCCCGCATTTCCCGAAATTTGTCTTGTTAAGTAAATTCACTCACTGAAAAAACAACCGATATGAAAAAGAATATGGGAACTGCCGACCGGGCCATCCGGGTGATCGTTGCTGTCGTTATCGCGGCACTTTTTTTCACCAACGTCATCAGCGGCGTCCTCGGCATCGTACTCCTTGTGCTGGCCGGCGTATTTGTACTGACCAGCCTGGTGAGCACCTGCCCGTTGTACATGCCCTTCGGCCTGAGCACCTGCTCGACGGAGGAGAAAGAAGCAGCCTAGGCTTATCCATAGCATGGCTTGAAGCCATGCTATGGAATTTTTTTTTTCGCCCGCCATGCCCGGAAAACCTTGCTTCAGAGGTGAGCAGATGAAATGGAATAATCGGAGTTTCGATTTTTGAAAACTGTTTTTGCACCTGTTATTTTATGGATGGCAAATATGGTTTTCATAATTTCACCTACTCAACAATCCTCTTACCATGGAACATCCTTACGATCCGGGCACATCTGCAATTCCTTCCTTTTTACGCCGCGATATCCTGGAAAAGGGTATTCTTCGCGCCTTCCCTGCACAAACGGAGATCTTGCGCGAAGGGCAGTACGTGAAGGCCGTGCCTTTTGTGCTCAGCGGACTGATCAAGGTATACGGCAAGTTTGAAGAAAGAGACCTGCTGCTGTATTATATTCAGCCGGAGGAAAGCTGTATCATGTCCTTCACGGCTATTGTGGAAAATATGCCTAGCCAGGTGTTTGCGGTGGCCGAGACGGCCACGGATGCCATCCTGATCCCCAACAGCCTGGTAGAGGATTGGATCGGCCGCTACCCGGCCTTCAACCGCTTTTATTTTCATCAGTACCACCAGCGTTATGAAGACCTGTTGGGCACCATACAGAACTTGCTGTTTTCCAGCATGGACCGGCGCCTTAAAGCTTATCTCCAGGAAATGGCCCGCCTGAAGAACACCCGCCGCCTGCACATCCACCACCGCGAGATTGCTGAAGACCTGGGGACTGCCCGGGAGGTTATCAGCCGCCTGATGAAAAAACTGGAACAGGAAGGCGTGGTGCGGCAGGCGGAGCAGGGGTGGATACAAGTATTAGAGGAATAGGAGGGCCGAGGGCAGGTTTGGTGGCAGTTAAGGGCCCATTATTCAGCAATTTAACTAATGCAACTAGATATGTAATTATTCAGCAATTGGCGCTTAGCTGTTGGCCATTGGCGCCCGATGCCCATAAAAATGGGATATAAGCTTAAGCTACCGGTTTTTTGCTTAACATGCCAACCTTAAGGGCAGGCATTTGCTAAACGCTAACTGCCAAAAGCTAACTGCTGAATAGTTACCAACATATTTAAAACTACCCTCCACTTCATCTGTTCTATCTATCTTTACCCGTAATAACCGGATAGCACTGAATAGATGGATTCACTCACACAGATCACGCTCGGCGCCGCAATGGGCGAAGCCGTACTGGGCCGCAAGGTAGGCAACCGGGCTATGCTCTGGGGCGCTATCGGCGGCACCATTCCCGACCTGGATGTATTTGCCAATATGGTGACGGATGATGTAAGCGCCCTGGCCTTTCACCGCGCCATTACGCACTCGTTTGCCTTTGCCTTCATCACACCGTTGCTGCTGGGATGGGTAGTGTATCGCCTGTACGACGATCGAAAAACGTTTTGGCCGGATTTGCTCCGGGTGTGGCTGCTGTTGGCCCTGCTGGTTGGTGTAGGAGCTATTTTCATGCCGATACCGCCGCTGGAAGTGGGGCAGATCGCCTTGGCCGTTAGTGCCGCTATCATCCTGTTTCCGGCAGTGGTATGGGGGCGGCGGCAACTTCGCAAGCAGAAGGTAAAACCCGAAGCCACACAACGGGACTGGAGCCTGCTCTTCTTCTGGTCTATCTTTACCCATCCCCTCTTGGATTCCTGCACCACCTATGGCACCCAGCTCTTTCAACCCTTTTGGGACTACCGGGTGGCCTTCAACAACATATCGGTGGTAGATCCCGTCTATACGCTGCCCTTTCTGCTCTTCGTGCTCATCGTGCTTATGCTGAACCGGCAGCACCGCCTGCGGCCGGTTTTCAACTACATTGGCATTGGGATCAGCTCTGCTTACATGCTATTCACCTTTTATAATAAAATGCAGGTCGACCGGGTTTTCGAAAGCTCTCTGCAGCGGGACGGCATCACCTACGAGCGTTTTATGACCAGCCCGACGATCTTCAACAACGTCCTTTGGCAGGGTGTGGCTGAAGGCGATACCGCCTACTATCACGGCATGTACTCCATCCTGGACAGAAAGCCAGCGGTGCTTTCCTTTTCCGTCATCCCCAAGAATCACCACCTGATCGAGGGCCATGAGGCCGACCGCGCCATTCGCATCCTGCGGTGGTTCTCCAACGGCTACTTCAGCATCCTGGAACGTCCGGACGGCCAGATACAGCTCAACGACCTGCGCTTTGGTTCCATGAACCAGTCTTTTGACCGGCCCGAGGATTTCGTTTTCCATTTTATTTTGGAGGAGAAAGATGGGGAATTAACCGCTCATGAGGCCTGGGAACGGGAAAGGGATACGAAAGGGGCGTTCAGCCAGTTGTGGGAAAGAATAAAGGGGATATAAGGTAAATGAGTTGATCAGGCACATTACTTACCTGATCAACTCAATTAATAGTAGTACTGCATTTAAAACAAAAGGTTCAACTCAAAACACCCTCTAGATACAAGGATCCTGGGTATTATCCACCAGCTTTCCACCCCGGATGATATTATCTACTCCACAGTCTTTAACCGTTACATCGCGCCCTCCCGTGAGGAAATAGTTTTCGAAAGAAGTGGGAATAAGCACGCCGTAACGATCAGTAGGCCCGGCAAATTCAAAGTCATAGACCGAATTGTTGATGGCTTTGTTATTGATCAATTTACAGTTATTAGCGCCATCAATGACCAAATATCCAGTTGATGCATCCTGCGCCGTATTACTGATCACCTGCCAGTTGCGGGCGGAAAGTTCCGCCTTGATCGGAGTTTCATCCGGCAACTGAATGATGCCTTCCGGGTAAGTACAGTGGAAGAATCCCTGCAACCCGCCGGTTGAAGTATTCTTATACAGAATGCCGTTTTCATCCGAGACAAAATAGCCTGCTGAGAAATCTTCGGCCACGTTGCCTCTCAGGTATGCAGACTTGCCGCTCATTACGGAAAAGCCCCAGGAGTTGAAGTTGTCAAACCCTTCGGTATACAATCCTTCCGCCCGGTTGTAGTGAATGCGAACGAAATCGGATGCATGGACCAGTACAGCCTGGAAGTAGGCCGTAAAATCGTTGTCTCTGATGTAAGCCCGGTCGGAATTAGACACCAGAATGGCCGTGCCACCTTGGCCGGTAGCCAGGTCAGGCACAAAATGAAGCCCCTCAATCTGGACCTGCTTGGCATGGTCCAAATAAATGGCCGGGTCAAGCGTGTAAGGGAAATCGGCGTTTGGAGCGGTGGTGCTTTGAATGATAGCGCCGTATTCTCCAATGATCTTTACGGGGAACGTGATCTTCACGGTACCCGTTTCATAGTGCATGCCGCTTTCGACCAATACCGTACCAAAGGGGCCTACCTCTTCTATTGCCTCGGCCAGGCCGTCGACCGAACCGGCAGGTAAGACACCAGGCGTACGTTCACTTACATAGAGGTCTTGCGCCAGCAAAGCATCAGCTTCCGCCAGCTTTTGGTCCGCCTCATTCATGTATTGTTGAAAGTCATCATTGTCTGTAGTTTTGAGCGTATCTTTTTCACAGGCAACGAATAAGAAGGCCACCAGGGCCAGCAGGAAAATGGGATAGGAACGCATAATCATTTGGTTTTAGTGACTAAATATTGATTGTTCTACTAATCACACTTTGGGGGAGGAAGGGCAGGCCTTCTTCGGAATTTAAGAGGACATCTCGAATTTCATCTGGGCCGTACACGCCCGGTTCGCTTCAGCCAACACCTGCCATTTGAATTATTTTTAGCGGTTAGGCATAAGAGTATGTTCAAAATTATACCACGCATACCAACTACAGGTAGGGGAGGATTCAACCATTTATTAATTGTCTTTAATTTAAATTATTCTGGTAAGCATAACCTTCACTATTGTATTTTTTTTCTTAACTATTGTTTCTCGTTTCTAAAATGGGTAGGCGCAAGCCCGAACTCTTCTTTAAAACAGGTGGAAAAAAAGTTAGGGTCTTTGAAACCTACACTGTAGGCTATATCAGAGATGGGAAGGGCGGTTTCGCGCAGCAAATCCGCAGCATGGTGGAGACGGACCGCCCGGATGTAACGGGTTGTCGAGCGGCCGGTAATGGTTTTGAGCTTTTTATGCAGGGGGCTGCGGGCCATACCTAATTCCCGGCACAGAACATGGAGGTCAAACTCCGTATCGGAAAGATGCGCTCTAATGCAGGCCTGTACGCTTTTCACAAATTCTTTTTCCTGGATGTCCAGGCTACCCTCATCGGAGGGGCCCGATTTCAACTCCGGCATTTGGCGGCGTTGCACAGTGAGCCTGATCAGTTGCATCAGCATTTCCCGGTGACTGAAGGGTTTGATCAGGTAGGCATCGGCGTCGTACTCCAGGCCTTCAAGGCGGTTTTCCAGGTCGGACCGGGCAGTGAGCAATACGATGGGGATATGGCGGGTGCGTTCGTCCTTTTTTAGTTTCTGACATAACTCAAAGCCGTCCACCTCTGGCATCATCACATCCGTAATAATGACATCCGGCCTCCACTTCAAAGCCTTCGCTATGCCTTCGGCTTCATTGGAGGCTTCTATGGCTCTGAATTTCCCACTCAGCTCATCTTTTATAAACCGGGACATTTCTGCATTGTCTTCAACAACAAGGGCCTTTGGTAAGGGGACTTGGGGGAGCGGCCTGAACAGCGGCGGAGCTTGCTTTTCCGGTGATTTATCTCCAGTACTTCCCATTTCTCTATTTGGTAGCCTGTCCCATCCAGCCTCCTGCAGGCGGCTAAGCTGAAAACGGTAGGTGGTATAGAGCAGTCCAAGCGCCAGCAAAACAAAAAGGCTAATAGCCCACCAGGTGGCGTACCAGGGGGATAAAGTGACGATTTCCAGTGTAGGCGTTTCTTCACTGGCCAGGCCTTCATTTAAGCCGTCGAACCAGCTATTGTCGGAAAAATCGGGAGGCATCGTTCTGCAAAGCCCTACAGAGCGCTCCTTCAAAGGGTAATACTGATGGATAATGGCTGCTATCCTGCCAGTTGTACGGTTAAAAATAGCAATCTGGTAGCTGGAGTCCCCTTTTTGAGTAGCAAGCCAGACGAATTCCTTTTTTTCCCGTGCCATATTTAATATGGAAGGATTGGCCTGGCCCTCTTCGATGATGAGGCATTCCAAACACAGC
>JAGQXQ010000102.1 GCA_020436535.1 Phaeodactylibacter sp.
CGGAACAACGGCATAGGTGACCGATGGCACCCAAAGAACAAGGGATGACTGAGATCGACATCGGCCGCTACGATCGCACCGCCAATATTTTCCGACCCCCGGTCGGCACCGAGCCGCTCATAAGGCCGCCGCTCCACCGTAGTGTCGCCTTCTTTAACAGGGGTTTCTCTCAGCCGGAGGCCTGCCAACCCCTGTTCATGAGCGGCCTTTGCCGCCGCTTCAATGGTGATCAGCGTGCCGCCCTCGCGGGCCCATTCTCTGATTTTATCCCATCCTTTCCTGCTGACCCTACCGTAATTCCCATCGGGCATAACGAGCACGGTGTATCTGTCCAGGCTACTCCCGGGCAAATCATCCAATTCCATTTTACTTACTTCCATGGCAAAGCGCTGATCCAGTAAATGCCATACTTCTCCCGCTCCGTAACTTGAAATGCCCTCGCCAACCAAAAGTAAGACTTTGGCCGGCTTCAGAGCTTCAAAATCGTTGCTGCCAAGGTCAATACCGGATGGCGTAAAACCGGTGGCTACCGGATAGATCGGCGCCCTGGATTCTGCTACAGCGCGGGAAACCAGCTGATGCACCTGAGCAGGTGTCCTGGCCTGGTTTTGAACCGGAATGAGCACGGTACCCTTATGGTAATTACGTCCGCTGAGCTCAAAATCCCGGGTGGCCACTTTCGCTCGCAACCCCTTGTCCATGAGGAGGTTCAAAGCCCGTGGTGCATAATAGTCTTCCCATTCCAACAGATACGCATACTGGCTCATTGCCGGTGGTTCAACCTTCCACTCTGGCGCTAAACCCTTGACTGGTTCCCCCAGAAGGCTCCCGTTGTAACTTTGGGACGGCACCTCCGCGTAAGCGATATTAAAGGCCAGCGGAAGAGCCCAACTGGAAACATCGTAGAAAATGCTGTCCTGAAAAGTGGTTACCGTATCAAATAGCCCTCGGATCAGCCGATACTGAGGTTGCTCAAATGGAACGATAAAAGCAGTCTCCGGACGAAAGGACTGCCCGCCGAGTTCCAGTGGTTTGCCGAGTTGATACACGTCCACCTGATGGCGGCGCAATATCTGAACCAGGGCGGAAAGCCGCGCCTGGTCCTGAACATCACCAAATACAACAGCTTTTCTGTCTTCTTTCCGAGCCGCTTCCATTGCGCTGTGATAAAAGCGGCGTTGATAATCCAATAATTCGGGCCGCAGGGCTACCGCAGCTTTTTGGGTAGACAGGGCAGTGGCCACCTGATTGCGAATAGCAAAAGAGAAGCTCAACGGCCCGTTAATGGTGCTCTGCAGGTGGCCCCGGGCGCTGGCTTGCTCGAACAAGATACCGATCCCGCCGTTGGCATCCGGATAAGTCGAGCCTTTTCCATAGTAAAAATCATCGTAACCTTCCTGGGTATAATACAAGGAACCGATTTCGTCGAGAGCCGCAGCATGATAGGCGCCTATCTTTCCGGTCAGTTCCTGGTTTTCCCAGGGTGTGATTGGATTGGTGCGTTCCGGAACCCCAGGCATGAAGAAAAAAGAAGCGTTGGTGCCCATCTCATGATGGTCGGTAAGAATATTGGGCTTCCAGTCGTGGAATACCCGGATGCGGCCCTGGCTCTCCGGATGCTGGGCCAAAAGCCAATCGCGATTGAGGTCGAACCAGTAGTGGTTCGTTCTACCCCGCGGCCAGGCCTCATGGTATTCACGGTCCTGGGAGTCATCGGTCAGATTGTGGTTCTTATGCATATTGGCCCAGGTGGAGAACCGGTGAAAGCCATCTGGATTGAAGCAGGGGTCCAGCAGGATGACGGTTTCATCCAGAATTTGCTGCACCTCATCGCTCTGCCCGGCAGCAAGATAATAGGCCACCAATGGAGCGGCATTGCCTCCACTGGGCTCATTGCCGTGGATACTAAACCCTTGATAGAGTACAGTGGGCAGAGCCGCTATATCGGCGCCGGCAGAGCTCTCTGGATCGGAAAGGGCCAGATGTGCCAGGCGGATCTGCTCCAGCCGCCGGTGGTTGGCTTCCGAAGTGATGGTGAGGTATACCAGAGGCCGGCCCTCATAAGTACGGGCGTACTCCGTGATCGTCACGCGGGGAGAAGCCGCCGCCAGCGCCTTCATGAAAAATAACTGTTGGTCGTGGCTAAGGTGCCACTCTCCGATCTGATACCCCAGAAAAGATTCCGGCGTAGGAATATCGGGAAGGTAACCGATGTCGGGCAGGTAATAGGTGAGCGGTTGTTTTTGAGCCTTGAGGCTTGAGGCCACCAACAGCAAAGATAACGGTAGCAAATACTTCATAGTCGGTTTTAACTTGGTGTTCAAACTTAGTGCCTCGCTAAAATAAGTTTTTTGCTTTGGACGCGGTTCATTCAGGCTAAACTATTCTTCCGGCCAGAAGTTTACATTTCAAACGACGGGATAGCATGGAAAAAACCTATTTTTGCAGCTTCTTCGGCAAAAGTGCGGTTGCCGGGAAGCGTTTTATTCACTAAAAGTTGAATCTTTGACGAAATTTCTGCATCAAACCGGTTGAAAACCAGTAACACAGGCCCGCATTCAACCAGGCCACAAATTTCACCAAAGAGGGAAAAAGACCAAAGCAATGAAAAAACACAACTTCAGCGCCGGCCCGGCCATCCTGCCGGCCAGCGTTATGGAACAAGCGGCCCAAGCAGCAGTGGACTTCAATGGCATAGGGCTTTCTATCTTGGAAATCTCCCATCGCAGCCCCGAATTTTCTGCTGTCCTCGATGAGGCTGAAATACTGGTGAGAGATATTGCCCAACTGAGTGAAGACTACGCCGTACTCTTCCTGCAGGGAGGAGCTAGTTCCCAGTTTTTCATGACAGCCATGAACCTGCTGAACGATAACGAAATGGCGGCCTATGTCGATACGGGTAGCTGGTCGGCCAAGGCGATCAAAGAGGCCAAAAACTTTGGCAAAGTGGAGGCCGTAGCCTCTTCCAAAGAGCAAAATTACACCTTCATCCCCAAGGGTTACGAGGTGCCTGCCAACGCCAAATACCTGCATCTGACCAGCAACAACACCATCGTTGGTACCCAGTTCCACTCCTGGCCGGAAACAAAGGTTCCTTTCGTTGCCGATATGTCTTCAGATATTTTTAGCCGCCCTATCGATGTCGAGCGTTTCGACCTCATTTACGCCGGCGCCCAGAAGAATATCGGCCCTGCAGGGCTCACCCTGGTGATCGTCCGGAAAGAAGCCCTGGGTAAGGTGAGCCGCAATATTCCCACCATGTTGGACTATCGCACCCATATCAGTAAGAAATCAACCTTCAACACGCCACCGGTATTCTCCATCTATGTGGCGATGCTGACTTTCCGATGGATCAAGGCCAATGGCGGGCTGCAGGCTATGGCGAAAAAGAATGCCGCCAAAGCGCAACTCCTCTATCAGGAGGTGGATGCCAACCCCCTCTTTACAGGAACTGTGACCGATAAGGCAGACCGCTCTCACATGAACGCCACCTTTGTCATGGCGCCTGGAAAAGAGGAGCTTCAAGCTTCCTTCCTGGACATGTGTAAAGAGGCAGGCTGTGTCGGAGTGAAAGGCCACCGCTCCGTCGGCGGCTTCCGGGCTTCTATTTACAACGCCATGGATATCGGAAGTGTACAGGTACTGGTAGATGTGATGAAGGGCTTTGCGGAGCAGTATGGGTAAGTTGTTAAATGGCTGTATTGTTACACTGTAAACGATCCTCAAAATAGGAAAACAAAAGGGCAGGAAATCCTCAGTGGATTCCTGCCCTTTTACAATACTGTCTAGGAATTAACAATTCATCATTTTATAACCAAATGCGTTTCGTCTATTTCAATAATTTCCAGGTTCTGGAAATTGTCTTCCGGAAAAGCACCGAACCAGACTTTGATCACCAGTGGTTGCTCGCTCACCTGCTCCCACTGGCCATTCTGCCAATCAGAGGGCATGGCGGGCGGCGTAGCGCACCAATTCCAAAAGAACTGACGGAAAAACCCATCCGAACGGAATTCCATCATCAGGCTTTTCTCCGATTCAGAAAACCCTTCGTCGGAAAGAACGGCCGTATAGAAACGTTCTCCTTCTTCTCCGTGCCCATCGTACTTCCAATAGCTGATAAGTTCTTCGGGCCCTTGCTCGAGGCTGATTTTTGCCTCTTTGTTACAGCCGGTGAGGAGCGTTAGCATCAATACAAAGAACAGACAATAGTTTTTCATAAGCTTTTTAGGGAAGACGGAAAAAAGGCTGCAAAAGGTTGGGTCGCAAGAAAAGTTTTGACTTTTTCCCATTTTAAACTAATATTGTTGCCCATGCGAAGGAAGAAAAATACGGGCTCCCTGGAGAAGGGCGCCCTGGAAGTCAACGGGCAGACGGTACCGGTAAAGATCTACCGGGAGCGCCGATACAATGTCCGCGCCAGCATCGGCAAGCAGGCCGCTATCCTGCGGCTGCCCCTGGGGATGAGCGAAACGGAACAACGCGAGCGGCTCGACTGGTTTCAGCAATGGTTGTCCAAAACGCTGAAACGCAACGAGAGCGTTGCCGCCCATTTTGAAACCAAAACTTACAAAGACGGAGATACGCTGCTGGTCGGCAAGCGCAGTTACCGGCTGCGCATCTGTTTCGAGGACCGCCAGTCTCACAGTGGGAAGCTGGAGAAAGATAAGACGATCAGCCTGAAGCTCAGCCGACACGATCAGGGCGATAGCCTCAACCGCAATATCCAGCACCTACTCAGCCGGATCGTGGCCCAGGATTTCCTGCCGGAGATCACCCGCCGGGTCCATCAACTCAACGATAAATATTTCCAGCGGCCCATTCAGGCGGTCCGCCTCAAATACAATTTCTCCAACTGGGGCAGTTGCTCCGCCAAACGCAACATCAACTTGTCCACCCGCCTACTGTTCGCCCCGGACGAAGTCATCGACTACGTCATCATCCACGAACTGGCCCACCTCGTCGAGTTGAACCACTCGCCCCGCTTCTGGAAACTGGTGGCAAACGCCATGCCGGATTATGAGGTGAAGGAAAGGTGGCTGAAGGAGCATGGAGGGAAGTTGGGGTTTTAGAGGGAGGGGCTATTGATGGACGGTTATATTATTAAATGGCTTTATGCGTTTTGTTATTTTTGTCAGCCCTCAACGGCAAGGCGCCGGCACCATAGATTTTGCCAGAATCTTAGTACTCTGTAAATTAAGT
>JAGQXQ010000534.1:0-12321 GCA_020436535.1 Phaeodactylibacter sp.
TTTGCGCTGGAGTTGTATGCGATGTATGCGTTTTTTGAGCGGTGGTTGCCGGGAGAGCCTATGATGTTTCAGGACGCCTGCTCCTAATTCACAGTACTTCCTGCCAGGGCCCCTGAATCGCCAGCGTCAGCCCGGCGTGCTGGATATTCACGAACAAGGTGCGGCCGGAAGGAGAGAATACGCAGCCCGTCAGTTCAGATTTGAAGCCCACATTCTGGCCTAGTTTGTACACATTACCTTCCGGCGTAACGCCAAAGAGAAAAGGCTTAGGGTTATCTTCGCAGACGATGAGGTCTCCCCAGGGCGCCACGGTCAGGTTGTCGCCCCACTGAGCCAGTTCCGAATCGTTGGGTTCCAGGAACAATTCCAGCGTGCCGGATTGGCTTTCTTCCTGGGGCGTGCCTTCGTAGGGGCTGGGCACATAGCGGAAGATCTGGCCCAGGTGTTTTTTGCCACCGCTGGTGCAGGCGAAGTAGCATTCGTTGTTTTGAAACCACATGCCTTCGCCCCGGGCGAATACGGCGGCCCCTTTTTGAAAACCGCGGGCGCGAAGATCATCATTGGGCGCCTCAACCTGATTGAGGGTTATCCACTCTACTTCCAGGGAGGCGTTTAGCGGAAATCGATTTTCTTCCCAGTTTCGGGTGTCGAAACTTTTCTGTCCTTTTATAGCCAGAGCCTGCAGGCGGCCGCCCTGGAGTAGTTGGCCGGGTTGATTGGGTATATACCGATAGATCAGCCCATCTTCCAGGTCTTCAGTTTGGTAGACAATGCTGGTTCGCGGGTCCACTCCTACGGCCTCATGTCGGAAACGGCCCATGGCTTTCAGCGGTATCGGGCGGGCCAGGCCTATCTCTTCGGTAGCGGGCACCTCAAAATTAAAGCCGTGATCTTGCTGGCAGATGCTGGTTCCGGCACTGACGGCCATTTCCTCGCTGCTGATCCAGGAACCCCAGGGCGTTGGGCCTCCCGAACAGTTGTTGAGCGTGCCGGCCAGGCTGAGGAAGGATTTTTCTACCTCCAGCGTTGCTTCGTTGATGACCAGCGTGGTGGTTCCTCCCGGGCAGATCAGGGGGGCGACTCCCCTGTCGTAAATATTGTCTCTTGGTATTCCGGCTGCCAGAGCGCCGTCCTGTCCAAATGCGCCGTTGTGGGAAGGCATCAGCTCATGGTTCCGAATGAGGGTAACCAGGCCCTTGCTGCCGGCAAAAGCACCCATCCCATCCGGTTTGTCCGGCGTTAACAGGCCGTCGCTCATCACCTCTCCGGTTCTGGAGATAATCTTGTAGGTGAAGCCTTCGGGGAGATTGAAAATGCCGGCTGGGTCTTTTATCAGCGGCCCGTATTTTTCTATGAGCCGGGCTTCGTGGGGGAGGGCACTGTCATCACAGGAAGAGAGCGTGCTCAGCAAAATGAGTGTCATTCCTCCAACGCAAAAAGCTAGGATGCTGGCTGCTTTGGGAAATTCCTTTTTCAAGATGGTTTTTTCAGGCATGAGTTTTGTTTTTTGTGCGGGTATTTATACTTATCAACGCCCTGTGTCCAACCTTGAAAAGTAGGTTAATTAGAATTGGAAAGAAATGATATTTGTCATAAAGGCGCTTTCGGTTTTATACCATGTCACAAGGACATACCCGGGGTTCATGAGATGAGGTGAGAATTATTTTCCCTAACTTGGGAGGACATTAAAACCCTGTATATGAAAAAGGCCAGCCCCCTATTCGCGGCATTTATCTTATTTTGCCTCCCTGGTTGTGCTCAGGAGAGCACTCCTGATCCGGAACTACAGATTGGTGTTGCCGTAATGGCGGCACCCGAGGAAGCAAGAGCCGGCGCCACTGTTTATGGATATACCAGCAAAGGCAACCTAACCCTTCTTCGGAAAGGGGCGAATAAACTCATCTGCCTGTCTGATGACCCCAACCGGGAAGGTTTCCAGTCCGTCTGCTATCACGAGGATTTGGAACCGTTTATGGCTCGTGGCCGTGAATTGAAAGCCGGGGGTAAGAGCAGCGGTGAGATTTTTGATATCCGGGAGGCCGAGGCTAAAGCCGGAAAATTGAAAATGCCGGAGCACCCTGCCACCCTTCACCTTTTAGAGGGGCCCGGCGGCAAATACGACCCGGAATCGGGCCAGGTGACGGGCGCTTATTATCGGTATGTGGTTTACATTCCCTGGGCTACAGCGGAGTCTACCGGGCTACCTACCCAGCCCACCGTTAAGGGCGGCCCCTGGATCATGGACCCCGGCACCCACCGGGCGCACATCATGATCACCCCGCCGCCGGAGGATTGAGCATTATCGCCCTGGCTATTATTAACCTCCAGCGGGATGGTTTTTTCTACATTTTGCAGTATTTTTAAGAGCAACTCAACCTGCAAATATGAAAACGAGTTTTATCCTCAACGACAAGGCGGTGCAAGTGGAAACGGCGGCCGGTCAAGCTGATCTGGACCCGCGAAGATGATGTTCAGTACAGGGCCTTTTGTCCCATTTGCCTGCAGCGCATGCGGGCTGCAGCTGACGAGAAAGGCAACCTCACCGGATGGTGCCACTAAATCGTCGGCGCCGGCGGCAGGCTCCTGGATTCTGGCGCTCGTATCGGGCCGTCTTGTGTCTGGAGGCATGTAGCTTGTGTGGAAGGTGAAGCCCTGATTGAACTACGAGCGCCTTCCTTCTTCTCGAGCATCGTTCTCATGCCCTTTTCCTACCCCCAGTTAATAATCCCAAGATGGGCCATGAAAAATGGACGAGGATCCGGGTGTTGATTCCGCCAAAGGGAAGAGGTATCTTTGGCTCATGAAAAACGCGTCTAATACACTAACCAATAACGCTTCCAGTTCCTGCTTGTAAATGCAAGATTACATTTCACACGCTGAAAATATCTGGACTTTTTTAGGGCCTGATCATACCGTCGAAAAATCGGATTTCATGTTGGTACTGGGGAGCAGCGATCTTAGTGTAGCCAATTATGCATCGGAATACTGGTTTGAAAATTTAGCCGGCTATATCGTTGTGTCCGGCGGATTTGGAAAACTGACCAAAGAAATGTGGGCCGTTTCTGAAGCCAGGAAGTTCTCCCAAATATTGATCGCCAACGGCGTGCCGGAAGAAAAGATCATCCTGGAAGAAAAAGCCACAAACACCGGCGACAATATCGTGAATACAAAAAGGGTGATCACTGATCTCGGCCTCCCGGCCCATTCGGGCATTCTCATTACCAAACCCTACATGAAACGCAGAGCTTTTAACACGGCCGCTAAACAGTGGAAGGAAGTGGCCTGGTCGGTGGCTGCAGAAGCTGTTTCCTTTGGTGATTATTTTCGAAAGCAGGATGACCCGAAAAACTTCATCAGCATCATGGTAGGCGACCTGCAGCGGATCAAAGTATACGCAGAATATGGCTTCCAGGTCAGAGACGAAGTGCCTCAGGATGTTTGGAGGAGCTTTGAGGCATTGGTTCGATCGGGATATGATCGATATGTGATAGAATGATGTCCGGCAGGCACGGGCAGGAAGGGGGCACGCTTGCGGGACATCATTCACCTATACAACTGAATAACCTGTGATTTATAGGTTCTCCCGATGGGTATTATATGGCCTTCCATAAATATCTGGTTGCCCTCAATACTATGAATGTGCTTTTTTGCAACCACAAATGACTTGTGTACTTGTATCAAGTCATTATGGTTAAGTGTCAATAAAAGATCTGAGATCTTTTCCCTGATCATAATCTTGTCAGCTGTCGTAATTATATTGGTATAATTACCTGCTGCTTCCATGTATAGAATTGCCTCGATATTTACCTGTACATATTTTTTATTACTCCGCAGAAAAATGCTTTTCTGCTTATTATCGAAATCAGCACTGGCATATTTGTGATGGGGTGTAGTAGTATTTATTGCTTTGTTGACCGCTTTCAGGAAACGCTCAAACCCAAAAGGTTTTAATAGATAATCCACAATGTCTAATTCATAGCCTTCCAATGCATGTTCTTTATAAGCTGTGGTGACGATGATCTTAGGCGGAGAAGACAACGTTCTTAAAAACTCAAAACCCTTCAGTTTAGGCAAATTCAGGTCCAGAAAGATCAGGTCAACAGCATGCGTATTCAGGAAGTCTAGTGCTTCCAGCGCATCGTAACAACGTTTCTGAAGCTGGAAATTGGGTAGCAAATCACAATACCCTTGAATAATATCATGCGCTACAGGCTCATCGTCAATAATTAGATAATGGATCATAGGGGTTTCAGTTTTAATCGAACTTTGTAGACCGTATCCGTTTGACTTGAAGATAAGCTATGGCGGTTGGGATACACCAAGGCCAACCTTCTTTTAAGGTTACTTAATCCTACTCCATTTGGCATTTTTACTTCTTCCGGGTCAAAGTTGTTTTCGACCTCAAAAGATATGGTATCCCTTCGGACGACCAACTTTACAAACACATAAGCATCCGTTCTAAGATGTTCCACACCATGCTTGAAAGCATTTTCTACCAGGATAATGAACAAAAGAGGTGAAACTTTGAGCTGGCCGTCTTCAATATCCGTCACAAAGGCCACATCTATTTTCTTGTGATAGCGGTTTTTATGCAGGTCTATATAACTTTTCAGAAACCCCACTTCCTTGGCGATAGTAACCACTTCATTCTGGCCGTCATAAATGCTGTATCGCATCATCTCCGAAAGCATGAGGATCAAATGCTTGGCCTTTACGGTATCCTTATCCACCAATCCGTACAGGTTATTGAGCACATTGAAGAAAAAGTGAGGGCTGATCTGGCTTTGTAAATACAGGAGTTCTGTTTTCCTTTGTTCCCTTTTCAGATTAATCACCAATCGAACCTGTTTAATCAACCATGTGAGTCCGGCAACAAGTACAACCGTCATCAACAGGATGTAGTAAGACAGGATCAACAGGCTCCCCAGAGGGCTGGCATCTTCTAAAACCACTACAGCATCTTGTCCGGTTGTAATTAATTTAAAGGATATGGTAACCACGGGTACGAGGAGCGACACCATGGCTACTATACCTATTACGCGCCATACCAGCCTTTTTATACCTAATACCATACGGCAATGATAAGGAAACGAGTCCAGGTGTCAAAAAAAGTTGATAAACAGCCTCAGATTAGGGGGCAACGCCCGCAAAGTTGACACAAAGTACCTTCAGCCCGGCCTTCCGTTTTTGTATAACGGCCACAGAGGTGTTGGCCACAATTAGTTGGAGGCTAGCATCCCCGGGAATATTTTCGCTTTCCAATAGTCAATTTATACATCTGAAAATTCAACAAAATGAGAGTGAAAATTTTAAGATATTTAAAGCATCTCGGCCTAACCATTCTTGTATTACTGACAATTGCCATTGTGATTGGCTTACAATTGGGTGCAGCCGCTAATTACGGCGACAATCCATTGATGTTCCATCTGGATAAAGAAGGCCCTTATGTTTTTTATAAAAATGACAGCACCCTGAATATCAATTACATCAGAGGCAATAAAAATGACGGTTTTTATGTAGACCGACAGGATTGCCCCGTTGATTCACTCATTGGCGCCACCAGCTTTTTTGCCCTGGACTCCTCCTGTTTTCATTTCACGATCAATACTGAAATCGGATCACCTCCTACTACATACAAAGATGAGCATCCGATTCTGGCGATTTCAGATATTGAAAGCGGCTATAAAACTTTTCGGGATTTTCTTATTAACAACAAGGTCATTGATGAAAAATTGAACTGGACATTTGGCCGGGGGCATTTGGTTTTAGTTGGCGATTTTATTGACCGTGGCTGTTCCACCACTCAGGTGTTATGGTTGATTTATAAACTGGAGCAATCTGCCCGGCTAAAAGGAGGTTTCGTCCATTATATTCTGGGGAATCACGAATTAAAAAACCTACAGGGTAAATACGAGTCCGCATCCCCCAAATACTATGGGGTAGCCGCCATCCTCGGAAAACAACAACATCATCTCTATGATTCTAATTCTTTTATTGGCAGATGGATGGCCAGTAAAAACTCGGTAGAACTGATCAACGATCACCTGTTTGCACATGGTGGCATCCATCCGGATGTGGCAGAAATAAAGGCTGATTTGAATGAGATCAATCAAATAATAAGGAGTAACTATTACTTACCCTATTTTCCAAAACAGGAGAATACGGTAGAACAGTTATTAACCTCTACAAAAAAAGGGGTCAACTGGTACAGAGGATATTTTAAAGAGGATTTGACCCAAGAACAAATAGAAAACATACTTAAGAGGTTCGGTGCTAAAGCAGTTGTAGTCGGCCATACCCTTCAATCACGGGTCAACAGTAAATATAATGGGAGAGTGATTGGAATAGACATCAGGCATCCTAAAGATTACCGAAAAACATGGCCTCACAAAGACTCAGAGGGGCTACTTATCAAAGGAGATAAGTACTTTAGGGTTTTTAGCGATGGGAGAAGAAAGCCCTTGTCATTATAGTTGTAAGCCTGTTCATTAGATAGGTTTTAAGGTTTTTGGATAACTGATGTAGGATTATGGCAATCGAAACAGTTGCTACGCTCGATCCGCTGGCGCGGGGCCTCCTGACCCGTGCTTCTCCCGCCCAGTTCTCCCGCTCGTTGACTATCTCCAGGTTGTCATTCCTATCCCAAGCCCTTAATACCGTAAAACCTTCTCGATCCACAACCGTTTTCCATGCTGGCTCAGGATTTCCAGAAAATAAAAGCCCGGTGCTATTCCCCTAATATTCAGCACCACTTTTCCTATCCTCATTTCCAGTTGGCGCTCCAGGCTTACGCTGCCTGTTCCATTGTACAAGCGGATAGTGATTTTGCCGGAGTAGCCGGACTGGAGGGTCAATTTTTCTCCGGCCGGGTTGGGAAATAGCTTCCAGTCTATTGGCTGACGTTCAGAAGCGCCGGCCAGCCCTTCATCGATCATACCATTGCAGTTGTTATCCAGGCTGTCCAGCACCTCCTCGGCACCGGGGTTGATGGCGGGTTCGGCGTCATCACAATCTACATCATTGCAGAAGCCGTCGCCGTCTATATCGACAGTCGTAATATCGGGGTTGCTGTCATCACAATCCAAACTACCACAAACGCCGTCACCGTCTGTATCACCGAAGCAATACTTTGCCACAAATACATCGAAATCGCCTTCGCTGATCAATACGCCGCTGCCGAAGGCCGCCGTACCCTGAAATTCTCCGGTGACGTATACATTGCCGGACACATCGGTCGTGATGGCATAGCCCCTGTCAATGCCTGCCCCACCTTCCCGTTGTTCCCAAAGGAGCGTTCCGGCCGCATCGTATTTCATCACGAATACATCTTCGCTACCCGCACTGGTTAATAGAGTGCTACCAAAGGCGGCCGTTTCTGAGAATCCGCCGGTGGTATATATATTGCCGGCCATATCGGTAGTGATGCCCCGGCTATTGTCAGCGCCGGCTCCGCCGCCTTGTTGGGCCCAGAGCAGCGTTCCTTCAGGATCGTATTTTATCAAAAACACATCGGCGCCGCCCGAGCTGGTTAATAAGGCGCTACCGAAGGCAGCCGAGCCCTGGAATTCTCCGGTTACATATACATTTCCGGCTCCATCGGTAGTGATGCTACGGCCAAAGTCCGTGCTGTCACTACCGCCTTGTTGAGCCCAGAGCAGCGTTCCTTCAGGATTGTATTTTACCACAAAAACATCTTCTTCTCCCATGCTGGTTAATATAGTACTGCCGAAGGTAGTAGCGCCCCTGAAAAATCCGGTGGCGAATACATTGCCAGCGGCGTCGGTAGCGATGGCATAGCCGAAGCCAATACCGGCCCCGCTACCCTGTTGGCCTCCAAGAGGCGTTCCTTCCGCATCGTATTTCACAACAAATACATCGCCGTACCCTATGCTGGTAAACATCGTGCTGCCAAAGGCCACTGCGCCTTCGAAGGTTCCGGTGATGTGCACATTGCCGGCTGCATCGGTAGTAATGGCATAGCCTCGGTCATTGAGGGCCCCACCGCCCTTTCTGGCCCAAAGGACTTCCCCCTCTGCATTGTATTTGACGACAAAAACATCTTCTCCGCCCGTACTGATCAATTGGGTGTTACCGAAGATGGCCGTGTCCTCGAACCATCCGGTGACATAGACATTACCGTCTACATCGGTAGTAATGCCATAGCCTCTGTCATTGCCGTCCCCGCCGCCCCTTCGAGCCCAAAGCAGTGTGCCGGCCGCATCGTATTTCACCACAAAGACATCAAAACTTCCTGCGCTGGTCAATTGGATATTGCCAAAGGAGGAGGAGACTGAAAACCGCCCAGTGACGTATACATTGCCGGCCGCATCGGTAGCGATGGCATAGCCTTTGTCATTGCCGGCCCCACCACTTTGTTGCGTATTAACCGCAGCCGCACAACTGCAGTCGAACTGAATGACTTCGCCAATAGTATTGGGGTTGCCGTCATCACAGGCATCGCCTGGTTGGTAAACGATGTTGGGGTCGTTGTCATTACACTCCAGATCATTGCACAGGCCATCGCCGTCGATATCAACGGCCGTGATATTAGGGTCGTTGTCATCGCAGTCCACATCACTGCATAAGCCATCGCCATCGATATCAACGGCCGTGATATTAGGGTTGCTGTCATCGCAGTCCAAATCACCACAAACGCCGTCACCGTCCGCATCGCCGAGACAATACTTCGCCACAAATATATCGAAACCGCCTTCGCTTAATAATACGCCGCTGCCAAAGGCCGCCGCACCCTGGAATTCTCCGGTGACGTATACACTGCCGGCCGCATCATCGGTAGTAATGGCATAACCTCTGTCCGTGCCGGGCCCGCCTTCCTTTTGTCCCCAAAGCACCGTTCCGTCCGCATCGTATTTCATCACGAATACGTCCTCGTCGCCGACGCTGGCCAATCGGGTGTTGCCGAAGGTAGCGGTGGCAGAGAACCCTCCAGTAACGTATAACTTACCGGCCGCATCGATAGCGATGCCCCGGCTATTGTCCATGCCGGCTCCGCCGCCTTGTTGGGCCCAAAGTACCGCTCCGGCTGCATCGTATTTCACCACAAATACATCGAAATCGCCTTCGCTGATCAATACGCTGCTGCCAAAGGCCGCCGTACCCTGGAATTCTCCGGTGACGTATACATTGCCGACTACATCGGTAGTGATGCTACGGCCAATGTCCGTGCTATCCCCACCGCCTTGCTGAGCCCAAAGCAACGTTCCGGCTATATCATATTTCGCTATAAATATATCTTCGCCGCCCGCGCTGATTAATGAGGTATTGCCGAAGGTGGCGGTATTCTCGAAAAATCCAGTGGTGTAGAGATGGCCGTCTGCATCGGCAGTGATAGCATAACCGAAGTCTGTGCTATCCCCACCATCCTGCTGAGCCCATAGCAGCGTCCCGGCCGCATCGTATTTCACCACAAAGACATCAGCACTTCCCGTACTGGTTAATGGGGTATTGCCGAAGGTGGCGTCGCCCTCGAAAAAACCAGTGGCGTAGAGATAGCCGGCCGCATCGGTCGTGATGGCATAGCCTCGGTCATTGTCGGCTCCACCGCCCTTGCGGGCCCAAAGCATAGCCCCTTCTGCATCGTATTTGACGACAAATACATCTTCGCCGCCCGCGCTGGTTAATTGAGTGCTGCTGAAAGTGGCCATACCTTCGAACCATCCGGTGACGTATACATTGCCGGCCGCATCGGTAGTAATGCCATAGCCTCTGTCATTGCCGGGCCCGCCGCCCTTTCGGGCCCAAAGCAGCCTTCCTGCCGCATTGTATTTAACGACAAATACATCGAAGTTGCCCGCGCTGGTTAATGAGGTATCACCGAAGGTGGATAAGACCGAAAATCGCCCGGTGACGTATACATTGCCGGCCGTATCAGTAGTGATGGCATAGCCTTTGTCGTTGCCGGCCCCGCCGCCTGATTGCCTAATAACCGTACCCGCACAACTACAGTCGAGTTGAATGGACTCGTCAATGGTATGGGGGTTGCCGTCATCACAGGCATCGCCTGGTTGGTAAACGATATTGGGGTCGTTGTCGTCACATTCCACATCATTACAGAGGCCATCGCCATCGATATCAAAAGAGATGATATTGGGGTTATTGTCGTCACAATCGAAATTGGCACAAACACCGTCCCCGTCAGCATCGTTGGTGCAGTATTGGACAACAAATACATCCGTTCCCCCCGCGCTGGCCAATAGGATGCTGCTGAAGGTGGCGCCGCCCTGGAATTCTCCGGTGACGTATACATTACCGGCCGCATCATTGGCAGTGATACCATAACCGCCGTCATCTTGGGCCCCACCGTCCTTTCTGGACGAAAGCATCGTCCCTTCCGCATCATATTTCACAAAAAATACGTCCCGGCTTCCCGCGCTGGTTAATGGGGTACTGCCGAAGG
Organism: Phaeodactylibacter sp.; assembly: GCA_020436535.1. GTDB lineage: Bacteria > Bacteroidota > Bacteroidia > Chitinophagales > Saprospiraceae > JACJXW01. The sequence continues at coordinate 10,418 of JAGQXQ010000534.1, forward strand.
TGGCCGTGCCTTCGAAAAATCCGGTGATGTATATATTGTCGGCGGTATCGGTAGTGATGCCTTTGCCGAAATCATCTCCGGCGCCGCCCCCTCGTTGAGCCCAAAGCACCGTTCCGGCCGCATCGTATTTCACTACAAATACATCGTAGGTTTGACAATCCGCACTGTCGCAGCTGGGGTGGTCCGCACTGGTTAACAGGGCATTGCCGAAAGAGGCCACGGTCTTGAAAAATCCAGTAGTGTATACATTGCCGGCCAAATCGGTAGTAATGCCGGCGCCGAAGTCATCGCTTTCCCCGCCGTTTTGTTGAGCCCAAAGCACCGTCCCTTCCGCATCGTATTTCACTACAAAGACATCATTGCTTCCCGCGCTGGTTAATGTAGTGTTGCCGAAGGTGGCCGTGCCCTCGATAGACCCGGTGGCGTATACATTGCCGGCCACATCGGTCGTGATGCCGGCGCCTCTGTCGCGTTCAGCCCCGCCGCCTTTTTGAGCCCAAAGCACCGTTCCGTCCGCATGGTATTTCACCACAAATACGTCTTCGTTTCCCGCGCTGGTTAACGTGATACTGCCGAAGGTGGCTGTGCCCTCGATAGACCCTGTGACGTATACATTGCCGGCCACATCGGTAGTGATGGCATAGCCTCTGTCACTTTCGGCCCCGCCGCCCCTTCGGATCCAAAGCAGCGTTCCGTCCGCATGGTATTTCACGACAAATACATCCCGGCTTCCCGCGCTGGTTATCGTGGTGCTGCCGAAGGTGGCCGTGTCATCGAATGACCCGGTGGCGTACACATTGCCTGCTGCATCGGTAGCGATGCCTAAACCCGGGTCAAATCCGTTCCCCCCGCCTTGTCGAGCCCAAAGCACCGTTCCGGCTGCATCGTATTTCACGACAAATACATCCCGGCTTCCCACGCTGGTTAAAGTGGTACTGCCGAAGGTGGCCGTGCCATCGAAGATTCCGGTGGCATATACATTGCCTGCCGCATCGGTCGTGATGGCATTGCCTCTGTCATCGCCGCCCCCGCCCGATTGCCTGACCGTCCGCCCTTCATCGGACCTACAGTTGCAGTCGGGCTGAATGACTTCGCCAAAAGTGTTAGGGTTGCTATCATCACAGGCACTGCCAGGCTGATAGTTGATGATGGCATCGTTATCATTACAATCTACATCAGCGCAAATACCATCACCGTCAGCATCGCTGGCACAGTACCGCACGACAAAGACATCATTGCTTCCTGCACTGGTTAACGTAGTGCCGCCGAAGGTGGCCGTCGCCTGGAAAGATCCTGTGACATATACATTGCCGGCCGGATCGATAGCAATGCCATCGCCCAGGTCATCGCCGGCCCCTCCGCCCTGCCGGCTCCAAAGCACCGTTCCGGCTGCATCGTATTTCACCACAAATGCATCAACGCCTCCCGCGCCAGTTAATAGGGCGCTGCCGAAGGTGGCCGTGGACTGGAAAGACCCGGTGACGCATACACCGCCGGCCGTATCGGTAGTGATATCATAGCCTCTGTCATCGCCGGCCCCGCCACCCTGCTGGGCCCAAAGTATTGCTCCGGCCGCATCGTATTTCACGACAAACACATCAGTGTTGCCCATGCTAGTTAACAGGGTGTTACCGAAGGTGGCTGCATTCTGGAACATTCCAGTGACATATACATTGCCGGCCGAATCGGCTGTGATGGCATAACCGAAGTCAAATCCGGCCCCACCCCCTTGTTGGGCCCAAAGTACCGTTCCGGCTGCATCGTATTTCACTACAAAAACGTCGATGTTCGTGTTTCCCGCGCTGGTCAACGTAGTGCTCCCAAAGGTGGCCGCGCCCTGGAAAAATCCGGTGGCGTATACATTGCCGGCCGCATCGGCAGTGATGCCAGAGCCGGTGTCAAAT
>JAGQXQ010000534.1:12504-20558 GCA_020436535.1 Phaeodactylibacter sp.
GCCCCGCCGCCTTGTTGGGCCCAAACCACTGCGCCTGCTGCATCGTATTTCACCACAAATACATCCCAGAATCCTATGCCGGTTAAGGTAGTGCTGCCGAAGGTGGCCGCGCCTTCGAAAAACCCGGTTACGTATACATTGCCGGCCGCATCGGTAGTGATGCCAGAGGCTTGGTCACTTTTGGCCCCGCCGCCTTGTTGGGCCCAAAGCAGGGCTCCGGCCGCATTGTATTTCGCTACAAATACATCATCTGATCCTGCGCTGGTTAACATCGTGCTGCCGAAGGTGGCTGTGCCCTGGAAAGATCCGGTGATATATACATTGCCGGCGGTATCGGTAGTGATGGCATAGCCTCTGTCATCGCCGGCCCCGCCGGCTGATTGAATAGCCTGCGAATAGGCAGTTGGGGAAATAAATAATAGCTCGAAAAGAATCAGAGCTGAACCTGAAATCAAGTTTAGAGCATAATGGGCAGTGGTCTTCATAGGGCTGTCATGTTATTTGCTTGGCGCCAGGCAAAATAGGGCTCAGGGCCCGGCGAAAAAGAGAATATGAAAGTAGTTTTTTAGGCTTTGCGGTTTTGTGTTCCGTCCATTCATCCTGGTGCATACAGGGCAAGAAATACACCGAATAATGGTACAGTGCTCCACGACGAAACTCTATTAGTTAGGTTAGCCGAAGAACCGACACACCCTATGGCCGAAATAGGAAATTGAAGGCTACATACGGCCCTGAGTTAACACCACACGTCTAATTCGGGTAAATAATTTTTGGGACAAATGCGTTTTCGCCATCTAAAAATAATAAAATATCAATAAATACAGAATTTAAATACGTGTTATTTCGAATTAAAGAAATATAAATTTATTAATTGTGTTGGGCGTTGTAGTAAATGTTGCGGTTATCTTTAAAGCGGGCCTCCTGCATTTCTCGCGCGCGAGCAACGCGGGCGGCGATGTCGGCGCTGGTTTCGGAGGGCATTTCGTTGCCCGTCGGGGCTTCGTTGTTGACGGGGAGTCCAACGTACGGGGCGATACGCCCGAACACCATATACTCAAACAATTTATTGAAGGAGTGAATTCACTCAAAGCTTTGAAACCAATAACTCTGTTTGGTATCTTCTCTTTCGCGTCTTTTTTGAATCTCATCAAAGAGAATAGAGAAGTATTCGTCAGCCCATTGGGCTATTTTAAGATTTTTATGGCTTTTTAGCCCTTCAATTAATGCCAATCCTTTTTCCAAATGGGCGACATACGAACCACTCCAAAAACTAGGCTGAAATGCCGATTCAAAAGCTCTTAAAATAGCTATCGGATTGGGGGCTTGTTCTAGAACCTTCATGGCTAAAGGATTCCAATGATAAGTCTCTTTTTCTCGATCTGCAGTGTAAGGCAAAATAAAAGAAGCCAGGATAGGATATCTTTTTTCAGGGTCAGTTTTGCACCAACTTAAAAAAATCTTTTCTGGGATGAAGTCTATAGGAGATACCGTATTGGCACCGGAATCATTGAAAAAGTCTCTGTCAATAATTCCATGATTGGTTAGATCTTCCGTTAAAAAGGTTTCAAGAAAAACCTGTGGATGGTAGGTGGCAATGGCCTTTTTAAGGTGGGGGAAATTTCCAGGAAAGATCAAAAAACTTTTTATGGCAGCTATGAAATTAGCCGCAAATTGTTTTGCTTGTGGTTGCCATTTGCTTCCTTGGAAACAAACTCCAAATATTTCAGCTAAGTGATAATCTAAACTGTGGGAATGATTACTTTTTTCAGAAAACTGAAAGTTAATTACAAAGATTTGGCTTCTCCTAATCAGTTCATCATTGATTTCTTTTTTGTCATTTTTATACGAATACAACCGCATATGTAACATATCAATAGCTACAGCGTATCCATCCGGCTTGGTGGCGACTAATTCTACCAGGTTTAGAAATGCTGCATCATCAATGGGATAATGAATTTTTCCATTTCCCAATATGGAATATCTACCGATATGAGAAATCCCAAGTTCTATCGAATGAATTAACCTGGCTACACCTCGCTCATTGATCTCAACTTGAGCTTGCAGGTAAGGATAGACAGGAGCAAGAATGCCATACTCAACAACCTTGTCCAGAATATCCTCAGCCAAAGATTTATCTGCTCTGGAAAGCGCATTTAAAAAGCCACCGAATAATTCATAGTTGCGCTTATCAGGGGCTATGTCTTTCAACTGCTCAACAAGAATTTTCCATAATTCTACAGGGCTACGATTACTATTTATCATTCCCTGACCAAACTCAAACACGCCCGTCCCTTTCTGACTTAGTAATTCGGGCAACAATTCTAAAAATATCTCCGTTTTGTCAGCAATCTCTCCACCCAAGCCCCTACAAATTGCTTTTATCTCATCATGCTTCTCTATAGTTTTTTTTGAATTGTCCTCGTCCTCCTTAAACAAAGCATATAAGTGATGGTTAGGGGTAAGAACATATAATCGAGCTTGGTCAATAAGACGGCTGGGTTTTAAGTCCGATACAAGCCTCTGTAATCGAGTTACCACCTCATCAGGCATATTTTTGCTGCCTATCCTCAAGGTATTTCGTGCAGCTACCCAACCTTCGTTCCAATGACCAATCGTCAAAATCTCTTTAGCCACGTTTTCTAGCTGATCTGGAATTTTCGCATAATTCCAAAGACCTGAGAAGTTTTCCGCTACTATCATTTTGACCTTGGCAGCTAACTTAGGTTTATCTCTTAAAATTTTTAAGGCAAAATCCAGGAGTGGCTTGTACCAAGTTAAAACCTCCTCTTGAGTTTTCGGGTAGGCACCATAATTTCGTGACCGGGCACCAAAGGTAAATTCATAGTGAGGACGAAAGTTCGCAGCCTTCAAGGCTGAATCAAGTAGGGATAAGCCAAGGTCTTGTTGCTCATCGTCATTTGCGTTAATGAATTGCTTTATGATAACCAACCTTTGCTCAATTGTGGCATGGGTTCCGGAGAGTTTGATATAAAATAGTGAATTTATCAAATGTCTTATCGAGTCTCGGTCTTCTTTGCGACGCTCCGTTAGTGTCATCTTGCAAAGCAACGTGACTGCCCTCTTAAAATGGGTGGGATCATAAGCCAATGCTCTGAGTAAATGAGAGATTTCCTTAGCGTAAAGATTATCATGGGAAAGGAACTGGTTACTGTCATCATCTTTGGCTGTTCGCTCTATGGCGAACAAGGCGACTTCCGGACAAATTGGGGTAATATTGTGCAATATGTTGATTTTCAGTCGATCTATTTGACTCAAATTGCCCAAGAGCCCATCCGGGGCTAACCATCTTTTGGCAATACTTATGGCTTCTTCACTTTCATGTAAATACCCCAAACGTCTGGAAAAAGATTGAAGAAGCCTTTCGGGTGCTTTTGCTTCAAAAGCAGACAATAGTCGGTCGAGAGGTATTTTTCTAAGCGCACTTTGTGCCAATTTATTAGCTAAAGCATGCGGTAATACTGCCTTCCAGTATCTTCTACTCTGAATAAGGTGACGATCTTCGATTTCCTTGATATCTCTGTAAAGTGAGCTTAGCGGTATATCCGATAACCCACTTAGCAGACTCAATTCATTATTTTCACCTAACTCCATCTGGCTATTAAAAGAATACACCAATGCACATACCTCCGCCGATTTTAATAAAGAATCACTTGACTTTTTTCTTTGGATAAAAAGCCGCTCAAATAGCTGTTCATCTCTAAGGCTGGAAAGGTTTTCTCCTATTTTCACCGTTTTGGCTAAGACGATGGCTAATCGGGCATTTCCTCCTGCCAGTTTGGCTATTGTTTTAGCATCTACTTGACTTATGTGTTTTTGTCTTTTTCGAATTAGTTTTTCTATTAGGTTATCAGATGCAGGTTCCAGGTGAAAAACATCCGTATCTTCTGGTAAATCATCTCTTACGTCGTATTCAATGGTTAACAAACGGACCATGCTGCTGGAATTGGAACAGATCTTCGCCAAGGTACGATGTAAGCCAGGAGAACAATTATCTACTATCAAAAGAATAGGCTTATTGAAAGCCACCAATTGTTGGACAAACTGGACCGGACTGGGAATTGGTTCATATCCAACATCCGTATAACAGACTTGAGATTTCTCCAAAGGTTGTTGTCCAATCCGCACATCAAATAGTGCTTGAACAAGTCTCGTTTTCCCAACACCAGATAAACCGACTAATCGCACAGAGGCTTGGGAAACTCGCAAACTGTATCGCAATGTGTTTATTCCATCAATAACGGATAATCCACTTGGGTTGGTAACTTTGGCCCCATAAAGACGGATGCCTTCATCCAAAAGATAAGGTTCATCCAAACTTTCTTTTGGGTTTGCCCAATTTTGATAAGGATACCACCCTTGGATAGGCTTTCCAATCTTCCACCTTACCCAAAGTATCATGGCTGGATAAGTGCGCACCCAACTGGCAATTCGACCAGCATCATAATAATCGACCTTAAGCTGACCGGCTTCTTCTAGTCCAGATATTACCTCTCGCATTGTTCTTTTCCTACGTTTCAAAAATTTATCCGAGGTAAAACTCTTTCCAATTACTATGATGTAGGCACCCCCCAGCTTTGCCAATTCGATTATTGCCGGGCGAATTTGCCCATTTGGCTGCATTTCATTTCTTATGGCAGCAGGAGCTAAATCCGATTCCTTTACTTGAATTCCTGTTTGATTTCTCGGAACAAAATCATCCGAGTCAAAAGGCGCAGTCAAATCTACGCGCACATCAATTCCTCCGTCTTTTGAGTTTTGATGCCCTCCCCAAGTAACCCCGGCTGGGGATATTCCCTGGCTGTGCATTTGTGCTTCACAAAGTAAGCCGACTAATGTTCTAAGGTCTTTATCATCTAGCTCACTTATATCCTTTGGCCTAATTTCCAGCATCCAAATGAATTTGTAAATATTTCGTTTGAACCAAGCTTTTTGTCTTACTACCAAGGCGCCAGTCTCAGGCCCCCTCCTCCAGCACCTTCAAAACCTCCATATACAATGCCCTCAACTCCAGAAGAATCTCACCAGGCGGGTTACCAGCCAGTGCGGCAGAAAGCAACTGTTCCGCTTCCCGGATTTCTCCATAATTAAAAGCCAACTGGGCCGCGCTTCGGAATAATACGGACCGGGTAGGCTCAGCCTCCATCTTATGAAACAAACGCCAGGCAGCCGCTTTTTCCTTGTCTAAAGCTTCTTTGGTAAGCGATAGGTAACGCTCGTTGTCTCCAGTTTGCTGAGCAACAAATGCTTCTGCAGCTATCGCCATGGCTTCTTCGTGTAAATGCCTGGTTGCACTCATGTTGGATAATTATACAGATTGGCGTTCCAAATTCAACGACTACAATAAATGCAGGGATGTTCAGATCATCAGACTTACTTACTTGTTTTGTTTTCTGCCTGATCCTCTTTATGATCCCCTTTTTTCTTTCATTTAAAATTCCCGAAACCTCTAATCTTGCATTGATGAAGTTATCAGGATCATACAATGTGTGATCTTCCTTGTAACCCAACCAGTAGTCAAAGCCGGTGCCAATAACTGCCTGCTGGATGATCTGGAAATCGGTCAGTTCCAAAATTACAAAAAAAGCCAATGCAATGCTGCCAGCCTCAGCAATATCACGGCTTTCCTGCCAACCACTTTTTTGGGGTAAGGCATCCCATCTCAAAATGAAAGATGCGCTTTTCACCCCCTCAACTTTTAACTTGACGCCTGGTTGGTGCCCTAATTCTTCAAGGGCAATGATACAGCCTTCGGCATAATAATTACATTGATTGGAAGAGATGTTCTTTACAAACTGGCTCAACAATTCCAGATGGAGTGTTTTCTTTATCCTCATTGGCTCCAATCTAACTAATCACAATGTTTTTTCTGTTGCAACCCGGCCCTCCCGGCCTATTCCTATCTACCCCGCCCAGCTCTCCCGATCCAACGACCGAAAATGAATCGCCTCCGCCAGATCCTCAATCCTAATACTTTCACTCCCCCCCAGATCCGCCGCCGTCCGCGCCACCTTCAGGATCCGGTCATACGCCCGCGCCGACAGCTGCAGCTTCTCCATCGCCTTCTTCACCAGCAGCAGCCCGGCGGGGTTGATCGGGCACACCTCTCTGACCATACGGCTCGGCATTTGGGCATTGTAGTAAATATTGCGGTTGTCTTTAAAGCGGGCCTCCTGCATCTCGCGGGCGCGGGCGACGCGGGCGGCGATGTCGGCGCTGTTTTCGGAGGGCATTTCGTTGCCGGTCAGCCGCTCGTAGGAGACGGGGGTGACTTCTACGTGCAAGTCGATGCGGTCGAGCAGAGGCCCGGAGATCTTGTTGAGGTAGTGCTTGATCTGGCCAGGCGCGCAGACGCAGTCTTTGTCGGGGTGGTTGTAGTAGCCGCAGGGGCAGGGGTTCATAGAGGCGATGAGCATGAAACCGGCGGGATAGTCCACCGAGATTTTGGCGCGGGAGATGGTCACCCGGCGTTCTTCCATTGGCTGGCGTAAGACTTCCAGGGCGGAGCGTTTGAACTCGGGCAGCTCGTCGAGGAAGAGCACGCCGTTGTGGGCCAGGGAGATTTCGCCCGGGTTGGGGTTGGAGCCGCCGCCAACGAGGGCCACATCGCTGATGGTGTGGTGGGGCGCCCGGAACGGACGGGTGCCGACCAGGGCGGATTCGGGCGGCAGGATGCCCGCCACCGAGTGTATTTTGGTCGTTTCCAGTGCTTCGTGCAGATTGAGGGGCGGCAGGATGGTGGGCAGGCGGCGGGCCAGCATGGTCTTGCCCGCTCCGGGCGGGCCGATGAGGATGACGTTGTGTCCACCGGCAGCGGCGATCTCCAGCGCCCGTTTGATGTTCTGCTGGCCTTTTACATCGGAAAAGTCGACGTCGTAAACGTTTTGGGTTTCAAAGAATTCATCCCGGGTAAGTACCATCTTGGGTTCGATCTTGAGGTTGCCGCTGAGGAAGTCGGCCGCTTCCCGCAGGCTGCTGACGCCGAAGACATCCAGTCCGTCGACGATGGCTGCTTCCCTGGCATTCTGTTTGGGCAGGATGAAGCCCTTATAGCCTTCCTTTCGGGCCATGATAGCGATCGGCAGGGCGCCCTTGATCGGCCGCAGGCTGCCGTCGAGAGACAGCTCGCCCATCATGATGTACTGGTCCAGTTCTTCACCATCGATCTGGTCGGTGGCCGCCATGACGGCCATAGCGATGGGCAGGTCGTAAGCAGAACCCTCTTTGCGGATATCGGCGGGCGCCAGGTTGACAACGGTCTTCACCCGCAACATGCGGAAGCCAATATTCTGAATGGCGGCCTCAATCCGCTGGAAGCCTTCCTTGACGGCATTGTCCGGCAAGCCGACCAGATGATAAAATTGCTTGGTGTGGGCCACGAAGCCTCCGGCGTTGACTTCAACGGTGATCTTTTGGGCGTCAACGCCATGAACGGCGGCGGCAAAGGTCTTGATGAGCATTGGCTTGTGGTTTTAGCCTCCCCCTAACCCCTTTCCTTCGGCGAGCGGTGAAAGGAGGGAGAGTAGGCTGAGAAATCTGTTAAAACGGGCGTCCCTGCTCTTTCGCTGAAAGAAGAAGCGAGATGCAATCGCCCAAAGCGATGATACCATCTTGATAAAGTAAAAAATAGTTGGTTGGTTTAATTCTTTATGCGCAGGATAAGTTGAAGTGCTAATTTACGGAAATTTTTATAAACATGCTCTGGCCCACATTTTTCATTTTCGTTATACAAAAAAATGTCCGAGGCTATTGCTCCGGGCATTCGTGGATAGAAGTGGTATATTCGTTATTCATATTTGGACAACCGGGCAGGACTTGTTGGTTGAACATTCAATGAATTTAGCCGTTTCCCTTTTTCGTTGCTTTTCCTTCAGGTGGGGCGTAAGGGGTAACTGCGGAATAAAGAAAGGTAAAATGAAAAAAATAAGTAGTGAAGTAATAGGCCGGTCAATGACTTACCAAACCTACCGTCAGCTGACGGATGAATTGCTGGCGCAAGGGAAAACCACCGGCGGGAACCATAGCGAAGCGATGAT
>JAGQXQ010000535.1 GCA_020436535.1 Phaeodactylibacter sp.
GTTGCCGGCGCACCAGTTCTACCGCATGAGCCACCTTTTCCGATTCCGGAACCTGAACGGATCCAAAATTGGAGAAGGAAAGCATGGCAATGCTGGGTTCCAGTTGCAACCGTTCCAGTTGGTCGGCTGCCAGCAGGGCGATCTCCGCCAGTTCTTCGGCATTCGGATTGACATTGACCGTACAATCGGCAAAGAAATACAACCGGTGGTCGTGTTCGAGCATATATAAACCGGCGATCAGCTTCGCGCCCTCTCTTGGCCCGATCACCTGGACGGCGGGTGTAAGCACTTCGGGATAGCTGACCCCTACGCCGCCAACCATGCCATCGGCATGCCCCTGGTGAACCATCATAGCGCCAAAGTAGAAATAATCGCGCAGGGCTTGGCTGGCCCGGGATTGAGTAAAGCCGATGCGTTGAGTTTGGGTATAAAAAGCATCTAAATACTGTTGGCGATAAGGCCAGCGTTTGGGCTCAATGATCTCAACCCCTTCCGGGTCGTGGTTCAACTCTTCGAACAAAGAAAGGACTTCCTCCTTGCTCTTTGCCAGCAGGATGGGGTGGGCAATACCTTCCCGCACGATCTCACTGGCAGCCCAGATGATCTTGGGATGGCTGCCTTCCGGGAAAACGATCTTTTTGGGATCTTTTCTCGCCTGTATATAGATCTTGCGCATCACATCCCTTGACCAGTCAACCTTATCCCGCAGCTGTTCTTTGTAGGCGTCTATATCTAAGGGTTTTCGGGCGACACCGGACTGGATAGCGGCCTCGGCTACAGCCGAGGTAGTCCAAACCAGAACGCGGGAATCAAACGGTTTGGGGATGATGTAATCCGGGCCGAACTTCAGGTTGAGGTCACCATAGGCCCGCTTGACGGTTTCCGGGACCTCTTCCCGGGCCAGGTTGGCCAGAGAATAGGCGGCAGCCCGTTTCATTTCTTCATTGATAGCGGTGGCTTCCACATCGAGTGCCCCTCTAAAAATAAAGGGAAAGCCAAGGACATTGTTAACCTGATTGGGATAATCACTGCGGCCCGTGGCGACAATAGCATCCGGGCAGGCTTCCTTCGCATCGGGGTAGGATATTTCCGGGTCGGGGTTGGCCATACCGAAGATGATTGGCCGGGGGGCCATAGTAGAGGCCATTTCTTTGGTCAACAGCCCTTTTACGGATAAGCCGCAAAAGACATCAGCACCACGCACGGCATCTGCCAGATTCCGGGCATCCGTTTCTCTGAAGAACTTGTCTTTGAATGGGTTTTTTCCTTCGTCTCCCCGGCCTTTCCACAATACCCCTTTGCTATCTGTCATCAGGATGTTTTCTGGCTGAATGCCGAGAGAAATATAAAAATTGGCGCAGGCAATGGAGGCGGCCCCTGCTCCGGAAAAAACGGCCTTCACTTTGTCGATATCCTTTTCCGCCAGTTCCAGGGCATTGATCAAGGCGGCGCCTGAGATGATGGCGGTGCCGTGCTGATCGTCGTGAAAGACAGGTATATCCAGGCGCTTCTTCAATTCCTCTTCGATGTAAAAACATTCCGGAGCTTTGATATCCTCCAGGTTGATGCCGCCGAAGGTCGGCGCCAGGTATTGGACTGTCTTGATGATCTCCTCCGGATCTTCCGTATCCAGTTCGATATCGAATACATCGATATCGGCGAACCGCTTAAAGAGTATCCCTTTGCCTTCCATCACCGGCTTACCGGCTAAAGCGCCGATGTTTCCCAGGCCTAGCACAGCCGTACCATTGGAAATGACGGCGACCAGATTGCCTTTGGCAGTATAAAGCCGGGCCTTATCGGGGTCAGCCTGAATCGCCAGGCAAGGTTCGGCCACCCCGGGAGTATAGGCCAGGGAGAGGTCATTCTGCGTGACACACGGTTTTGTGGATACCACCTCGATCTTACCTCTGCGATCTCTTTCGTGATATTGGAGCGCAGCCTTTTTGAGCGCTTCCACTTGTTTATCTGATTTCATAATGTAGGGCTTGGTTTTAACAATATTGTTACGCATTACAAAGTTTCCATGTAAAGGCATTAAGAAACAAGGACAAAAGTCACTTCTTAAAGAATCCTGAACAGGATGCCTGTTCAGTGGCCTAAAATTCCCGTTCAGCAAATCTGAATTGCCCGATTGGGCTAGTCCAGCTACATTTGCTCTCATAATTATTAATATACCTCATGGAGATAAGAAAGTATTGGTTACCGTCATTGATCTTTGGAATGGGACTGGCCTTGAGTATTTTTTCCTGCCAGCATGAGCCCATCACTATTGAAGGAGATAACAACCCGGTTGACACGACTGGCAATAATCCAATCGACACCACCGGAAATAACCCGACGGATACAACTACCACCGGTATTCCCTGTGACCCAAACGTAGTTTACTTTGAACTGGACGTATTGCCCATTTTGCGTTCTAATTGTGCTAAAAGTGGCTGTCACGATGAAAATTCTGCTCAGGACGGAGTGATCCTGACTTCATTTGAATCGGTTATGGCGACCGGCAAAATCGAACCCTTCGACCTGAATGACAGCGAGATATACGAAGTGATTGTGGAAACAGATCCGGACAAGCGCATGCCGCAACCGCCTAATGCTCCGTTGACTTCGGCCCAGATCAATCTGGTCGCATCGTGGATCCTACAGGGAGCGAAAAATGAAAGTTGCGACCCGGCAGCCGAAGGATGCAATACGGATAACGTCAGCTACTCGGCGGACATCAGGCCGGTAATAGAAAATAACTGCCTGGGGTGTCATCAGGGCGCCAATCCAACTGGAGGCTTTGTGTTGGAAACTTACGCAGATGTGGTTGCCAAGGTGAACAGTGGGCGATTTTACGGAGCGGTTGCCTGGGAACCCGGCTTTGTCCCGATGCCTTTCGGAGCAAGTGCTCCGCTGCCCCAATGCAACCTGAACAAGATCAAAGCCTGGATAGAAGCAGGGGCGCCGAATAATTAGGTGTAACAAACAAAAGCTCGAATTTTCAGTTTAGCTTAAAACGCATACCTACACACTGACTTATGAAAAAGACCATCTGCTTATCCGCTTTGGCATTCATGCTGGGCTTATCCAGTTGCTATTACGACGTTGAAGAGGAAATCTATCCTGAAATCGACTGTGATACCCAAAGCGCTACCTATTCGGGCACAATCGAACCTATCCTTTCCGATAACTGTCTGGTTTGCCATAGCGCTGCCGTCAATACAGCCGGGATAACGCTGGAAGGATATAACAGCCTCAAAACTTATGTGGACAACGGGCGGTTTCTGGGAGCTATCAAGCACCAACCCGGCTTTTCTTCCATGCCCCAGGGGGCGTCACAACTGCCGGAGTGCGATATCCTCAAGATAGAAGCGTGGATCTCCAATGGCGCGCCCGATAACTAACCGTTTACCCGTCAAATAATTCCTGGAATAAATCAAAAATCAGGCTGTCATGAAAAAATTAATAGGTATTGGATTCTTGTTGGCTTTGCTTGGGTTGGGAGTGGGTTACTTCATGTACAACAAACCACATCAAAACATGGAAAAAGCCGAGGCGGATATGACTCTCGAGTCGACAGCGCTTTTTTCAGCTTTTGAGGCCAATGAGGCGGAAGCCAATGAAAAATACCTGGATAAGGTTATCAAAATTTCCGGAACGGTCAAGGAAGTCAATACAGATGAGGAAGGCAATATCAGCCTTACCCTGGAAAGCGGAAATGAATTGTTCGGCGTCATTTGCCAGATGGACAATCTTACAAAACAAGAGAAAACGGATTTTAAGATAGGCGAACAGGTTACCCTAAAGGGTATTTGTACCGGTATGCTTATGGATGTGGTACTGGTGCGCTGTGTGGTGGCGTAAAATGGCACAGCCATCTCAATTCTAAACTCGTAGTTCGCCGGTCGCTAACGCCCGAATCCGAAGCAAAGAACGGGTTTTTTAATCTTTGATGCCTGCACATAGAGGCACTCTACTGCGATGAGCGAACACCCAAAAGCGAAATGCTTCTATTTTCACTAAATAACTGATTAGATCATGCAAAAGAAAATCATGTTTTTTGTTCTGGCCGCCCTTCTAGTGGGCTCCACTCTAAATGCTCAGAAATATTTCACCCGGGAAGGTAAAGTTTCCTTCTTCTCCGATGCCGCGGTGGAAAAGATCGAAG
>JAGQXQ010000536.1:0-678 GCA_020436535.1 Phaeodactylibacter sp.
AGAAATTGAAAGAAATGGTGCCTCCTGGCTTATACTTAGCAAGTTTTGGAGTTAGAAATTTTAACAAGATCAGATAAATATTGTTAATAGTTTTGCTAGTGCATACATCAATGAAAATGACGTATATTTGCAGTCTATGAAGAATATCAGAAATTTTTGTGTAATCGCTCACATTGACCACGGAAAGAGTACACTTTCCGACCGGTTGCTGGAGTTTACGAAGACGATCTCGGAGCGAGATATGAAGGATCAGGCCCTGGATAACATGGACCTGGAGCGCGAGCGTGGCATCACTATCAAAAGCCACGCAATTCAGATGTACTATGACCACGAAGATGGACAACGGTATATATTTAACCTCATCGATACTCCCGGGCATGTCGACTTCTCCTACGAAGTTTCCCGGTCCATTGCAGCTTGTGAAGGAGCTTTGTTGCTGATAGATGCGACCCAGGGCATACAGGCGCAAACTATTTCCAACCTGTATCTGGCTATAGAGCACGACCTGGAGATCATTCCCATCCTGAACAAGATCGACATGGAAAGCGCCATGATCGACGAAGTATCCGAACAGATCATTGACCTCATCGGTTGCGACCTGGAGGAGATCATTCTGGCCAGTGGCAAAACCGGCCAGGGGGTTCCGGATATCATGACTGCTATCGTAAACCGCATCCC
>JAGQXQ010000536.1:782-6783 GCA_020436535.1 Phaeodactylibacter sp.
TGAACGGCACCATCCGGAAAGGAGATTTGGTTCGGTTCATGAATGTTGGTAATGAATATCAAGCGGACGAAATCGGGGTGCTTCGCCTGACCCAGGACCCGAAAGAAATACTCTCCGCCGGCGATGTAGGCTACATTATTACCGGCATCAAGGACTCGAAAGAAATTAAGGTCGGGGATACCCTCACCCACGTGGAGCGCCCCTGTGTGGAGGCCATCAAAGGCTTCGAAGATGTGAAGCCCATGGTATTTGCCGGTATCTTCCCGATTGATAATGATGACTTCGAAGACTTGCGGGACAGCCTCGAGAAATTGCAGCTCAACGACGCTTCGCTGATCTTCGAGCCGGAAACTTCGGCCGCTCTTGGTTTTGGCTTCCGCTGCGGTTTCCTGGGCATGTTGCACCTCGAGATCGTGCAGGAGCGCCTCTTTCGGGAATTCGGGCAGGATGTGATCACCACCGTACCCAACGTGTCCTACAACCTGCTCACCACCAAAGGAGAGGAGAAGACCATCCGCACCCCTTCCGAGCTGCCCGATCAAACCCAAATCCAGTATGTGGAAGAGCCGTTCATCTCGGCTCAGATCATCACCAAGCCGGAATTTATCGGCATCATTATGACCCTGTGCATGGAAAAGCGGGGCATCCTGAAAAAACAACATTACCTGACCCAGGACCGCGTAGAGCTGAGTTTTGACCTGCCGCTGGCTGAGATCGTCTTCGATTTCTACGACCGGTTGAAGTCTCTCTCCCGTGGCTACGCTTCCTTTGACTATCAGCCGCTGGACTATCGCAAGTCCGACCTGGTCAAGCTGGATATTCGCCTGAACGGTGAACCGGTGGACGCGCTGTCCGCCCTGGTGCACCGGGAAAAAGCCGAGGCTTTCGGCAGAAAGATCTGCAAGAAACTTAAGGAACTGCTGCCCCGCCAGCAATTCGTCATTGCCATTCAGGCCGCTGTCGGCGCCAAGGTCATTGCCCGGGAAACCATCTCCGCCATGCGCAAAGATGTGACTGCCAAGTGTTATGGCGGGGACATTACACGCAAGCGCAAACTGCTGGAAAAGCAGAAAGAAGGGAAACGGCGCATGCGGCAGTTCGGGCAGGTCGAAGTCCCCCAGAAAGCATTCCTGGAAGTCTTGAAACTGGATTAATTGTCCTAACCAGAACTGTCTTATGTGGAATGAGCTGTTCAGCCATTGACACTTAGTTACCTTCTGGTTTTTATCGCATTAGAGATACACAAATGAAGGCGCCCTTCCGAAGAAGAGCGCCTTCTGTTTTTCGGAACAGGCAAAAAGCCTCGTTCCGGTTACCGTTGGCAATGCGTTGGTTTTTCGCTTGTTTTCTCAGACAATGCTGCTACGTAAAACTATTGTTTCAGGTATAGCAATAACCTGCACAAGCAATGCTTCATGCCAAAATTTCCGGCCTTTTAAAGTGTTTTTAGAAAATTAACAACAAAGCAGGCATACGCTCTCCCCATAGGGTTGAACAGCATAGGCACACAGGAGAAAACCTGTGGGCTACGCCGGGTTGCAGCCTGGTTTGATAGTCCATGGAGATAGAGATAAGTAAGCTATTGAAGAGGTTTTTAGGAGCTTTCGCTTTGTGCTGAATATCAGCACATTGCAGTAGTGGATGTGCCTTTTTTGGCGTGGTCGACAAGGGTTCGGAACAGTTTTAGTACGGCGCCCTCATCGGATATGGGTTTGCTCACTTTTAGTCAGAGGATAGAGCGTTTCCTCATGGTACGTTTGTAATTTTGTAATAATTAATAATAACGGCTGCGGCTACGGGATGAAACCATATTGGAAAGGAGTACAAGCCCTCCGCCTACAATAAAAGCACCTGTGGCGATGTAAACAATCAGCATAATCTCATGAATGTTAAGTTAGAAATGAAATTGAATTTCTCTCTGGTGGAATGTTCATGAGGGCAAGGGCTAAAATGATAAATTTTTCTTTTGTATCCTAATTATTCCTTCAAAAAATTATGAAAACCTTAACATTAGAGAAGTAGAAATGGATATCGCCCAAAAAAGGGGGCGTATTATTAAAATTACACTTTACCATTGACGTATAACAGTGTCACAGTAGGCTCTTCACTCCCCCCGTCGGGTTCGAGTGTAATATTGAGGCTTTCCGTCCCATCGATGAAAGTTGCCGGCTGCAGTTCTTTACTATGGCCATCGATCAGGCCCATGTTGACCATTTCGCCTTCGACATCCGCCCAGATCTGATAGGTCTTACCCTGGGGGGGAGGTGGTAAAAGGGTTGGATTGACAAAAACTTTCTTTTGCGCCTCGTTGAAAAAGGCAACCGCCTCTGCTTCCCGAACCAACCCGGTACTTAGCAGGCGGATCGGAGTGGTATGTTCGTGGTTCAGGAAAGCATACACCTCCTGGAGTTTTTCTTGTTGGGCCTGCCGGCGGCTGCAATCCTGCTGGAAAGTCCGATACTCTCTTGACAGAGCTTCGTATTGACGGTCGGCAGCGACCTTACTTTGGTAAAAAGAAAGGGAAAGAATGATAAGCATAGCCATGATAGCCCGGGCCAGCCAGGCGCCCCAACGCCCTCCGCTACTTCTGGCAATGCGCCCCTCTGAAGATCCTCCAGTTCGGCTGCCGGTTGCCTTTTCATCAATTTCCTCCATCACACGGGCT
Source organism: Phaeodactylibacter sp. (assembly GCA_020436535.1). GTDB lineage: Bacteria > Bacteroidota > Bacteroidia > Chitinophagales > Saprospiraceae > JACJXW01. Next base: position 3,448 of record JAGQXQ010000536.1, read on the forward strand.
TTCAGCTCTTCGGGAGGCATCACGGCATACTGTTGTGCATATTCGTCCACTGCTTTACGCATAGACTCAATTTCGGCTTTGATCTCGGGGAAAGCCTCGGCATATCGCTCTACTTCTTCCGACTCTCTTTCGTCGGTAAGCCCAAGAACATACTGCTCTAATAACCCCGTCTTCAAGAAATTTTCCTTATCCATCCTCATACCAATAGAAATGAACCCAGGCCATTTGACAGCCATGGGGTGATGATCCATAAGACAACAGTACTCTGCTCCTCGAAAAACTTTCGCAACACAACTCTATAGAGTGTAGGTGCAAAATCGTCATATAACAGGGAGATGGCTTGCTGGTCCTGATTGTTCAATAGCGGAATGATATGCTTTTCCTTTTCATCCATAATAACCGGACACTGAATTAGCTTACTGGGAGGTAATAACACTTTATTGAATCGTCAAATACAAAGTTTCGATACCCTAACAGGATATATGTGGTTTTGTTTATCATTTTTGGAGAATACCCCGCACCGGCTGAGGCCAGATTCTGGCGTAGCACAATTGTGCTACGCCACCGGCTTAGTTTTGGATATTTGAAGTTATACAGGTTTGGCAGGCAACGCCAACAAAGAACAGCTGTTCCTTGCCTGCTACCCGCGATGAGGAGAAATACAGATTTATTCCTGCCCTTTGAACAGCAATTTTCTTTTTAATGGGGAATAAAAGTCGGCGACTTGAAATGGGGGGTTATTGGCTTTTTCTTATCTGAAAAATCGTGACCACCGGTTTTTCAAAGTTTTCAGGGGAAAACACTATTTCAGATAAAAAGCAAAAATACAAAATCTGCCTTAGTTTTTTAAGTATTATGGTTATTTTCATTCCTGAGAGCTTGTTTGGAGGCCGGGTTTGATAGCGAAAAGATTGGCATCCAAACAAGTTCTGAGTAAATTAGAACGGCAACTTTTTCCCCGCCGGAAGCCAGAGAGGTAGGGTTAAAGACATCTTGCCCCAACACAAACTCTTATTTTGTGTTTCATGAAAAGGAGTCAGCTACTCCGGCCTTTAGCAAGAATGTTTCTTCAATTAGCATTTAATCTATGAAAAACAAGATATTATTACTGCTTTTTATCACCAGCCTCCTGGCTTGCCAAAATAAAGAAAGCCAACAGGACACAGCTGTTTCCACTAATAAACTGGCCAAGCCGGCAGCTATGGTGTTCAAGAAAAGTAACCCTCAACTGGGGGACTACTGGTATCAGGGCAAGGCGGAGGTGAGCCGTTACGAATTGCAGCAGAACCGATACGCCGATGTACATCCCGGTGAAGCGGTGGTGATCTTTGTTACCGAAGACTTTCTGACGGATAAACAGGTGAAAAATGAAAATTACACCAATCCCAACAGCACCCCTATTCTCAAAATGAACATGATCCGCAAATTCACTACCGGACTTTATGATTACACCATTATGAGTTCGGTTTTCACACCGGTCAAAGTGAAGGACTTTCCCCAAACCCTCAAGGTGGCTACCACTACCCAGGAATGGTGCGGGCATACTTATCAGCAGCTCAACTTCCTTGATGGTTTGTATAAAAACACCCTACACTCCTACTTTGAAAACGAGGCGGATCAAACCACCGAAGTGGCCTATGCCATATTGGAAGATGAGCTGTTTAGCCGCATTCGGATGAACCCCGATGGGTTGCCCACCGGCAAGGTGGATATTCTGCCCGGCACAGCTATCACCCGCTTGTTGCACCTGCCGTTCAAATCCCTGAAGGCAACAGCCAGCCTTTCCACTTACACCGGCACTGATTTTTCTGGTGAAAACCTTAAGGCCTACACCATTGAGTACCCCGGCCTGAATCGCACCCTGGAGATCGTCTTTCAACCGGAAGCGCCCTATATAATTGAAGGCTGGACGGATGCCTACCCCTCTATAATGGACCGGAAAGTACGTAAATCCGTCGCCCGGCGTGCCAAAACGATCCTGACTCCCTATTGGCAAAAGAATGGCAAAGATGATATGGCCCTGCGCCGGGAACTTGGGCTGGAATTTTTTTAGCGTGTTTAGTAACTATTCAGTCTGAGGCCTGAACGCAAAGTTTTGTAGGCTTTTGTCGCTGGAACCCCTTCTCATTTCCCTTGTGCCGAAGGCATCGCTATGCGAGAAGGGGAAGCGCGGCTTACAAAATTTTGCACCAGAGGCATCCATAGCCTTATACTGAATAATTACAGTGTTTATTTATATAAACGTACCGCAGGCCTTGTCGTAAGGGCTTGCCAGTTCATTATGAATGAATAGTAAAGCCGGTCCATTACCAACTCTCCTTCCATAGAAAACATCTTGTTTTATAACCCTTTTATTTCTATCTTTCATTCTATTCATTCCATTTTTCACTCCCGGCTGGAAATATTCTCTCAAAACCGAACGAAAAAAAGGCCACCTTTTTGGGAACGATCAAATCAATAAAAGGAAGTCGTTTTTCCGAAAAAAACCCATAATATATGTTGTCCATCAATGTCAAACACCGTTGGATATTAAGCCTCGCTTTTCTGGCCTTTGCCTGCCTGTTCAGCCATTGCAAGCGTGCTGTGCCTGATGAAAAGGGCACCCCGCCAAAAATAGAAACAGCCGCAAAAAACACCAATACGCCCCGGGACGATGTCAGCCCTCAGCCTTCCAAACCAGAAAGCCCCCCAAAGGAAGAGCAACCGGAGCCCGCCGTTCCAGTTCAGGAACCCAAAAAGAAAACAGACGTCAGGCAGGAAACCAAACCTTCCCCCCACCAACCGAAACCCGAAAAGGCCATTCCATCATCTCCCTCCCCGGCCGTAGAAAAAAGTACCGTTTCAATTGCGCCCAAAGCAGAAGAGCAAACGCCCTCAGAGCCTCCGGCTGCCGATACGCCTCCCGTTAGCCCTAAAAGTGAAGAGAAGCAAGCCGATACAATTCCCAGCGGAAGCCTCCAACCCGGAGCCGGAACCAAACCCTCTCACGGGAGTGATGAACCGGGCGGCAGCGTTGAAGAACCTGCCCCTGTGGAACAACCTGAACCGCCTAGCCCTCCAGAGGAACCGGAAGAAAAACCGGCACGCTCCAACTCTGCTACCCTGAAAAGCCTGCCAGACATCCGACCTATGAGCTGCTCCGACCCCAGCCTTAGTTTTGATGACTTCCTCCTGGCGGCCGCCAAAAATTTTGAAAAACAGAAAATTGCCTACAATTCCATCCCACTGAGCGATTGCTCCGGCATGTTCCACCGCCTGGCTATTGCGGTCAAGGACTTCTGCCCGGACTATACCTACCCCGAGCCGGAGGAGGCTCGCGATACCCGGGCGCTGGCC
>JAGQXQ010000537.1 GCA_020436535.1 Phaeodactylibacter sp.
ACGGATGAGAACAATTGCAGCCAGATTGAGATAGTGGTTGTGGAAGAGTCGGATGCCATCACGTTTGTTGTAGATGAGATGAATATGGCCTCCTGTAATGGATCTGCTGATGGTTCGATTGCCATCACTGCCGGTGGCGGTACCGGCCTTTTGTCCTATGAATGGGACAACGGCATCGGCGCTGTCGAAGATCCGGTGGGCCTGCTTGCCGGTGCCTATACACTTACCATCACCGATGAGAACAATTGTACGACAACAGAAATGATCAATATAGGGGAGCCGGCAGTACTTGCCATCAACTCACTGCTCCCTCAACCCGTCAGTTGCTTTGGCGCCGCCGACGGGGCCATAACCATCGATGTCACTGGTGGCACGGGCGCTGTGGATTATACATGGGATAATGGCATCGGGGCCGTACAGAATCCGGTAGGCTTACCAGCCGGTGTTTATACGGTGACGGCTACCGACGAGAATGGTTGTACTTTTGAAGAGGCCGTAAACATCGAAGAGCCGGATTCTTTGGCGATCACCTCGATTGAAACCCAAGGCGCCTCTTGCGGCGGCTTTGCCGATGGGGCGATCGAGATTACCGTCGCCGGCGGCACCGGGCCATTGAGTTACGAATGGGATAATGGCATCGGTTTAGTGGAGGATCCATCTGGCCTGGCGCCCGGCGTCTATATGGTCACCGTCACTGATGCCAACCTCTGTACCACCACCGGAAGTACTCTGGTAGAAGATGCAACAGACCTTGCCATCATCGTTGATGAGGTGGTCGCCGTATCCTGCTATGGGGCCGCCGACGGGGCTGTAGCCATTACGGTTACCGGCGGTACCGGAACCATCAACTATGCGTGGAGTGGGGGAGCCGGCGCCATGGAAGACCTCGACGGCCTGCTACCGGGGCCATACATGCTGACCGTCACCGATGCGAACAATTGTACCCGCACTGAAACCGTGCTCATTGAGGAACCGGCGGCGATCAATATAACGGTTGATGAGCTCATCGCACCTTCCTGCTTTGGGGACGAAGGAGGCGCTATTTTAATAACGGCCAGTGGTGGCTCTGGTGAGTTCAGTTATTCCTGGAATAACGGCTTGGGAACATTAGAAGATCCCACTGGAATACTTGCCGGCGCTTACACTGTTTCTGTTACCGACAGCAATGGGTGTACAGCAATGGAAATGATAAGCCTCTCCCAGCCACCGGCTCTCAACTTCGATGACATCCAGGTGGAGGGCGCTACCTGCCCCGGCTTTGCCGATGGCGCTATAGATATTACGGTGAGTGGTGGTAATGGGATGCTTACTTATGAATGGAGCGCTGGTGCCGGTGCGGTGGAAGACCCACAGGGCTTGACCGCCGGCGCTTACAGCGTTACGGCAACCGATGAGAACGGCTGCTCGATAGGTACCAGTGTTCTGGTAGAAGGGCTGTCTCCGGTAGCGCCTCAAATCATAGGGGCTACGGTGTTGTGCATGGGTAGCAGCACAGTCTTGGACGCCGGCTTTGGCTACGCCAGCTACCTTTGGTCGAACGGGTCACAAGAACAAACCATCGAGGTAGATGAGCCAGCCGCCTATTCGGTAACGGTTACTAACCAGGCGGGTTGCAGCGGTTCCGATGGAGTGCTGGTGGAGGAAGTAGAAGCATTGGAAGTGGAAATACAGGGGGCTGCTTTCTTCTGTGAGGGCACCACCACGACTCTGGATGCGGGTCTTTACGACAGTTACCAATGGTCTGGCGGGCAGGCAACGCGCCTGGCCATTATCAGTATGCCGGGCGTCTACTCGGTGACCGTTACGGGAAAAAATGGCTGTATAGGTATTGATTCCATTGAGATAATTCAGGCCCCGGTGGTCGATGTCACCTTGGATTCAGTCGAACAGATCACCTGCTACGGCCTGGAGGACGGGGCGATATCGGTCACCGCCAGCGGCGGGATGGGACAATTAAGCTATGAATGGAACCAGGGCCTGGGTGATGTAGAGGATCCAATGAACCTGGGAATCGGGGAATATGCCCTTACGGTGACGGATGAGAACGGCTGCTTTGGGCATGTGTTCGTCACCATCGTGGAGCCGGACAGCCTGCAGGTGGCCATGGAGTCAACCGATGCAAGTACGGCCCAAGGCAACAACGGCACTGCCACCGCCATTCCTCAGGGAGGGGTAGCTTCCTATACGTATCAATGGAGCAATGGAGGCGTCGGCCCCACCCTAACCGGCCTGGAACCAGGTGTCTACGAAGTGACGGTGACGGATCGAAATGGTTGCGAGGCATATGGTATAACAGAAGTGAAACTGGTGGTCTCTACCGAAGAGCTGGCTTTCCTCAGGGATGAGGTGGAATTGTTTCCCAACCCGGTGAGCCATAAGTTATACCTGCGTTATCGCTCTCCCGTTAACCGGGAAATTGAATGGAGCCTGATGGATCTGTTCGGGCGCCAGTTGCAGCAAGGCCTGGCGGCGGAAAGCCAAAAGCCCCATGAGATTGATATTAGTCAATTGCCGAGAGGGGTTTATTTTATCAGGATGAGGCTGGAAAGTACTTATTTTAGCCGCAGGCTGATCGTACAATAGGGAATTATTAACTTGTGAAATGAGTCGCATCAATCCCTTATGCCACCAAACAGCCGAAGGGCTAAACTTTAAGAAATGATGTTCAACAACCAATTCGATCTCAGTCCCGGCGAGCAAGGCGCCACTAGCAGGATTATCAGTTTTCTGGCCTTTATCATTATTGCCATAGCATGCTTTACCGGCTGTAAAAAAGAAGACTTGGATAAGCTGGACTTTGTCACTGCCGTTACGGTGAGTACGGTGGTGGAGGACATCGATAAGATCCGTTTATTTGGCAGTATAGATGGCATAGATGCACCGTTAAACCCAGCGGATTACCCCAACCGGGAATATGGTTTCCTGTTGACGGAATCCATGGAAGCAGCCACGCTGGGAACAGATGGAGTGGAGAAAATCAGCCTCGGTTCCGATTTTCTTTCCAATTTGGATTTTGACACTTTGCTTTCGGGGTTATCGCTTCAGAAAGTGTTTTTTTTCCGGGCCTTTGTCCGGATGGGGGAGCGGGTAAGTTATGGCGCCTCCCTGCCCTTTAGTTTGTCCGACAACCTGGTGGTCGGTTTATCCGACAGCGTGTTGCTGGTCAATGACCAGGCTGAGTTGAAAGGGGTTTTGGTGCTGAGATTCCAGCAAGATATTACAGATCACGGTTTTATCCTCTCTACGAGCAACCCTCTTCCTACTGTTGAAGACAATGACCTCATGCTCCCGTTGGGCGCCACCAATGATGATGGTGAATTCAGGGCGCTTATCGATTCGCTGGAGTTCAATACCTGTTATTACGTTCGCGCCTACGGCCAGGTCAACCAGGACTACATTTATAATGATGGCCCTTCTGTGGCCTTTGCTACCCGGGATGGCTGGAAACGGGTGGCTTTGCTCGAGGACCGGCCCTTATTCGATGCAATGGCAGGTGCAGTGAACGGAACGGCCTTTTTTGGCATGGGTTGCACGGAAGTCCTGTGTTATCCAACCCAAACCCAGACTTTTATTCAGGTATGGAAACTGGACCTTACCCAGGACACCCTTGTGGATGCAGGCTTGCCGGGCGCATCCGGCAGGTCAGGTGGAGTAAGTTTTACAATCGGTAATAAGATATACTACGGACTGGGGTATTATGTTGACCCCAATTTTTCCATTGACTTCCCGGTTTATCAAAATGATTTATGGGTCTTTGACCCCGGTAGCGGCTGGCAAGAATTAACAACTGACCCTTTTCCCGGACAATTTCGCGAGGACGCCGTGGCCGTGAGCTTCAATGGGAAAGCCTATGTAGGTACGGGTACTGATCGACTGGAAGATGCTTATTACGATGATTTTTGGGCCTTTAATCCGGATGCTGCCCCCGGCGACCGGTGGCAGCCTTTGGACGCCCGGCTACCTTACCGGGATGAGGCCCTTGGCCAGGATTTTGCCCTTGGCCGTACAGATGCTATTGCTTTTGTGTTGAATGAAAGGATTTACGCCGGATGCGGCCAAACTTCCGGGTTCGGCCGAAATGATCTCTGGTCCATCGACCCCGAAATGGATGATGCCTGGCAATGGGAAGCCTCAGAAGATTTTTTGAACCGAAGAAAAGCCATCGCCTTTTCCATAAATGACAAAGCTTATATCGGAATGGGGGAAACCAGTCAATCTACTCCTATCCAAAGCCTGTGGGAGCTTGGTTCCGGTGGAGGCTGGATAGAAAAAGAACCCTTTCCCACTCCGGAAGCGATTCAAGACAAAACGATACCGCAGCTGGCGATCCCTTTGAATGGAAAAGTCTACATCGGCGGCCCCAATACGGATTACATCAGTTTTGATGTTTGGGAATACACTCCCGACGAGGAGCGGATGGATTGCCAGTAACCTTTCCAAAATAGTCAGCCTTTGTGCAGAAACTCCAGGCTGCAGCGGCGCTAGTATCTAATATTAACGTGAGATTTGTTCAATTGGCGTACACTGTACGGCTTGGAAGCCCAATACTACACGTACACCGTATACCCTTCAGCCCAACTTCTCTCAGCCGAATAAACTTCCGTCCATCTTCCTACCTCAGGCAATAATTTTGGCAAAAAGCAAAATTATCCGCTCATTCTATGAGATTGTTCACCCTCTGCCACTGATTTCTGTCATTGCTGAGGCCATCTTAAATCCCAAACTTAACGTCGATTTTACTGAATATCAACAAGAAAGAGAGGGAACGTAAATGTCCGCACTATTTGCAGGCAATTAAAAATCTGATCAAAGCCAATTAACATGAAAGATGGAAATGGAAGTCTGGCTTCTCCTAGTCCGAAAACATCGAAGCGGCTTGTAATAAAGGAGCATATATTAGAGATCGTCAGCGATTCAGGAGAAGGCGCCCAAAAGGCAGGACAGAGCTTCGGGGCGGTTTCCGCCAAAATGGGCAATGGGGTCTGGACCGTGGAGATCATCCCCGCCGATATCCAACCGCCCCCGCGGACGAAGGAAAGCGCCTCGGGAATCCGCATCCGGTTTGGTTCCGGAAAGATCACCAACGCTGGTGACGAGGCGGACATCCTGGTTGCCTTCAACGAGATCGTCCCTTATAACAGGATCGAGCAAAACGTCTATCGGGAAGGAACGATCGTGCTCATAGAGAACAAATGGGCGACGGACAAGTCAGATGAGATCCAGAAGAGCTACGCAACGGCCATTCAGGATTTCAAAGATCGGAAATTCGTCGTTTATGAGATCCCCATGGAAGAAGAATGCCTCAAACTGACTCCCAACCCTAAGAAGGGTAAGAACATGTGGGTTTTGGGTATGCTGTGTCATATATATGACCGGGATATGGAAAAGGCGGCGGCTCAGGTCGGGTATATCTTTCGGTCGAAATCCAAGGCGGTGGTCGATTCCAACCTGCAGTTGCTGCAGGCCGGGTACGACTGGGCCCGGGAGCACCTGGACTTAAGTTATGAACTTCCTTCTGTTGAGGCGAAAGAGGAGCTGGTGGTCATGAACGGCAACGAGGCGCTGAGCTTCGGCATTCAGGCTGCCGGTATCGAGCTGTGCTCGATGTACCCCATCACGCCCGCTACTTCCACCTCCCACCATCTTGCGGAATGCATACAATCTTCCGGCGGCATTATCCATCAGGCCGAAGATGAGATCGCAGCGGTGGGCTTTGCCATTGGCGCATCCTATGCGGGAAAAACATCGGTAACCATTACCTCTGGCCCCGGGTTAGCCCTGAAAACAGAATTTTTGGGCCTGGCGGTTATGGCGGAAGTGCCACTGGTCGTCATCGACGTGCAACGGGGAGGGCCCTCCACCGGGCTACCGACCAAAGTGGAGCAAAGTGATTTGCTGGCGGTGTTGTACGGCCAGCCGGGAGATGCGCCTAAGGTAGTGCTGGCGCCATCCACGATCGAAGAGTGTTTCCACTTTGTCATCCTGGCCCGCAGGATCGCTGAATCCTTCCGCATGCCGGTTATCCTGCTTTCCGATGCCAACCTGGCCACCGGCGTACAACCCTTCCCGCGGCCTCAGCTTCGGGAAGAATGGCTCTCTCCTCCGGTCGACCAAAGCCCCAGGGCGGAGGGGGCTATGCCATACGGTTGGGATGAAAAAACAGGCCTTAGCCAGCGCCCGGTACCCGGGCAAGCGGGCGGCGAATATACCCTCACCGGCCTGGCGCATAGCGAACAGGGTAAAGTGACCTACCTGCCGGAGGTTAACCAGAAAACCTCTGCATTGCGAAGCCGTAAGCTGGCCACCTTCGGCCGTACTTTGAAACCGCCCAGAATACATGGCGATGAAGAGGGCGGCCTGCTGGTCGTCGGTTGGGGTTCCACTCTGGGCGCTATCGAAGAGGCGGTAGACATCGCCCGCGAACAGGGGGGCAGCGTGTCTTCCATACACCTACGCTTCCTCAGCCCGCTGGAACCCGGCTTACTGGATATTTTCAAGCGGTTCAAAAAAGTGATGACCGTTGAGATTAACTACAGCGATTCCCTGGATGATCCGATGATCACTCCGGAGAACCGCCGTTATGCTCAACTGGCCTGGATATTACGGGCGCAAACGCTGGTGGATGTAGACTGCTTCTCCAATGTGTACGGACAGCCACTGGGGCCCGGAAAAATCCTGGCCAGAATTAATGAAGAATTAGGAAAACTCAATTAGCACTAAAGCATAAAATGCAGAAGCCATGTTTGGAATTAAGAAAGATTTCATTTGCGACCTGCCTAAGAAATATTACACCCTTAGCAATTATGAAAAAGGCGTCGCCCGTTGGTGCCCGGGATGTGGCGACCACGCGGTGCTTTCCTCCGTGCAACGGCTTTGCCGGGAAGAACAACTGCCACCGGAAAAAACGGTCTTCGTATCCGGCATCGGTTGTTCCAGCCGCTTTCCCCACTATATGAATACCTATGGCTTTCATGGCCTGCACGGGCGCGCCTTTCCGGTTGCCTGTGGTGTGAAGTTTCGCCGACCCGACCTGAACGTCTTCGTCATCACCGGCGATGGCGACTGTTGTTCTATTGGCGCCGGCGCCTGGATACATGCCATCCGGTACAACATGAACATTACCACTATTATGTTCGACAACCAGATATACGGGATGACTAAAAAGCAGACGTCTCCGACCTCTCGCCTGGGTACCATTTCTAATACTCACCCCACGGGATCGGTTCTGCCGCCGGTCAACCCATTACAAACATCACTCGGCATGTCGAACGTATCCTTTGTGGCGCAGACCGCAGACTGGGTGCCGGGGCACCTCTTCGCCACCATCAAAGCCGGTTATGAACATCCCGGTTTTGCCTTCATCAAAGTGATCATGCGGTGCTCTAAGTTCATGGGCCCGCTGGTCGAGGAGATGACCACCAACCGGGACGCTGTCTCTATTCTGACCCACGAGAATGGCATACAAGCGGATGACGGAACCCTTCGCGCTTTTAAGAACCATTTGAATCACGACCCCTCTGACATCTATGCCGCCCGGGGGCTGGCAGAAGATCAGGAGTCCTCTTATTTGGGATTGTTCTACCAAAATAAGGACGCCATCCGCTATGACCAGTACGGCGCGCACAACCTGGGCTTTACGCCGGAAGAGAAAATGGCCGCCGTCAATGCGCAGCTAGACAAGTTTGCGGTTTAAAAGGCCATGGGCGCGTACATGCCTGGATACAAATAACAAGATAAGATCCTGGTAATCAGTCCCCGTCTTCGCCTGTACAGACAAAGATGGAGTAATTTCGATCATTCATTCATTTTCATAATAAATGAGCAACAAGGATTCCGACAGAGAGACAATTACCGGTTTTTTCCGGGACGATGCATTGGGCATTCCAGGTTTTTTGGGAGATAAGGAAACATCGGGAGCGGTATTATCCTTTGATGCTGCCGCCAGCCTGCCCCGTTTGCCAAAGGCCTCACCCGCTCCGGAAGCGGAACAAAGAGCATACTGGCGAACGCTCCGGGCATTTTTCCGTACCGGAATAGGTGGAGGGCTGCCCTTTGCCGATGGACAGTTGCAGGCCTTTCCGGCCCTGCTGGCGCCTTTTCGGGGTAAGGAGTATGTGCAATATAATTTCCCCTGCTGGGTGGCCGATGTTGAATCAGTGGCTAAAGGAGAGGATGCCGAAGCTTCATTTTTTACGCTTCAGGGGTTGTTACAGCGGGCCGTTGAAAAAATGGCTCCGCAGGAAGGCCAGGCGAAAATATTAAAGGACAACCTCCTGCGTTTGGAGGGGGCTATTCGCACGAAAGTCCGTTTTGCCGATGCTGCCTTTAAAGCGGCGCCTGTGTTTGAGGAAGCCCTCAACGAGTTGGAGGCTCAATTGTCGGTTAAAGGGGAAGAGGGAAAGGCTTTTGCTGAAGACTTGGTGCGCCTGAAAAAGGCGCTTCCGCAATCCGGCGTTTTGATTCCCTTTTCTAATCATGCCCCCCTGCACCTGCTGGCCACTGTGATCCAACGGCAACTGTTGATTAAACGGCAGGCCGTGCGGGCGGATATACTGCATCTGGCCAATCAGCTGAAAGATATCCTGGCGGTAGAACGGGAGAAGGATCCTGGGGCTCACTCTGCTGAAAAACTCCATTCGGCGCTCGATTTTGCTGATACTTTTCTCAATTTCGAAGAACTGTCTTCCGTCCTGCCTTCCGGTGGGTCGGAGGTTATGCCGGAAGAACGCCACCATCGCATTGAGATGGTGCTTGATAGCCTGAATAAGGCGGAAGAACTGCTACTGGGGTACAATGCTTTTGTCGTACTCAACGAGGAGTACCCTGAGTTTGATGAAATAGACTGGAAACACAACTTTCCAGGGTTTGACATCCGCCCGGCAGCCTCCGGTAAGCTTTCCTTAACGGCCTCCGAAGTTTTTGACGAGCAGTATGGCAAGGCCGCACGAGTGTTTGCCGCAATACGTATCGGGCAACTGGAAGTAAATAACCAGTATGTACCGGAGATGCACAGTGACTTTTTCGCTCATTTCGATTGGCGTAGTTTCAATGAACAGGAACTGGTGGCCTGTGCTCCGGTTCTAATGCTGGCCGATGCCGAAGCCTTGCTGGAGGAGGAACTCAATGCTTTTTCCCGGCAGCTGGCTTTGGGGCGCCCCATCAAATACCTGGCCATTCAGGGCCGGCAACAGGCTATTGCCACTGAAGAGGGGCAGTCATCGGCAGGCCTGGCGTTCCGCCGCGAGTTGGGCGCGCTAGTGATCGCCCACCGGAATGCCTTAGTCCTGCAATCCTCAGCCATTCGGCCGGAGTATCTCAACGAAGGATTTATAAGAGGAATCAGCATTTTCGCACCGGCACTTTTCTACCTGCCATCGGCTCAGCCGGGAAAGGAAGCAGCCGTAGAACCCAGCCTGTGGGCCAGCGCTGCCGCAGAGGGCAGGGAGTTTCCCGCTTTTACTTTCGATAGCCAGAAAGGCCCGAAATGGGGAAGCCGCTTCGATATCCACGAAAACCCACAGCCGGAGGTAGACTGGCCTGCTCATCAACTCGCGATACACAATGAAAAAGGAGAGGAGAGCGCCTTGGAATTACGCTTCACCTTTGCCGACTTTGCTGTTCTGGATGGGCATTTCAACAGCTACTTTCACATCGTTCCGCCGGAATACTGGGCGGAAAGCCTCATCCCGATGGAGGAATATCTCAAGCTTCCCGATGAAGAGGGATATACTCAAGTCCCTTTCATCTGGCTGGTGGATGAGAACGAACAGCTTCAACGGGCAGCGGTCGCCTGGCCACTGGTATTAGCCTGTCAGGAGCGGCTCGATTTTTGGCATTACCTGCAGGAAAATGCCGGTATCCACAGCTACCATGTAGAACTGGCCACCGAAACTTTAAGCCAGGAACTTCAGCAGGCAGCGGAAAAAAAGATCGCTGACCTGCAGGCCGGCCATGAAGCGGAAGTGGAAAAAGCGAAAGAAGATTCAGCCCGCAACGCTATGGAACGGCTGGCTTCCATTCTGCTTGGCCTGGATGTTGACACTATTGCGCCGACTAGCCAAGGATTGGTATCCTCCCCGGTTGCAGCGCCTAAACCTCAACCCGAACCGGCCCCTGAGCCAGCCCGGCAGGCGGCTAAAGAAACGCCACCACCCAAAGAGGAAGCCAAAGAAGAACCGGAGGAAGAGGGCCTGGGCGAAGCCTGGATCGAAACACCACTCTGTACTTCCTGCAATGAGTGTGTTGACGCCAACAAAAGGATATTTCAATACAACGCCGATAAACAGGCTTTCGTCGCGGACCCCAAAGGGGGCCCCTTCGCCGATATCGTCCGGGCAGCAGAAAAATGTCCGGTGAAAATCATCCACCCTGGTGCCCCTCAGAACCCGAAGGAAGAGGGGCTGGAAGAGTGGGTGAAACGGGCGGCTCCTTTGCAGGGGTAGGGGAGT
>JAGQXQ010000538.1 GCA_020436535.1 Phaeodactylibacter sp.
CAAAAAGGCTCCCCTTCGAAAAGAAAGGGAGCCTTTTTGATCTAAAACTCATTAATTATTAATTCCAATCCGGCATATCTGCATTATCGAATAGCGTAATTCGATTCTGATTTTGGGTGGTCTCTACATCCATCAGCATGACCTTGGATGGCCCTATATTATCCGATGCTTTATTGACGAATAATACTTTGGCGCCGCCATTGATGAACTTGGGTTGAACATCATTGGTGCCATTGTCTTTCCGAAAAGACAAGTTGATCAAGGCCCCGGTTTCGGTATTGAATACACGGATCTGGCTATTCAAAGGCATTCCGCTGGCGGAAAAATCGCCACTGGGGTTGTAGGAGAAAGCTATCATCTTTCCGCTTGGCGAGAAAACAGGGTGCCGGATCTGTCCGTTGAGCAGCGGGCCCAGTCCCGGAATTTGCGCGGGGACAGAATCCATCTGAAACAAGTATAACCTGCTTTCAAAGTTGCCCGGCCTTTCAGCTGTGGCGACAATAGTATTGTTATTGAGTGAAGTCCAGTCGACGCCGGTAAAGAGAAAACCATCTTCCGCTTCGGCCACCAAAGCAAGGCCGCTCCCATCTTTGTTAATCCGATACAGGCGGCCAAAATTCATGTACAACAATTGGTCGCCGGTTGGAGACCAGCAATAGGAAGCCAGGGTTTCGTCCTTGGACCGCACTGGAACTGTTGAGGTAACCTGCTGCGGGTTTGTTCCATCCCTTCCCATGACTGAGATGTGGACTTCCGTGCCTACCAGCTGTAATGCGGCCATATCGTCTCTGAGTATGGGCCTCAATTTCGGCCTCCAGTAAGCCTCGGTTCCATCCGTAAGCTGAAAGGACATCTCCGGTAAATTGGTCCCATCTGGTTCTTTTCCTCCAAATAAAGTAAAGTTGTCATTAACCGGCCTTACGAAGGTATAGCGGTATTCATCTTTAGGATATTTGCGCACCGAAAAGTTCCATACTTCTCCGTATACAGGGGGGTTAATTCCATCTTTTGACACGACCTGCCAGTAGTACCTCTTGTTGAAGCCCATATTCTCAACAGCCAGGAAGGTATCTGTCGTCTCCAGGGCCAGCGGAATGCCTGCGCTGGTGTCGGAAGCAAAAAGAAATACATCAAAGGACAATGAATCGCCATCTACATCAAAACCACTCCAGGATAAGGTAAGGTTGGGGTCAATACCTTGCGCCCCATTAGCCGGTTGTGGCACTGAGGGTAATGAAGGCGGGCTGTTTTCGTCGGTAGCCTGTGACATCAACAATTTGATTGAAGTCACCCGGTCTCCCTCGACTTGTACACTGATGATGCTTTCATCATACCCTGAAAGCCGTCCTCGAATACTATAGGAGCCTTCCAGAAGGGAATCGATGGCAAACTCGCCGAACTCATCGCTGACAGCCAGGTCAGACTCTGGGTTAGTCGTGATACTTACGCCGGTTATGGGAAGAAGGGAATTAGCATCCAGGACCTCCCCAATCAGGCGCCCATAAGACTTAATCTCGATAGGATCCTCCCGGCAGCCACTCAGTAAAATGAGGGCAGCTATAAAAAAAGTTAGTTTTTTCATGGGATTATTGCTTTTTGTTGCGGCCCAAGTAGAATTTCACCCCCAGGCGAGACCGATAGAAAAAGTCATTGTATTTTCCACTGACTACTCCATCGAGGCCATCGCTCATAATGTAATTGTTATCCAGGGCCAACTCGAGTCCAATATAATCGGTTACAAAATATTCCAGGCCCAATCCTGCATTCATTTTGAGGAGAGCGTTGGAAGCAATATTATTTACTGGCATTTTCTCATCGGGCATCATCAACCCACCACCGGCAAAAAGGAAGGGTGAAAACCGGTCGGCAGGCAGCAGCCGGAAGCGAACTGAGCCATCAAAATAGGTGATTTTTCGATCAAAAACCTGTTCACTGGCCAGGCTGCTTTTCCCGAAACCAAGGTGGAAAGAAAGTGATTTTGAAAATACGGCGGTAATGCCCGCTTCCACTCCCGGTTGGAATACAGGATTGGGATAATCCCCCTGATACAGTAAGCTGGTGCCACTCAGTGAAAAGGCGGAATAGTAATCTTGCTTAAGGTTTTCACGCCCCAGCAGGTCAATATCTTCCATTTCTTCCTTTTCCAGGTCATAGGCCGCCATAGCGCCTTTCATCAGGCTTTGCTGGGCATCATCTGCCCGCCACAGGCCTTCCTGAGCGCCTTCCAGAATGAGGCTGTAAACCGCCTTTTCAATTGCTTCTGTAACCGCCATATCGGCAGGTTCATTGTACGTAAAGCCGGTTTCTACTTCCAGTAAACGGCTAAACTTGACAAACCGGAACAAGCCGCCATCAACCGCTTGTGAGAGCAAGGTTTTAGAGGTGTAGACGTTTTTCAGCACGCGTCCGGACTTGGTGGCAATGGCCCTGAGATAAACAGTAACCCGATCCTGTCGGTACTTACCAGAACCTCCGGCCCCAAAATAGCGGACGCCAATCCCCCCGGTCATTATATTGGATTCATAAGATACGATGCCCCCTTCGATAATCATGCCGGCAAACAGAAGTGGAGAAATCAGCGCCTGGCCTGCGTTATCTTTGTTGAATTCCATTCTGGTAGAACGTATGATCTTGCGTTCGTTGAGCAAATTGCCTACGTTCTCCCGTTCAATAACGGTGAACCAACCTGAATCCA
The DNA here is from genome assembly GCA_020436535.1 of Phaeodactylibacter sp. Taxonomy (GTDB): domain Bacteria; phylum Bacteroidota; class Bacteroidia; order Chitinophagales; family Saprospiraceae; genus JACJXW01. Next base: position 2,696 of record JAGQXQ010000538.1, read on the forward strand.
TCAGTGTTTTGATCAGGATGTTGGTTGCGCCCTGGGTGACCGCAGTCGACCAGCTGGTACCGATCTCACTAGGCTTGTATTGTCCGGTTTGGTCCCGCAACTTGTAAACTGCCACGATAATCGGCTCTTCCGGTTTAGGAAGGTTGCGCAGGTGGAAATTAAAGGGCGTCTCTTCTCCTAACCGGGCTCTTGTGGTTTTCATCGGTTGATTGAGGTAAGCGCCACAACCGGAAAATACCCAGGGAAGGACAAGTACGATTATCCATAAGTACTTTTTCATAATAAGGAGTTTGGGAAATTCGGAATTTGGAAAAAGCTCGACTACCTGGAAACCTGGTATAGCATTACTACCCCGGCGCAGGTAGCCAAGCCATCCAAACTCTAATTTTTATGGATATTATTCAGTCTTAGAAAAAAGGAATAGTGATCTGTGTCTGATTGCCGGTAGACAGGTCATTGATGGTGACGACCAGGCCATCCAGGCCGGGTACAACATCCACCAGGATATCTCCAAATTCGTAGGTCCCGGTTTGAATACCATTTTCCCCGAAGATGCTGTCGGATTGGAGCAGGTTGCGGGATAACTGGCTCAACAACTGGTTGTTGAGCGATTCGGTAAACCGGTCAAGTGAGGTTCTGCCATTACTGCCAGCGTCAGGATCTGTAAGCGTATTTTGCGCATTGGCAGAGTTGAGCAGCCAGCTGTAGTTCAGGTAATTGCCCCCAAAGGCCGGATTTGTTGGTGTGTAACTGAAATCCTGGCCATACATAAGCATGGGTGCGGTGAGTAAAAAAAGAGCTAAGAGTTTGGATTTAATGTTCATGGTTTAAGGAATTATAATTGATTGTTAGTAAATACCTTGTATCTCATCATTGAGGTTTTCTCCTGCTTCTGCTCTTTGAGCGAGTATTCTCCTGAGACGGCCGTTTACATAACCGGCTAACCCTTCTAGATATTCATAATTGGGCTGCAGGTTGGCTTCTACTACTTTTTCATCGTCCAGCCAGACGACCAGGCGGGTCGTTCGGCCTCTGCCAGGGAATTCCTCCAGCTTTATGAAATAATCACCTGCTCCGGACGGAGCTTCCCATTGGGAATAAAAGAGGTCGTATAGATCTCTCCCAGCCCGCGTTCGGGTATTGTCAATGACCAGGCCACCAAATTCAAACCCGGATTCCTGCCCCTCGTAGTCTACTTCTTCAGAAACATCTTCCTGAAAACCACTGTTTTTTTCCTTTTGCTTTTGTCTTTGTTTTTTGGCATCATAAACAAGGGTGTCTGAATCCATGAGCACATCCTGGTAGTATAACTGCAAAATGGCTTCAAACGCTTCCAGTTCCTTGATGGTCATCCTGGTGGTGGCGAGGACTTTACCTTCGTTGGCATCTAACTTTGCCTGCCCATCCTGATTATTGGATACGGAGTTATTCTTTTTGTCAGTTCCGGTAAGAAAAAAATCATAGCTGAGGATAATTTCATTGTCGGTAGTGTTCTGAGCCTGTGCTTTGAGCACAATGTCCTCACCTTCTACTTCGTAGAGGATCTGTCCACGCAGCGCTGCTTCATCGTCCAGGTCTTGCCCCAGAACAACGCCTCCACTAAAGACGGCCATTAACAATACTAACAATAACCTATACATACCAATTCGATTTTGGGATTAACAGGGCATTCTCCAGACAGATACTATTCCAGAGGTGTGTGCCGCAAACAAGCTTCCACTCCTCAGGAAAAATCTTGCCTACAGGCAAAAAATCAAGGATAAAGGTCGTATGTGTGCCTCGTGAAGAGATTAGGGCGCGGTTAGGAGTGTGTAGTTTCCTGTAGTTCCCGGCGCCCGGAATTTGGCGGGATCCTGGATGTCGGATAATCCGCCTTTTGCTCAAAAAAACCCACGTTCAGGTAGTTGTACGGTAAGCTTCAGAGAAATGTTTCCTCTAGTTTTAAAAAAAACATCACTTTTTTCCCGATTTGCCTTTATTCTCTTCTACCGGCAGTTCAAGAGTCTCGGAGTCCAGTAATTTTTTCTTATGGTAAATATCCAGCGTCACGATGATGCGGCTGCCTTCTCGCCAGGATAAAGTAGAGGAAGAAAGAGTTTTCGATTCCAGCGCGGCCAGTTCTTTTTTGCCGCCCTGGCTATTGGATACGGAGTTATTTCCGCTATCGGTTTGGGCAATTTTCAATTTATAGCTGAGGTCCAGGCTCTTGTTTGTCTTATTTTCACATTGAGCCGTAAGGTTAAGTTTGTGGCCTTTGATTTCATAAAGGATTTGCCCATCTACGGTAGTTTTTTTTCCCATGCCTTGCCCAAAAACAAAAACACTGCTACAAAAAAATATCATCAGGGCCGAGAAAAATCTATGCATAATTCAATAAGTAATTAAATGATATAAAGTTTATAAACGCCAATACGGCGCTTTGTCCATTCACAAAACGACAATAGGGTTAAAGTATTTTCTTTTACCAGGTTGCATTTTTTTATTTCAAATACTGATTCAGGTCTTCCACCTGTATATTCATATCATAGCCTGTAACTTCGATGGTGTAGTTCAGGCCATCAATATCTTCCGCTTTGTGCGTTACGGTGATGTTTGAACCGTTCTGTATGAAACGGGCGTTGATGTCCTTTGTATTTTGGTAATCCAGCTGCAGTAAATTGTCATTTCCATCCTGGACAACTCCTAAGGTAGTTTCAACTCCATCGAGGTAAATGTCAACAAGATTGCGATGTCCGTCCTGACGGATAGCCGCTCCGTTCAGGTCCCCGTCCATGATGAGGTGTACTTCGTTGTAGCTTCCGCTTTGCTGTACATCAGCCAATTGGCGGTTGTATTGTTCGATATCCACCACATTAGACGAAGCTTGATCCAGAGTTACCCGGCTCAGGTTGCCATCCAGACTCGGTACCGTTTCCAGTGCTTCAATCAGCTCGTCTTCCACACTTCCGTTTACCTGGGCGTTCAACCCAAAAGATAGGGCAAAAAGAAAGAAAAGCAAGATCAAATGGTTCGCTTTTTTCATAGCTGTATATTATAATGGTTGTAAACGAGGAAAGAGAAAGAGTTGAAACCAACTCTTTCTCTATGCCTTTTAAGTTAAGGTACTGCTTTGTTCCTTATTTCTGAATAACTTCGATCGTGTTGCTGTTAGAACCGTCGTAAACGCCAACGTTACTGTCGCTGTAGTTGCCGTACTGGCTAACCTCTACATCGTTGTAAGAGCTGTCGCCGATAATGTAAACGCCTGATTCGTGGTTGTCACCGTCCTGGCTGACGTCAATGTCGTTTTCAGAGGAAAATTCATCGATGACCACATCAGAATCTAGGTCATCTCCATCCTGCATAACGTCTACGTTGTTGCCATCAGAACCGAAGGAAATCCCTACTGTAGAGAAGTTGTCGTCGCCATCCTGAGTGACATCGACATCGTTGTCCTTGCTAAAAGCAACCACACCGACGTCAGAGAAATTGTCCTCACCGCTCTGGATAACGTCAACATCATTATCATCGCTGGTGTCATCGATAGTAACGAAAGAAGCGTTTTGTTCCCCTTCCTGATAGACATCGACATCGTTGTCCCAGCTGTCAAATGAGATGAGAACATCCGACTCCTGTCCCTTACCTTGCTGTTCTACATCGACTTCATTACCCCGGCTACCAGCATAAATATCAACAATAGAAACATGGTCGCCGGAACCATCCTGAAGTACATCCACCTCGTTGTAGTCTGAAACATCAGTGATGGCGACAATAGAGACGTTGTCGTCACTTTCCTGGTCGACATCAACGTTATTGTATTGGCCGTCGACGATCAATACATCGGAAAAGTTGTCTTTGTCATCCTGATCGACATCGACTTCGTTGTCCAGGCCAAGCTCAATATTTACGATGCTAGTCTGGTTTTCGCCATCCTGGTCAACGTCGACATCGTTCAGGTCAGAATCGTCAATAACGTT
>JAGQXQ010000103.1:0-19861 GCA_020436535.1 Phaeodactylibacter sp.
TCATTGATGCCTGCCATTCTGGAGATATTGATAAGGATGTCCTTCGGGAGAAACTGGATTACGATCCGGCGGACGATGTGAAATTTCGGGATGCAGGCTTTCTTCGAGACACCATTCCACCACCGCCCGGATTGTCAAATTCCTTTGATTTAATGAAAGAACTGTTTGTCGACCTTCAGGAGAGCGGGCTTTTTTTCATCAGCAGTGCCCACGGCGCCGAATTGGCTATTGAAGGAGAGGAGTGGCAAAACGGCGTATTTACCTATGCTTTTCTAAATGGCCTTACAACAGGCGCCGCCGATGCCAACGGTAACGGGGCCGTCACCTTGCCTGAGATCTTCCAGTACGTGTATGAAAAAGTACCGGAATTGACCGGATTTCGCCAGCGCCCCTCCTGGCGGGGCAGCCCCCCGAGGCTGGATTTTCCAATCTGGAAGGTAGAATTAAAATAAGTACCGAAATGATGAAACAATGCTTCCTGTTTGTTGCTCTTTTCCTTCTTGGTTCGCAGGCCATTGCCCAGGTTATTGTAGACACCACCTTCAACCGGGTGATCCGAATTGAGGGGGAGGTATACAGCTCCAATAAAGGCATGGACATGAACCTGGAAAGCGTTGGCGGTTTCAGCCCGGGGACGCCCCTGCGTTTCGGTTCGCCGGACAGCCGCATCATTTTTATCAGCCCGGAGAAAGAATTGATGATGGCCTTCCCCAATGAAGATATGTCGGGTTATACTATAGAGCCCATCCGCTCCAAATACAATACTCGCCCGGGGAAGATCCTGTCTTATATCGCTTTTGTCAAATTTCTGGAAGGGCGGGACTGGCTGGTGCTGGGCGACAGCGTTCAACTGGAAGTGGGCAAGGAGGAATTCCCCTTGAGTGAAGATCACTTTTTCTTTATTCGATACCAATTGCAGGGCGATTCCCTGCCGGTGAATAAGCGGCTCAGCCACCGGGGGCAACAGGTGCTGTTTTCAAAGCAAGGGATCTTTCAGGTAGATGATCAGCCGGCGCCCATCGACAGCACCTTTGGCCATCAATTGTTCTATTACGATGTGTTGAAGCCTGCTTCCACCCTGATCCATTCAATCCGCCTCATCTTTCCGGATGAGCGGCGGCTCAGGGCGGAAGTGGCGGGCATCATCCGTTATCTGGGCATTGCCTACCCCAATGAGGAAAAGATTCGGGCTATCCAGAACTATCTGTTTGAAGTATACGGTACGCCTGAGAAGGAAAACCTGCAGGAGTGGCTGAAGCGGCATTTTAACCTGTAAGCTATGAACCACCAAAACTGATACCATGAAAAAGCCCCGAACCGTAGACGATTTTATTGAATCCCAGGAGCAATGGAAAGTGCCTTTGATCCGGCTGCGTTCCATCCTGCTGTCCACGGAACTGGAAGAAACAGTCAAGTGGAACTTTCCGGTTTATACGTTAAAAGGCCATAACGTGGCGGGCCTGGGCGCTTTTCAGTCCTATGTTGGCATCTGGTTTTTCCAGGGCGCCCTGCTAAAGGATAAACACCAAAGGCTGGTGAACGCCCAGGAAGGAAAGACCCAGGCCATGCGGCAGTTGCGCTTCTATTCCGCCGAAGAGATCGACGAACAGCTGGTGAAGGAATACCTGGCCGAGGCCATCCTTGAAAAAGAACGCACCGTCATCTCCCGCGCCTGGAAAAAAGGTATGCCCATCGAAGAGATCGCCGACCTGGTGGACGTTCCGGTTGAAAAAGTGAAGACAGTTATTGAGGAGTTGAAGGAAGGAATGGAGAGCGGGAGGAACCCTGAGGACTGATGCTAAAATGCAGGTTGTTTGTTGCCTTGCCAGGGCAGGCCCTACCCTACCAATGCCAGCCGAAGGCATTGTTCTAAGCTCAATATCGCTACCTGCTTCAAGCCTAAAGGACGGCGTAAGCAAGACAAACTGCTGCGTACGCAAGAGGATCAGGCTCGCAGGGCTATTGGTACAGCTCACTTTACTGTCCTGGAAGGGTTGATGGAAAGGCCAACCGTAACTTTGTCGCCCAGCATTCTTTAGGTTGGGCATTATAACCGCCTCGTTTAGTGGTGATCAATATGACCCCATTGGAACCCCGGGAGCCATAGATTGCCGAAGCGGCAGCATCCTTAAGGACTTCCACCGATTCAATGTCGTTGGGGTTGTGCCGTTGATGTTGATCTCGCGAGCCTCGTATCCCAGGTAAGAAATTACAAGAGTATTAAAACCCTCTGGTACTTCAATCTGGCAGGTTCCGTCCGTTGCAGTGGTAGTGCCCGGCGGCGAATTTTTAATAAACACCGAAGCGCCCGTCAGGGGGGCTCCACGCTCACTGTTGACCGTTCCAGTAACCATCCGGCTTTGGGCGGACAGCATCCATGTAGCAGATAAAAAAAGAAGAAGGGGTGTAATGGTTTTTTTCATATGGGGCAGTGTTTGGTGAAAGAGGAAAACGAGCGAATTGCCGGCCTTGCCTTAAAATTTGAAAGAAATGTACTACTATTTGAACGATTTGTCCTAACCCAACCCCCCGTTTTGATATACATTGTCGGTATTGAACTCCAAAACCCCAAATAATCATGAACCAAAACTACCTACTACCCATCCTGTTGTTTTTTTTCCTAAGCACCTTTTCGGCAGATGCACAACGAATTTACGTCAATTGCAATGCTGCCGGCGACAACAACGGCCACAGTTGGGCCGAAGCTTTCACCAACCTGCAGGATGCGCTGGCTGCTGCACCGGAAGGGGCCGAGATCTGGGTGGCTGCCGGTACCTACACGCCCACCGGCCCCGAAGGTGGCCCTGGCGCTGCCTTCCTGATTGACGAAAACATTCAACTGCTCGGCGGCTTTTTGGGCAACGAAACCGAGGCGGACAGCCGCGATCCGGAGGCCAATCTGTCTATCCTCTCCGGCGACCTGAACGGGGATGACCTGCCTGGCGATTTAGAAAACAATCGTTCGGACAATGTGCAGAACGTTGTCCGGATTGAAGCACAAGTGACCCCGGAAACGCTCATCGAAGGGTTTGTGATCACAGGTGGACAGGCGGATGGCCCAACCGCTCCGCAAGATGGCGGCGGAATATACTGTTCGGGGGAACCCACCATTCGGTACTGTGTTTTTATGCTGAATCTCGCCAGAGGTAATGGCGGGGCGCTGTTCCTGAATGAAATCGACCACAAGGGTATTATTATAGAACATTGCCGGTTCGAAAAAAACCGGGCCAACCGGGGGGGCGCCTTGTACAGCGCTGCTTCTCAGTTGGCCATCAGTCAATGCACCTTTACCCAGAATGCCGCCAACATTGCCCCTAATCAGAAAAATGGAGGAGGGATATACTGTATCGAATCCTATGGCCTCATTGAGGATTGTTCGTTTACGGATAATTTCGCCTTCGATTTTGGCGCCGGCCTCTTTGTCCGGACTTCCCCCGGCGCCGGGGATGGGCTGGAATTGAGGAATTGCCTTTTTGAAAACAATACAGCCCTGTTTAATCAGGGGGGCGGCGCTTTTTTATACATTTCCGGTGACAACAACCGTTTCGTTTTTTCCAAATGCCACTTTGCCGGTAATGAAGCCGGTACCTGGGGAGGAGGGCTGCATTTTGTAGACCGGCCGGACGCCAGCTATACCTCTTTTGTAATGGACAATTGCTCTTTTCACCGAAACAGTGTGGAAATAATTGGGGACGGAAGTGCAATGAATATGAGCCTGGCGGGCGAGAAAGTCAACGTACAAATAACCAATTCAACCTTCACTGAAAATACTACTGATTTTTTTGCAACTGCTGCGATATGGGCGTTAAATAATAATATGGCTTCCGGCGATGTGTTGGTTGGCAATTGCACCTTCCAGCATAATACCGCCAAACATAGTGCCGGCTTAGATATGGGCAGTTTCCCAAACGCAGGCTTGTTCCATTACCGGGTGCAGGATTGTTTCTTCCTTTCCAACCACGCGCTTGGAAAAGGCGGGGCCCTAACGGTTTACAGCGAATCTCCCGCTACTTACGAAGTTGAAAACTGCCATTTTGAAGGCAATACTGCCGATGGACAGGGCGGGGCTATGTGGCTGGCGGCCAACGATCCCGATTTCCAGGCCCTCATCAGAGACTGTGTATTCAAAGGCAACCAAAGCCCTTTGGGAGGAGCAGTTCTGGCCTACCCGCTTGCCTTTCCGATAACCCAGGAGGCAGATATACGAATTGAAAACAGCCTTTTCGTTGAAAACATCAGCGATCAGAGTGTCATTGCCGCTAAATGGATCGGGGCCATTAGCTTGTTCAACTGTACAGTTGCCAATAACCAGGCAGGCGGCCTTTTGTTTGATACGAATACTCACCTCGAATTGCAAAATACTATCTTATTCAACCCCGGTTTCACAGAGTTCACCGGCCTGGGAGCGGATACCACGATCACGGTCATCTCCGGAGGCGGCAATCTGGTTCGCGACAGCAGCATGCAGACTGTACTCAACAATGCCGACCAGCAGTTGTTCGACCAGCCGGTTCTCGGCCAGCAAACGGCCGCGCCGATTCTGGATGCTGCCTATCGGCTAACCTCGAACAGCCCTGCCATCGATGCCGGAATAATTTATGAGAGCCTGCCCGATCTCGACTTGGCGGGCAACAGCCGGGTGCGGGGTAGTTGCATCGACATTGGCGCCTACGAGAGCCCCCATGATGCAGAAGTTCAGTGCCAAATGGTCGGCGCCCGGCAAGCCCGGATAGCTGTTTCTACCCTGGAGCTTTATCCCAACCCGGCCCGTAGCTTATTGAAGATTGAACTACCTGAATCTCCTTCCCAGGCCTTTCCGATAGAATTGCTGAACGCACAAGGCAAACTTGTAAGCCGGCAGATGGCCAAAAACGGAGGCTTGTTGGACGTGGAAGCACTGCCCGGAGGAATATACTGGGTAAAGGCAGTGGTGAAAGGGGTGGTTTACACTAGTAAATGGATTAAACGGTAATTTTTTCATACCAACGCATTGTTACGCAGGCCGGAACTGTAAGTTCTGGCCTGCTACTTTATTACTCTTAAACCCAAAGGTTAGAAAAATCACCCCATCTTCATCGGCACATCCATTAGTAACACCTTAGCGTTGCTGTCGGCTTTAACCGTCACCTGCTCCGTATCCCAGATACCAAAGCCGTCCCTCGGGTTGAGGCTTTGCCCTTCGATGGTGACATTTCCTTCGATGACAAAAGCATATAACCCGTTGCCTTCCCCCTTGATGGTATAGTCCAGTTCACACCCCTTTTCGAGGTCTCCCATGTGGAACCAGGCATTCTGATGAACCCAAACCCCCGCATCGTTGGGGTTGGGAGATAAGACCTGGTAGAACTGGTTTTTTATTTCCTGCTCCCTAAGGGTGATCTGGTCGTAGCGGGGGGTGACATTTTTTTGGTTGGGGAACATCCATATCTGCAAGAACCGGACTTCCTGGCCGGTATTTTTATTGTATTCGCTGTGGTAGATACCCGTTCCCGCACTCATCACCTGCACATCTCCCTGCTTAATGACCGCTACGTTGCCCATGCTGTCTTTGTGCTCAAGGCCGCCTTCCAGAGGAATGGAGATGATCTCCATATTGTCATGAGGGTGTGTGCCAAACCCTTTGCCGGGGGCTACCACATCATCGTTCAACACCCTCAGTACTCCGAAATTCATTCTTTCGGGGTTGTAGTAGTTGGCAAAACTGAAAGAGTGGTGAGAGTTCAGCCACCCGTGATCGGCGTGCCCCCTTGTACTGGCTTTGTGCAATACCGTTTTCATGCTCTTGATTTCTTTATTAGGTAAATGATTAAAGCCCACCTGGTGCATGAGCTTGTCGTAGGTGCTTTTTACCTCCCGGTTGTTGGCCTTCAGGAGGGAGCTTCCCGTTATAGCCGCAGCCGTACTCAGGGCTGCTTTCTTTAAAAAGTTCTTGCGATCCATGGCTTGTGGATTTTGATTGCTTGATGAAATAACCGCCGACTAGCTGACGGTGAAATTCACTCCACAAAAATAATAAAAAATTAATGTCTAAACAATAGTTGTATAGACATTGAATGTTTTTTTTTGTAGATAAACAATACAACAGTCCATTCCCAGATGGATACTCCCTTTATACTATTACATCTCCCGGTTATCCCCGCTCATTCTCACCTGAATAACTACCGCTGAAACCAGCGTGATCATTCCTATCGCTCTTATCGCCCAGCCGATCCCCAGCGCGTCTGCTACCACTCCGGCCAGCAGGGCGCCGATAGCATAACCCAGGTCTCGCCACAGGCGGAATACCCCGATGCTTTCCGCCCGCTGCTGCGGGGGGGCATAATCGGCGATGGCAGCCAGGAAGGTTGGATAGACAATGGCGGTGCCGATGCCGAGAAGGATAGATAGGGTGGCGAATTGGGTGAAAGTAAGTGCAAAGGCCATCAGCAATAGCGTAAGGCCCTGCAGCAGCATGCCCCAAAACAGCATTTTCTTTTTGTTGAGATGGTCGGCCAGCTTTCCTGCCAATAGTTGCCCCAATCCCCAGATGATGGGATAGAGGGCGACGATCTTGCCGATTTCCTCCAGGCTGAAATGCTTCGAGGCCAGCAAGATAGGCAGTACGCCCCAAACCATGCCGTCGTTGAGGTTGTTCGCCAGCCCGGCCTGGGTGATGGCGCCCAGATTGCGGTCTTTCCAGGTGGTGGCCCCAAAAATATTCTCTAGGGGAGGCGCCTTGCTCTGTGCAGCCTCAATGGCTACATGATGCTCCGTGTCCTTCACCAGAAACCAACTGCTAAGCAGGCCTATGAGCGCAAAACCGATGCCCAGGTAGAAAGGGTAGGGGCGGGCTCCGTATTCCGCTGCTATCCATCCAGTAAGAAATGCCACTATCCCCACTGCCAGGTATCCGGCCGATTCGTTCAACCCCATGGCCAGGCCGCGGTCTTTCTCCCCCACCAGGTCGATCTTCATCACCACCGTACTGGACCAGCACAGCCCCTGGTGAATACCGAGCAGGAAATTGGCGAAAATGACCCAGCTCCAGGCCGGGGCATAGATCAGCAGAAGGGGTACGGGAAGAGCAATCAACCATCCCAGGGACAGCAGGTTCTTACGGCCTACTTTGTCGGCCAGCGCTCCGGTGTAATAATTGGTAATGGCCTTCGTGAGGCCAAAAACGACGATAAAGGAAAGAATGGCAGTGGTGGCAGCAATGCCAAATTCGGCCTCGGCGATCTCGGGTAGTATGGTGCGTTCCAGCCCTACCATGCCGCCGACAAAGGCATTGATGACAACCAGCAGTGTGAATTGCCGCCAGTTTTGTCTCAGGCCCAGCTGTACCATTGACTTGGGATATTTATCGAAAACCAAATATTCTAATGTCTAAGGTACAATTTTTTTAAACTCAAATATTTCAATATATGTTCATCTATTTAAGAGCTTGGCTGCCCTTTATTACCTTGATAATCCCTTTTAAAAATAGTACTTTTGCAAAAAAAAATAACAGATTGAACACAGCAACACCCACTATTTTGGCATTCTATCTGCTGATGCTGGCATTTGTGCCCTGTGCAGACGCCGCCCGGGCCTGTGTTGCTGAATCTCCGGCTCGTTCCATTGAATGGTCTCCGCTGGCTGCTGATACCCACGATCACCACAGTGAAGAGAACGACCATTGTTCCCCCCTTTGTATTTGTTCCTGTTGTGGCTCCTTCGTTTTGTTGGGGCTGAAACTACTCCCTCCACGCCAGCAGTTGACAATCATCGAAGAAGTACCTCTGTTGCCGGATCAAAGCTGTGAGTACTTTTACCTCTCTTGTGTTTTCCGCCCTCCGATCCGGGCTTAACCTTTCTTTTTTATTTGTCTTGTGAGCGCTTTGCCCGGTGGGCACAGGGAGGCTGGTTGCCAGTTATCGGTTATCGGTCATTCAGGCGTACTTCTGTTCTATAGCCAATGGCCTGTTCCCTGAACTCCACATGGCATTTCACCATCTGAAACCACACCCAATGATCAATCAAATTATTGCTTTTTCCGTGAGGAATAAGCTGGCCGTCGCATTGATGACGATCGCTCTGGTCGCCGGTGGCCTTTGGGCCATGCAGGAGGTCCCCCTCGATGCGGTGCCCGATATTACAAACAACCAGGTACAGGTGATCACGCAGGCGCCCAACCTCGGTACCGAAGATATAGAACAGTTTGTCACCTACCCGGTAGAGTTGGCCCTTTCCAACCTGCCCGGCGTGGCCGAAATACGGTCCATTTCCCGTTTTGGCCTTTCGGTGGTGACCATTGTTTTTGAGGACGAGATGGGCACCTATCTGCCTCGTCAACTGGTTGGGGAAAAGCTTACCGAAGTCCGGGAACAGATACCGGATGGATTCGGTAAACCGGAAATGGGGCCCATTACGACCGGCCTGGGAGAGATCTATCAATATACGCTCGAGGTGGCGCCGGAGTACAGGGAGCAATATTCTCCAACGGATCTGCGCACCATTCAGGACTGGATTATTCGGCGCCAAATGGCGATGGTGCCTGGAGTAGTGGAAGTCAACAGCATGGGTGGCTACATCAAACAATATGAAGTGGCGGTTGACCCGGGGCGCCTGAAGAGTATGGGGGTTTCCATTGCCGATGTCTACCAGGCCCTGGCAATGAATAACCAGAATACCGGCGGCGCCTACATAGAGAAGAACCACCGTGCCAATTTTATTCGTGGAGAAGGGTTGGCCCGCTCATTGGAAGACCTTCGGCAGGTGGTGATCAAAAACTCAGGAGGGGTGCCCATACTGGTCAAAGATGTTGCAGAGGTACAGTACGGGCATGCCGTACGGTATGGGGCGCTTACCCAGAATGGAGCTGGAGAAACCGTTGGCGGCATTATCATGATGCTGAAAAATGCCAATTCCAATGAAGTGATCGGGCGGGTTCAGGAACGCATCGCTCTGATTGGAAAAAGCCTGCCGGAAGGTGTGTCGATCGAGCCCTTTCTCGACCGCAGCGAGTTGATCGGCCGCACTACGGCTACCGTCCGCACCAACCTGCTGGAAGGCGGCCTGATCGTTATCTTCGTGCTGGTATTGCTGTTGGGCAACTGGCGGGGCGGCCTGGTGGTGGCGTCCACCATTCCCCTTTCTCTTTTGTTCGCTTTTATCATGATGAGGGCCTTCGGAGTATGGGCCAACCTGATGTCTCTGGGCGCGATTGACTTCGGGATCATCATCGATGGGGCCGTGATCATTGTAGAAAGTATTGTTTTTACCCTTTCCCAGCGGTTGGGAGAAGGGCGACTCACCGCCCATAATATGGATGAGTTGACGATTGAATCCGCCGGAAAAATGATGAACTCCGCTTTTTTCGGACAGCTCATTATCCTCATCGTTTTCGCTCCCATTCTGGCTTTGTCGGGAGTAGAAGGCAAAATGTTTCAGCCTATGGCGCTGACCTTTGGCTTTGCCATGCTGGGAGCTATGTTGCTTTGCCTGACCTATGTGCCGATGGCCGCGTCTCTCTTGTTGCGCGTACCGAAGAACAACCGCAACAATCCGGGAGAGCAGATCATCCGTACTTTAGAAAAGGGATTCGAGCCGGTGCTGAAACTAGCCCTGCGCTACAGTACGGCCGTATTGTTGTCCAGTGTCCTGATGCTGGCCTTGGCTGTTTTTGTCTTCAGTCGTTTGGGAGGAGAGTTCATCCCGCAGCTGGATGAAGGCGACCTGGCCTTTCACGTCATCATGAAGCCGGGCACAGCTCTTTCTGAAACCATTGAACACACTACTCTGATCGAGCAAAAGGTGCTGGAGCGTTTTCCCGAGGTGGAAAAGGTGGTGAGCCGGATCGGGGTGGCGGATGTACCCACCGACCCTATGCCAATGGATATTGCCGACGTTTTTGTCATTCTCCTCCCTCTTCGGGAATGGACCTCCGCCGTAAGCAAAGATGAGCTTATCGACAAGATCAAAGCAGTGGTCAACGAGGCGCCGGGCGCCAACTACGAATTTACTCAACCCATCGAAATGCGTTTTAACGAATTGCTCACCGGCGTTCGCGAAGACATTGCAGTGAAACTTTTTGGCGAGGACCTGCAGGTGCTGGCTAAAAAAGCCGAGGAAATGGGCCGCATCATTGCTTCGGTGGAAGGCGTGGCGGATATGCGGGTAGAGGCAACCTCGGGCTTGCCGCAGATCACTGTAGAATATGACCGGGCGAAAGTGGCGCAGTACGGATTGAATATCCAGGGCCTGAACGAATACATCAGCGCCGCTTTTGCAGGCGGGCAGGCGGGCATGATCTTCGAAGGCGAGAAACGCTTTGTCCTGGCCGTTCGGCTCGGTGAAGAACACCGGCAGAATATCGAGAACCTCCGTAGCCTCTACATTAATTTGCCGGATGGAACCCAGATTCCGTTGAAAGAAGTAGCCTCTATCAATTACCAGAGCGGCCCTATGCAGATCAGCCGGGAAAATACCAACCGGCGCACCTATGTGGGTATCAATGTTCGGGGACGGGATATCGAAAGCCTTGTCGGAGATATCCGACAGCGGCTGGACGAACAGCTGGAACTGCCGGCGGGCTATTACATTCGCTTCGGCGGCGCCTTTGAGAACCTGGAAAAGGCCAGGAAACGCTTGCAAATGGTCGTTCCTCTGGCCCTGGCCCTGATCTTTTTGCTGGCCTTTTTCGCCCTGGGTTCCTTCCGCCAAACGTTAATGATCTACATGGCCATCCCTATGGCGGCTATCGGCGGCGTGTTTTCCCTGTGGGCCAGAGATATGCCCTTCAGCATTTCTGCCGGTGTCGGCTTTATTGTCCTGTTTGGTGTCGCCGTTCTGAACGGCCTGGTCCTCATCAATGGGATGAACGAGCTGGAGGGGAAGGGGATACCACTGGCTGATCGCATTCTTCAGGGAACCCGCCGCCGCATCCGGCCGATCCTGCTGACGGCTTCTACGGACATTCTGGGTTTCCTGCCCATGGCCGTTTCCGCTTCTTCCGGAGCGGAAGTACAGCGGCCTCTGGCAACCGTCGTTATCGGAGGGTTGCTTACTTCTACCTTGCTCACCCTGGTGATATTGCCCATTCTTTACCGATGGGTGCAGTCCCTGAAAGAACGGCCGTTTTCGTTGCGGTTAAAAGGAAAGGGATGGCTTTGCTTCCTGTTCCTGGTGGGGGCTGCGCTTGCGCCGGCCGGAAGGGCAGCTGCCCAGGAAGGAGATACGCTTCATCTGAGCCTGCCGGACGCCCTGGCCTTGGCCAGAGAGAACGCTCCTCGCCTGCGCCATGCGATATTGGAAGTACAGCAGGCAGAAGCACTGCTCAATACCGCTCAGGATTGGGGCAACACCATCTTGTTCACCGGCGGTGAGGAGATCCGGGCCAGACGGGCGGAAGGAACCGGCCCGGCTGGCATTTATACTATCCTGGGTATTGGCCAACAAAATATGGACCCTCTGGGCGTCCCTGCCCGGCGCGCCTACCGGCAGGAGGTGAAAAAAGCTTCCGAACAATGGGTTGCTGTTCGCGGGCAGGAACTGGAATACAAGGTGGAAGCCGCCTGGTATGCTGCTCAGGTTGCCCGGCAGCGCCTGGGCCTGGCCCGGCGGCTGGATAGCCTCTACCGCCGCTTTGCAGAGGTGGCGGAATTGCGCCTGGAAGTGGAAGCCGCCAGCCGGCTGGAATGGCTGACTGCCCGAAACCGCAGCCAGGCGGTAAGGCTTGGGCTGGAAAAAAGCCATTCGGAATACCTGGAGGCTCTGGCCGTTCTGCAGGGTTGGCTATTCACAAACCTCCCCATTCATCTGGAAGGAGAGCTGGAATTGCCGGAAGCGGAAGCCGCCGATAGCAGCTGGCGGCGAGAAAATCCCATTCTGGAATGGCGCCGGCAAAATATCGCAGTTAACCAGGCGTCGGTGGAATTAACCAGGTCTGCTCTGTTGCCCCGGTTCAACGCCCAGGCGGCATGGCAGGCGGCAGGCGGCGACGCAGGGCTGTTCAGTTTTCAGGTGGGCGTCAACCTGCCGCTCTTTCGAAAACCGGAGCAGGCGGAGGTGGAGGCCGCACAGCTGAAGACAGAGATCAGCCGGCAAGAATTGCGCCTTCAGGAACTGCAACTGAACAACCGGCTGGCCCAGTTGCAGCAACGGCGGGCCAGCTTGATGGCTAGCATGGAGTTCTATCAACAAGAGGCGCTGCCCCTGGCCAGAGAACAAATGGCCGGCGCGGGGCTCAGCTATCGGGAAGGGGCCATCGATTACACGGAGTATATCCTCAACCTCGAGGCCGCCATCCGTGTAGAACAGGATTATCTGGATGCCCTGCAGGAGTGGTGCGCTATCCGGGCGGAGATCCGTTTTATTAAAGGAGAATAAAATCACAAAAATGAAGATCCATCTTATCGTAACTATCGTTTTTTTAGCCGTTACGGCCTGCTATTCCCCCTCTTCTGAGGAAACTTCTCCCCATGAACAACCAGGAGGGGAACCCGAAGGGCGCCAGCATGCAGAGGACGGAAGGGTGGCCCTCGATGCTGCCCAGAGGGCCGCCATAGGGCTTAAAGTAGATACCCTGCCGTTGCGCAACCTGACTACTACCGTTATGGCTAACGGCTCGCTGGAAGTGCCTCCACAGAACGAGGCGGACGTGAGTGTCTTCCTGGGGGGGAATATCCGGCAGATCAACGTGATCGAGGGTGACCGGGTGCGAAAGGGGCAACCGCTGGCCCTGCTGGAGCATCCTGACTTTATTGAAATGCAGACGGACTTTCGGGAACTGGCCAGCCACCTGGAGTTCCTGAAAGCGGAATACCAGCGCCAGCAGCGCCTGTATGATGGAAATGCCGGCGCCGGACAGGACTATCAGCGCGCCAGATCGGAACACCAGGCGGCGCAGGCACGGTACGAGGGGCTGCGTATAAAACTTAACATGCTGGGCATTCGGCCCGATGAGGTGTTGGAAGGGAAACTGGCCAGGTACCTGCCGGTGCCCAGCCCGATCAGCGGAGCCGTCAAAAAAGTATTGATCAGGATCGGCCAGCATGTGGAACCCAATGCCAGCTTGTTTGAACTGGTCGATAATCATCACATTCACGCCGACCTGATGGTCTTCGAAAAGGATGTGAGCAAAATCAGAGCTGGCCAGCAGGTGCACTTTACAGTCGCTAATCAACCCGGGCAGGTGTACCGGGCAGAGGTTTATGCCATCGGCAGTGTTTTTGAAGATGAACCCCGGGCGCTGCACCTGCATGCCGACATCAAAAATGCAAATGCAGCCCTGCTGCCCGGCATGTACATTCAGGGCCGGATCACCGTGGATAACTATGCCACCTATGCACTGCCAACCGACGGAATAGTGCAGGAAGGAGGGAAGTCTTACTTGTTCGTGCTGGAAGAGCACCCGGAGGAACATGCCACTGCCGGGGAGGAGCCCTGGATATTTCGCCAGGTAGAAGTAATGATTGGGGCGGAAGATATGGGCTGGATTGAGGCCCGGCCTCTGGAAGAGCTTCCTCCGGGAGCTATGGTGGCCCATTCCGGCGCTTATTACCTGCTCTCGGAAAGGCAGAAGGAAGAGTTGGAACACACACATTAAAAGTACTGTTTCTGTAATTGCGTTGCATTTCGACGGGCCTTAACTTTGGACTGCATTTTCCGGACACCTGTTTGGATTTAACAAAAAACAGCAATATGCCACACGATCACCACCATCACTCCGGCCGAAACCTCACCATCGCCTTTTTCCTCAACCTGGGCTTCACCGTTCTGGAAGTCATCGGCGGCTTACTGACCAATAGTGTGGCCATCCTGTCGGATGCCCTGCACGATCTGGGCGACAGCTTCTCTCTGGGGCTTTCCTGGTATCTGGACCGGAAATCGAAGGAAGGGGCGAATGAACAATACACTTTTGGGTATTACCGCTTTTCTCTGCTCGGGGCTATGGTCAACAGCCTGGTGCTGATCGGCGGCTCAGTTTACATCATTTACGAAGCCGTCGGCCGTATTCTGGAACCCCAACATTCCAATGCGCAGGGCATGGTGCTTTTCGCTATTATTGGAGTGGCGGTCAATGGTTACGCCGCCTGGAAGCTCAGCAGTGGCGAGACAATGAACGAACGGGTTGTCTCCTGGCACCTGATTGAAGATGTGCTCGGCTGGGTGGCTGTTCTGGTGGTGTCGGTAGTGCTCCTGTTCAAGGATATCCACTACCTCGATCCGGCCCTTTCGCTGGCCATTACGTTATACATACTGTATAATGTGATACAGCGGTTGAAGGACACCCTGCACCTCTTCCTGCAGGGCGCGCCGGAGGGCGTCAGGCTTCGGGACATCGAGCAAAAATTGCTGGATGTCCCACATGTCGCCTCCCTCCACCATACCCACCTATGGTCGCTGGAAGGGGAACACCATGTATTTACCACTCATGTAGTGCTGAAGAACATTCAAACCTTCGGGCAGATAGTGGAAGCCAAACGGCAGATGAAAGCCATCCTTAAAAAGTATCCCTTTTCACATTACACCATTGAGACCGAGCTTGATGAAGAGAGCTGTGAACTGACAGATTGAGATATTTCAGGCGCCCGGAAATTTAGAATATCTAAGTAAACTTTATTTTTGTACCCGGAACAGCTCTGAATATTGTTAACCGGAAAAAAGCGTTTTGATATGCGAATCGTCCTGAATTTTGTAACCGTAGCTCTTTTGCTGCTCGGCTGCAGCAAATTCGACAACCAACTGAGTAGCGACAACGACTTGGAAGCGCTTATTGCCAAAGAAGTAAAGGCATCCTTCTCGGAGAATATGGGCCTGGTTGCCCTGACTGAAATTGATGAGTTTCAATGGGACCAGTTGTTGATCCTTGCTCCTTATAGCTCCCTCGCCGAGGTGGAAACACAAACAGGAGTGGACCTGAGCAGTATTCGTCATTTTGGTATCGACCAACGGAAGGACATCGCCCTGATGGTTTTCCTGGATGGCGGACAGCCGGCCCGGGCAGTGGCTTACCCCCGGTCTGCCGGTGATTTTGCAGAGATTGAACCCTTCCTGATTCCCAGAAAGTTGGCCGTCTTCCAGATAGTGGCGCTTCCGGGGGGCAAGGTAACGTTGAGGCGATTAGGGTATTAATCGCCTTTCCCATTAGCAACTCCACTTAATTCTGTAGATTTTAGAACCCCGTCTTCTAAAAACCCCAATTTATCACTATGTTGGTGGATTCTTCAAAATCCTCCAATATGATGAAAGTATACCGCACCAAGGCCCGCAGTCTGGTGCAGCAGATGACTCTGGAAGAAAAAGCCGGCCTGTGCAGCGGGCAGGATATTTGGGCCACCAAGCCGGTGGAACGACTCGGCATTCCTTCCATTTGGATGACGGATGGGCCTACCGGGCTGCGTAAGGCCACCAGCGGTAAAGAGGCTGGGCTGGGCAGCAGCCTGCCCGCAACCTGTTTCCCAACGGCTTCGGCTCTGGGCGCCTCCTGGAATACCGGGTTAATCTTCGAAGTGGGCCAGGCCATCGGAAGAGAGTGCCAGGCCCAGGATGTACAGATCCTGCTGGCGCCAGGCGTCAACATGAAGCGGTCGCCGCTCGGTGGCCGCAATTTCGAATATTTCGCCGAAGATCCGGTATTGTCCGGCGAGATGGCTGCGGCTTTTATCCGTGGGGTGCAGAGCGAAGGCGTAGGCACTTCTCTGAAACATTTCGCTGTCAACAACCAGGAATTCGAGCGCATGTTCATCAGCGCCGAACTGGACGAGCGCAGCCTGCGCGAGGCCTACCTGCCTGCGTTCAGGATTGCCGTCAAAAAAGCCAACCCCTGGACGGTGATGTGCGCCTACAACAAGGTCAACGGCATTTATGCTTCCGAGCACGCCTATCTGCTGCACCAAATATTAAAGGAGGAATGGGGATATAAAGGGTTTGTCGTTTCTGACTGGGGCGCTGTCAACGACCGGGTAGAAGGTATCCGCGCCGGCATGCACCTGGAGATGCCTTCCAGTGGCGGGTACAATGACGAGAAGATCGTGACGGCAGTGCGCAGCGGAGATCTGGACGAGGGCCGCCTGAACGAGGTGGTGGAGGAACTGCTGGCGGTCATTCTGCTGGCCGATGCTTCCCGTAAGGAAGGCTTGTCGGTCGACCCCGTGCAACACCACCGCCTGGCCCGGCGCGTTGCCGCCGAATGCATGGTCCTGCTAAAGAACGGAGAGGACCTCCTGCCGCTGGCCGCCAATACTTCCCTGGCAGTGATCGGCCGTTTTGCCAAAGAGCCTAGATTTCAGGGTGCGGGTAGCTCGCAGGTGGTACCTACACAGGTAGACAATGCCTGGGACGCCCTTCAGCCGTATTTCGAATCGCTCACCTACGCCCCCGGTTATCAGGACCCAGACCGGATCGACCAGCACCTCATCGATGAAGCCTGTAGCGTTGCCGCTGAGGCCGGGGCCGCCGTGCTGTTCGTCGGCCTGCCATCCAAATACGAATCCGAGAGCTTTGACCGCCAGCACCTCGGCCTGCCGCCGGCCCATAATGCCCTGGTAGAGGCGGTGTCTCAGGTTCAGCCCAACACCGTTGTGGTATTGACGAACGGCTCGGCAGTGAGCATGCCCTGGCACAACGAGGTGAAAGCCATCCTGGAAGGCTGGCTGGCCGGACAGGGCGGTGGCGGCGCTGTTGCCGACATCTTATCCGGGAAAGTCAATCCCTCCGGGAAATTATCGGAAACCTTCCCTCAGCGCCTGGAGCACAACCCCTCTTTCCTTAACTGGCCCGGCGCGCACGGCAAAGTGTTGTACGGCGAAGGGATATTTATTGGATACCGTTACTACGATGCCAAGGGCGTCGAACCACTGTTTCCTTTCGGACACGGATTGTCCTTCACAAATTTTGAATATTCCGAAATGAGCCTGAGTGAAGCCGCTGTTACCGATAATTCAAAGATCACGGTCAGGGTTTCGGTTCACAATAGCGGGCACCGGGCAGGACAAGAGGTAGTACAGCTCTATATTAGCCAGGAGGAATGTCGGTTACAACGCCCCGAAAAGGAACTGCGGGCGTTTGCCAAAGTGCCCCTTGAACCGGGAGCTCAAAAGGAAGTAATCTTCCAGCTGGATCCCCGCGATTTTGCCTATTACAACCCGGCTATCGGTGAGTGGGTGGTGGACGGCGGGGCCTATTATATAATGGTGGGCGCCTCCAGCCGCGATATACGCCTGAAGCAGGTTGTCGAAATACGGGG
Source organism: Phaeodactylibacter sp. (assembly GCA_020436535.1). Classification (GTDB taxonomy): domain Bacteria; phylum Bacteroidota; class Bacteroidia; order Chitinophagales; family Saprospiraceae; genus JACJXW01. The sequence goes on from JAGQXQ010000103.1 coordinate 17,210, forward strand.
CGATAAAGAGGCTTTTGTTCCCTTCACCCGATACACGCCGATCAAGGAGTGGCTGCGACATCCCCGCTCTGCCGAAACCATGAAAGCCATGATGGAAAAGGTGTGGCAGTACTACGGTGGCAAACCAGCCGATGAAGACGCCCTGGCTATGATGGAAGCCCATTTTATGGACCTGCCGCTGATCAAACTGGTGGTTTCCTCCCGTGGCGCCTTCTCGATGAAGCAGTTGGATGAGATGGTGAGGGGAGTGAATGAATGATGGAGTGGCTCTGGCAGGGCTGGAGGATGGTTATATTGTTGCAAAACCTTCGATGAAAACCCGGAGTCCAATTTGGTCAGCAATACAACCATTCTATTAGAGTTGATGCCCCCAACGCATCAACTCTATTGGCCCAACCAAAGCCAACAATATGACAATGGAACAATCAAACCTTTCCCTTTCCTTACTCCCACCTCGTCCGGGCCACTGCCAGTTCTTTTCCATCCTTCGCGTTGACAAGGCGGTGCAAATACATCCCCTCTTTTTCCAGGGGCTGCACTTCGGCCCGGACGCGGTCCTGCCAGTGGCATTCGGCGCGGTAGTTGATATCGAGTTGCTGAAGCCCGCCGTTTTCCAGGATCGCTTCCGGAAGGGGTTCGAGCAGCCATTGTATATATAAGGTGTTGTTGAGGTGTTCGTTGAAGTCGAGGTCGTGCCAATTGACCTCGAAATTTTTAGCAGCCGTTGCCTGTTCAAACCGGGGCAACCGGGTTTCCGGGCGGGGCAGGCATTCTCCCGGAGGCGGCATTTTATCTTCGAGTTCAATGATGTACTTTGGAATGGGCGCCATGCGCCGGCTCTGGGTATCCATTAGCAGCCAGGTGGAGGAGGAGGAGGCCAGCAATTCCCTTTGCTCACTGAGCACCTTGTAATCCCGGAAAGTAAACATACGTTCGAATCCCGCCGGGTAAGTTACCACCTGGATCCGTTGTCCGAGTTTCGGCGGCCGGTAAATATTCAACCGTTTGCGCATCAGTACCCAGGAGATGTGCTCTGGTTTCAGGTCCCATACCGATAGATTGAGCTGAATTACATTCTGCATGGCCGCTTCCTGCATCAGGCGAACCATGGCCGGGATGGTCATGCGCCTACGGCTGTCTATCTCGTAGGTCCGGACTTCGTAATGAGACTGGTAAGCGATAGTGGAAACAAACATGGGCAGGTACTTTGGGTGTGGACTGTTCTGGGCTCAAATTTACGAAAAAGATGGAAGAGCAAGGCGAATGGCCCGTTCGGGTATTGGTAGAAGCTGGCCTTTTTAAAATTTCCCAATGAAGGATGCTTCCAATGGCAAAATTTGGTAAAGGTAGGCCCGGGACATAGAAAATTTGACCGAAGGGGCGCCATGATGGAAGCCTGGCAACCACTGGTTTTCAAAAGTTGCCCAAAGACATAATAATTTTAAAATGGGCTTTTGTATTTAGGGAAAAAAGCTATACCTTTGCAATCGCTTTTCGAGCAAGGAGTTTCTATTTGTTTCTAAAGCATTGTTATACAGACTAAACTAAGGATAAAAGATGCCTACTATTAATCAACTTGTACGCAAGGGCAGGAAAAAAGTTGTGACTAAGAGCAAGTCTCGAGCACTGGACGGATGCCCGCAGAAGCGTGGTGTTTGTACCCGTGTTTACACTACTACGCCCAAGAAGCCAAATTCCGCTCTGCGTAAGGTTGCAAAGGTGCGCCTGACCAATGGCCTGGAAGTCATTTGCTACATTCCGGGTGAAGGGCACAACCTGCAGGAACACTCCATCGTATTGGTTCGTGGCGGCCGGGTAAAAGACCTGCCCGGTGTGCGGTATACCATCGTACGTGGTGCACTGGACACTGCAGGGGTGGAGGGGCGTTTGCAGTCCCGCTCTCGTTATGGCGCCAAGCGCCCGAAGAGCTAAATTATGTTTCAATTCATTTGCGAAACCTCTAATTCGGAAAAAGAGAAATGAGAAAGAGAAAGCCAAAACTTAGAGTTATACAGCCGGACCCCCGGTACGGAGACGACATGGTAACCCAATTTGTCAACCACATGATGTGGCAAGGCAAAAAGACAATCGCCCTGCGTATTTTCTACGATGCCATGGACATTATCAAGGAGCGTACCAAGCAGGACGAACACGCCATGTGGAAGAAAGCGTTGAATAACGTGATGCCGCAGGTAGAAGTTCGCAGCCGCCGTATCGGTGGCGCTACTTTTCAGATCCCCACCGAGATTCGCGCCAAGCGCAAAGTATCAATTGGGATGAAGTGGATGATCAAATTCGCCCGCCAGCGGAGTGGTAAGGGGATGGCTGAAAAAATGGCTGCGGAGATTATGGCTGCCTCTAAAGGTGAAGGCGGCGCAGTAAAGCGTAAGGAAGATACCCACAAGATGGCAGAATCCAACCGCGCCTTTGCTCACTTCCGGGTTTAATCATGTACTGTTTTATTTATTACCTTTTAATCAATTAAAATCCTTGACGGCGTAGTCATGGCACAAAAAGATCTCAAATTAACTCGAAATATTGGTATTGCGGCTCACATCGATGCCGGAAAGACTACGACTACTGAACGTGTCCTTTTCTACACAGGTATCAGCCACAAGATAGGTGAAGTGCATGATGGCGCCGCCACCATGG
>JAGQXQ010000103.1:19877-21953 GCA_020436535.1 Phaeodactylibacter sp.
TGGAGCAGGAGCAGGAGCGTGGCATTACCATTACCTCGGCTGCAACCAAGACCAATTGGAGCTGGAAAGACCAGCAGTACGTTATTAATATTATCGATACCCCGGGCCACGTCGACTTTACGGTCGAGGTAGAACGCTCATTGCGGGTGCTCGACGGGGTTGTCGCACTGTTCTGTGCTGTATCTGGTGTAGAGCCTCAGTCCGAAACGGTCTGGCGCCAGGCCAACCGCTACAAGGTTCCCCGTATTGGCTTTGTCAACAAAATGGACCGTTCCGGCGCAGATTTTTTCAACGTCGTCAACGACGTGAAAGAGAAGCTGGGCGCCAACGCGGTGCCGCTGCAGGTACCCATGGGTGCTGAAGAGACCTTTGTAGGCGTTGTGGACCTGATCACCAATGAAGCCCGCATCTGGAATGACCACGACATGGGGATGACCTACGAGGTGGTGCCTATTCCGGAAGATCTGGTAGATACGGTAGCCGAGTATCGCGAAAAGCTGCTCGAAGCAGTTGCAGAATACGATGAAACCCTCTTGGAAAAATATTTTGAAGATCCGGCATCCATCTCCGCTGAAGAGATCCGCGCGGCTATTCGCGCTGCGGTGATCGACATGAGCATCGTTCCGATGATGTGTGGGTCGGCATTCAAGAATAAGGGGGTTCAGGCTGTTCTCGACGCCGTTTGCGCCTTTATGCCTTCTCCGATGGATGTTGATGCCATCACCGGTGTCAACCCGAAAACGGACAAGGAAGAGAAGCGCCGCCCGGATGTTAACGAGCCATTTGCCGCTCTGGCCTTCAAGATCGCAACCGACCCTTATGTGGGCCGCCTGGCGTTCTTCCGCGTTTACTCTGGCGCGCTCGACGCCGGATCCTATGTATTAAATACGCGTTCTGACAAGAAGGAGCGTATCTCCCGCTTGTATCAGATGCACTCTAATAAGCAAAACCCCGTCGATCGGGTTGAAGCAGGAGACATCGCTGCCGCTGTAGGTTTCAAAGACCTGCGTACCGGAGATACTATCTGCGCTGAAAACGCCCCGATCGTACTGGAAAGTATGACCTTCCCCGACCCGGTGATTGGCCTTGCAGTCGAGCCCAAGTCTCAGAAAGACCTGGATAAGCTGGGAATGGCATTGGCCAAGCTGGCGGAAGAAGATCCCACTTTCCGCGTCCGTTACGACGATGAAACCAACCAGACCGTCATCAGCGGTATGGGCGAGTTGCACCTGGAAATCATTGTTGACCGCCTTCGCCGCGAGTTCAAGGTGGAAGTCAACCAGGGCGCCCCGCAGGTTAACTATAAAGAAGCGCTTACCGTCACTCAGGATCACCGCGAACGTCTCAAGAAGCAGACGGGTGGTTCCGGTTTGTTCGCCGATATGCAATTCGAGATCGGCCCGGCAGACCAGGAATTCCTCGACAGCGAAGAGTTCAAGGATGGAAAGACCAAGTTGCAGTTTGTCTGGGATATTACCGGTGGCTCTATTGATAAGAACTATCAGAAGCCGATCCGCGATGGTTTCACCGCCATGATGGAAAACGGTATCCTGGCCGGTTACAACATCGATAGCATGAAGGTTCGAATTTACGACGGCTCAATGCACGCCGTGGATTCCAAGCCGATCGCTTTCGAACTTTGCGCCAAGGAAGGTTTCCGGGAAGCGGCTCCCAGGTGTAAGCCTGTGATCCTCGAGCCGATCATGAAGCTCGAAGTGGTTACTCCGGAAGAATTTACCGGCCCGGTTATTGGCGACCTCAACCGTCGCCGCGGCTTGCCGAAAGGGCAACAACCCCGTGCCGGCGCCGCTGTAGCGATCCAGGCCGAAGTGCCGCTGTCTGAAATGTTTGGCTATGTAACCGCCTTGCGGACGATCACCTCCGGCCGCGCCAGTTCGACTATGGAGTTCGCTCATTATGCAGAAGCTCCATCGAGCATCTCCAAGGAGATTATCGAAAAGGCTAAAGGCGAAGTTAAAGTGTAAAATCAGTTGACAGTTGATGGCGATCGGTTGTCTGTTGACGACTGCCAGCCATCAATAAGCAACTACCAATTATTAATAAGGCATGAATCAG
>JAGQXQ010000539.1 GCA_020436535.1 Phaeodactylibacter sp.
GAAAATGCATAGGTGATAAGGTCAAAAGTCGTAATGATCCCTACCAACTTGCCCTTGTCAACAACGGGGAGGGCGTGAAAGAGGTTCTCCCGGAAGAAACCTGCCGCCATTTCCAGCGAATCCTCGGGGTTGAGCGTGGCAACCTGTTTGGTCATGACCTCGCCCACCAGCAGAGAGCGCATAATGGCGTCATTATATTCGTTGCTTTTCTCCGTCTTGAAAAGCGTGAAGCCATGCAATAGGCGAAAATAATCGCTCTTACTAATGATACCCACCACTTTACCTTTATCGATCACGGGAATGTGGTGGATGTTATTCTTCCGGAAAGTGTCCTGTACCTTGCTCATGGTATCGTCGGGAGACACGGTAATGACTGGTGTACTCATAATCTGCCCGACAGTGGTGGTTTTATCTTTCATCGGAGGCCTTTTTATTTAGAAATTATTCCTCTATTCCTCATATGCTTCTTCCGTTTTTTCTACCTCAACATTATTAAAGCTAAAGTTGAGCAGGTCATGGGTCGTGATCAAGCCAACAAGCTTGTTGTCTTCGATGATGGGCAGCGCGTGGAATTTATTCGCCAGGAAAATATCCGCCGCCAACCCAATGGTGTCATCGGGGTCGAGCGTGATGGGGTATTTGGTCATAATGTCAGCAGCAGTCAGCCGCTTGTATTCTTTTTCAGAATAAGCTTTGCCGGTGGTCTGCATGGATAACACATGGGCGACTTTGAAGACATCTTCTTTGCTAATGATGCCTACCAACTGTTCTCCCTTATCGATTACCGGGATGTGGTGAAATTCATTCTCGCGGAAAATATCCTGAATGGCTTTTGCAGGCTTGTCAGGGGCAACCGTCACCAACTTGGTGGTCATTATTTCCCGAATAGCTTTGTCCGGATTCATGGTGGCCGTTTTAAAGGTTAGTTATTCAATTACTTTTGTGCAAAATAGGTCTGTGAGGCTTCGAAGTTGCCGAACAGTCTCAGTACTTCAAAAAATGCCGGTTGCAGGCTTTGGCTGGCAATGGCCAGTTGCTGGCGGTTGGCACAGCTGAAAGTTTCTGCAAATTGTAACAGCACTGCCTCCATTGCATCCTGTTTGTAGGCCAACTGCTGGAGCCGGGCCTCGTCAAATTCATGAAGCGCGCTATCTATTGGTTGCGCCCGGATGGCCTGCCAATCCTCAATGGCCTTTTGGAGTAGGTGCTCGTATTCGCCCCATTCCATGTGACACATCAGTTCATCCCCGGCGGCTTCGGACAAAAGGCCTATTGCGTCCTGGAAATTGTAGAGGTTATCCAGGTAATAATCTACGCCGTACTTCTGACGCAGTTCCATAAATTCATATTTCACATGTTCCAGCTGATTGGCTGCGAGTGTCAGGTTGTTGGCGTCGATAGCGTAGTAAGCATCGCCCAGCCAACTATTGATCCGGTTCAGGGCTTCCGCTTCTTCCGGCAAGTACGCTTGGTATTGCTTTTTGAGCTTTTGCCATTGAAACTCCAGGTAGAATACCGACCGCTTGGCCTGATGAATATCTCCTTCAAAAGAGTAGGCCAGCACCGGTATGAAGGCCCGGTCAAAGTGCACCATGGCCTTTCTGATCTGTGTGGTGTCACAACCGCTGATCAGTGAGGCTAGAATGGCAATGCTTACTACACGGGCCAGAAATTTCATGGTGCACTGTTTTGGTTGAGATCAAAGTCTGGAAACCGGCTCCGTACGCCACCTGAAGCAGCGGCGCCCGCGCCTGATCTGCCGTTACTTAATCTCAATCTTTTTGATCTTCTCTTTCTTTTCAACTTTTACTTTCGGTAATGTCAGGTACAAAATGCCATCCTTGTAGTTGGCAAGAATTTCATCTTCTTTTACGTTTTCAGGCAGATAGAACGAGCGCTTAAAGGAACTAAAACTAAACTCTTTGCGCATGTAGTTGTCCTCCTTCTCTTCCTTCTCGGCCTTGGTTTCGGCGCTGATATACAGCGTTCCTTCTTTGACTTCTACTTTGAAGTCATCCTTTTTCATGCCGGGAGCCGCTACTTCCACTTTAAAATCCTTTTCGGTTTCGGCTACATTAACGGCGGGCAGCCTGTCTTCTTTCCACCACCTGTTAATGAAGTCGTCATCTGCGAAGAAACGGTCAACCCACGGCATCAGGCTGGTTCTTTTCATCAGTGACATGATTTCATTTTTTTGGTTAAGTATTGGTTATTAATTCCTTATGTTCAAATATATCCTTCTCTTCCCTTGTTCCCGGATGATATATCTCATCCCAATTCATTGATTTTCATCAGCGCCCCGGAAAGAAACCTACCCTTAAACTCAGCGCAGTGTAGAAACTGCTATAGCTGCCGCAACCTACGTCTTCCAGGTTCTCGGACCCCCACAGCCACCGGTACCCTCCGGTATAGGCCAGGCTGAGATTCCGGCTGAGCGGAAACTCTATCCCCATTTCCGGGCTGATGGCCCAAATGGCTTCTTTCTGGACGCCTTCGCTTATGCGCTTCTGGATGGCTTCCATGCCGGCCTCGCCGACGCCCGCTCTCAGTCCGAAATTGAGATTGAGCCGGGAAGTCATCGGATAGAGGAAGGCAGTTTGCAGGCCGTATTCTTCCAGGGTAGACTCGTAGGTGGGCCGTTGTGCCGGCGAAAGTGCCCTTATGCCGTAAACCCCTATGAGGATCCGCCCGTTGGAAACGCCTGCCGTCATACCTGACGACAGGGCGTTGGCGCCGTTGATTTCGCTCAACAGTACCGTGGCTCCGGCGTGATAACCCCATTCCCGCGGCTGGCTGAAAAGAGCGCTGATCAAGCCAAATATCATCGCTAAAAGGAGTATGTACTTTTTCATGGTATCGGGCTTTGATTGTACTTTTCAAGGTAACCCGATTGATAGTATAGCGCGATGATTAAGAATAGTCAAAAAAGGTGATTTTTGTCAGTGCAAAGATGGGGGGCGATTTCACGGAGCCAGTGATCCATGGGGCCGGTGGTGAACTGTTTGGTGGTGAACTACCGGCCCCATGGTTCCATGTCAATCCGCCACCCGAATCTCCGTATCCGCCAGGCCCGATACCTGGAAATATCCAATAGCACCGCCTTCGATGTTGGTGCGCAGGTTGGCCGGCTGGCCGCTGAACATGCCGCCGTCGGTGTTGATGTTTTCGTTCAGGTCGAGATAGTATTTGTAGCATTCGTGGGTAACGGCGTACATCTCTACCCGGGCGAGGTCATCCTTGGCGTAGTAGAAGGGAGCGGGCAGGTTGTCAATATCTTCGGTGAGCAACAGGTCGTCGTAGGCAAAAGCCCAGGTCCCATCCCAGTTTTGGATGGTGTCATTGCGGTAGAACTTGGCCAGGTAGTAATCAACGGTGGCCGGCGGCTCCTTGATGTAGACGAGCACTTCGTAAAAGCGGCCTTCATCTTCCGGATCCGCCTGCTCTTCTGCATCAAGGCGGATGCTGAGGCTGTCGAAGGGCGGAACGTAGTTCATGATTTCACTGGCGGTGTAAATGGTTTCGCCTACTTTGGCGGCCATAGTATACGTGTTGCCTACCTTGCCGCTGAAAGGCGTTTTGGGGACGTAGTAGCCAGGCGATTGTTCGACAAAGGGATATACGTTGCCTTCATTGTCCTCTACGCTGACAATGGCTCCGCTAACCGCCGGGTTCTGCCCACTGTCGTAAAACCCTGCTGACCGGCTGATGCGGATATACTGCCTGCCTGCCTGATCGGTAATCAGGCCTTCGATAATGGTGGCTTCCTCCGCTTGCTCCAGGTCCAGTTCAATGGTTTTTTCACAGCTGAACAAGGCAAGAGAGAACAGGGCCAGGAAAAGGATATTTTTCATGATGGTTGTTTTTTAGTATAAGATTTTCCAGGTTTACGTCCGGGAAGCTTCCGGAAAACCTGGTTTTAAAATTTGAAATTCCAGCTGAAGTAAGGCAACGCGCCGAAGAGGTACACCATACGGGCTTCCTTCTCGGTGCCGTCGCCGATGATGTTGCCGTCGTCGTCCTGCTTCTTGCGGGTGTAG
>JAGQXQ010000104.1 GCA_020436535.1 Phaeodactylibacter sp.
GGCCTGCCAGTTGGTATTGAACGAGACTGCTGTAGCGGTCGAACAGGTATTCGCCGGCAGGAAATGGGAAAAGAAAGAAAAGATAAGCAGGGCTATTAGGTTTTTCATAAGGCAGTGGGTTATTTAGGTATGGGCAGCGCCCCTATTTGGTAGTTGGAGAAAAATAGAACAGGCATGCAATTTACAAAAAAACTATACTGTATCTAAGTAGGTGAGGGTAGTAGTACTTTCATTTCATTTGGAGTTTGGTGTTTTAAAAAATAGTGGACTGGTGTGAAAACACCAACTAAAAATAAGCATCAATGTTCATTCTCCCAAATGATCGGCGGTATTTTATCATATAAATCATCCATATGTCAAGGCGCAGGATGCAATTTGATGGAAGGTTAACTGCCTGGCAAAACCTCCTCAATTGGGCTTCACCAATTTCAGATACTTATTTAATTTAAGCCGGGTGGTATCGTCCTCCGGCTTGAGTTCCAGCGCAGTGGAGAAAGCTTGAACGGCCCTTTTGTAATTATTTGCGACGACCATAGCGTCCCCCCGTTTGATGAGGATGTTAAATTCCGTTTCCAGTTCTGTTTCCTTTTGCCGGATAGACCGGAGGATGACGCTATCGGGGCTAATACTATAGGCGTTGTTGAATTCCAAAAGCGCTTCGCGCAGTTTGCCGGCCCGGGCGAGGCTGTCGCCTTTCTCAATAGCCATTTGAAGCTGCCGGATCGTTTGCCGGGCTTGGGCCAGGCTATCCCGGGCGGAGGGCCGCAGCCCGGGTAGGCCGATGGCGTTGATCCGTTCCAGCGCTTCGGGGTATTGCCCTTCCTTTTTGAATAATAGGGCATTCATGTAGGAGGCGTCAAACGCTCGGTTGAGGGCCTGCTCGGTAGCTTTTTGGGCTTTGTTATAGTAGTTGAAGGCGATGACGGCGGCGATCAGCGTCAACAGGGCAAGCAACCCCATACCGCCGGCTACCCGCCACGCCTGTCGGCGTTTGCGCCGTTCTTCCTCCAGCGCTGCCTGTTCCGCCTGTTCGGCGTGTTCGTAACTTTGCTGGACAAAGGCGATGGTTTCCGGGCGGAGGGAGGGCTTCAACTCGTCGAGGAAATCCTCAATACTGATCAACTGTTTGCGATTGAGGAACAGGCCGCTGGCCTGGTATTCTGCGTAGGCGTTACTGATCCGTTTTTTGGCCTCATTGCGCTGCCGCTGCTCATCGGTGCGTGCCTCGTCGATCAGGGCGGCCAGGCTGTCGTGGGCCAGTTCGTAGACGTTGCCTTCATCGTTGAGAATACGGCTGCGCTGCAGCGCCTGCAGGCAGTCCGTCCGCACCTTATCGGGCAGGCTGGCCAGAAAAGGATAGGCTTCTGAGTCTACCTGGATCAGTTGTTCCTCCATGTGGAAGGAGATGGGGCGTTTGGTGCCCCGTTCGGAGACAAAGGCATCGAGCACCTGCTGCACTAAGCCGTCGTCGATGGAAGGGTATTGTTGTTTTAGCGCTGCCTGGATCTGTTGTCGTTGTTCGGTGAGGAACTTATCCAACACATTCTCGATGGCGCCGAATGCTTCAATTTCCCGGGTGGTAAATGTGAGCTCGGGCAGCTCTTCTCCCTGCCTTTCTCGTTCATAAGTCCGTTGAAAGTCAGCCTGGTATAACCGGTCGAGGTAGACCTGCAGATAAGGCAGGGAGACGCCCGCTTTACCCCGGCTGACGTTGTCGATGATCTGTTCCGGGTTCTGATCGTTATCTTCGAAGGTAATATGAAAAGCAGTACAGGAACGGGTGACCACCTCCCGCAAACTGGCCCGGCTCATAGGTTCCACCCGTAGGCGGCGGGTGAACAAGCGGGGGATGGCTTTTTCAAAATGATAGAGGTGAGCCAGGTATTCCTCCCGAAGAATGAAGAGGATACGGCAAGGCATCTGGGCTTCCTGGATCCGGGCGATGGCCTCTACGAACTGCTTTTGTTCTTCCTGGCTGCCCAGGATGAGCAGTTCCTCCAACTGGTCGAAGATGAGATAAACCGGGCGCAGGTACTCTACGTACAGCTCTTCGATGGCTTCGGTGATAGGGCCGAACTGCCGGCCTCCCAGCCCTTCGGTTACCGCTTCTTTCAGGGAGCGGTTGATGTCCTCATTTCGGCGGATAAGGATAGGATACCAGTCGGTAGGGTGGAAGCGGTTGCCCAGGCCGCATTGCACCAGGCTGGTCTTGCCGGCGCCTGAAGGGCCGTAGATGAGGACCAGCCGGTTCTTTTTGACCATTTCCAGGAGCGAGTCCACCTCTTCTTCGCGGCCGAAGAACAGGTCCTTATCCTCCCGGGTATAGGCGTCCAGAAATTTGAATGGGCTGCTCATGATCGCTCCGGTTCTTTATTGGCTGGCCCCAGAAGTTGGAAAAAAGCATCCAGCTGGGCCTTGACGATCACCAGTTGCTGGTTGCTGGCGGCCAACAGTTCTTCATCCGGATTGTAGGCGCGGTAGAAATAATAAGCATCTTTTTCCTTTTCATAGTGGCTGAAGAAATAAATGTTGGCCACTTCTGTATCGCCGGCATCTGTTTCGAAGGCGTGTTTATCGATGATGAAAGGAGATAGGTTGAGTTCTTTCAGCTTGCCTTCCATCCCGGGCTCTTTAATGAGCAGTATGGAGCGGTTATCGGTGAACCGTTCCAGGACCAGGTCGGTCTGGTCGAGTCCTCCCAGCAAGTCGATCAGGCGGACGATATTGTGCCGGAAGGTGGGCTTGAGCTGGTGCCGGTATTTTTCAATATCGATATCGTTGATCGAGGCAAGGGTATATTCAGCCATGAAGCCCAGGTGGCTGAATATTTCCGCGAGGCTTTCTTCTGCTCGCAGACAAAGGGCGGGCACTTCCTCCGCAGCGATGCCACCGATACTGAGGCGCCGGCGAAGGGTATTTAGAAAAAAGTTGGCGGCCATAAAATCATCATTATTGTAGGGCAGCTCTTTGATCTCCTCCAGTTCCGGGACGAAGAAGGCCACCAGCCCCTGATTGGCATCGTCTTCAAAAACCTGGCGGATAGAGCGGACGAGCTCAATATAGTCGTAAGAGCCGACTTGTAACAGAGGGCGATGCAGGAATTCATGTATTACTTCCCGGGATTTGGCCGGCATGGCCAGCTCGTCGTGTTCAAGCTTGGCTTCCCACAGCTGGGCCAGCATGATAAAGGCCATCATCTCGGTGATGATGGCATAGGTTCGCGACAGCTGCTTCAAGCGCCCCTCACTGGCCTGGTCATAGCCCTCATCGCTATCGCGCATCGGGGTGATCAGCTTGCGCAGGTGTTCGGCGACCGGCGCCGGCAGGCAATTCAGGATGGCCATCCGTTTTCGGGAAGCGCTTACCGGTTTGCCCTTTTTTTCCTGGAAGGCCAGAAATTCCAGGTCTTCGCTGTAGCCTTCCAATGCCACCAGCAAGGTGGCGATCAGTTTTTCATTGGGTATAAAATCCGGTGCGCTGGCCTGTTGGGGCTTTTCCGGCAGATGGATGCCAAGTGCTTCCCGGCCTTTGTAATAAATGCCCCACAAGGGAGCCTCCGGGTCGCCCAGGTTTTCCAGGAAGACATCCCGGTGCACCTCTATGCTGGCGCCCAGGGAGGCGGCGCCGATCCCGATCTCGAAGGCCCGCTCTATGGTGTCTCCCAGGCTCAGGGACTGGAAGAAGCTCACGGCAAAATCCTTGGCGCTTTGGTCATTGACCGGAGCGCTGGTGGCGATGACCAGGGGAACTCCGCATTCCAGCAGTTGTGCTACCTGGCCTCGGGTAGAGCAGCCGTTGAGGATCACCGCTTTGAGGTTGGGGCATTGCCCCAGCAGTTGAGCCAGCCCGCCGGCGCGAGACAGCTCGTCGGCCAGCAACAATTTATCTCCACCGGCATGGCCGCTGTAGGAAAAGAGGAAAATATTATCGCGGTACAGAATGAGGAACTCGCGGATCTTTTGCCGGGTAGTGTAGGCATCCCGATGAATGAGGTAATGCTGTTGCAAGGCTTTCGGGGTCAGCATGCTGTATACCTTATCATCCTCTTCCTGGAGGGCGGGAAGGGGAGAAGCACTGGAATGGGCATAGGCGAAAAAGAGGACATCCATCGTTTGCTGGCTTATGAAGGGGGATATTCAGGTATTTTGTTGTCGTATTTTTTTAATAATCCGTTTTAATGCTCTTATCAAAAGGGATCTTAAACTGGTACAGCACATCCTCATCCCGATGGCCTTCCAGAACGTCCAGCCCGTATCGGACTTTTCGGGGGTCATCGTAGACCAGGGTGCCGAAGAGGCGATCCCAGATGGAAAATATGTTGCCGAAATTCGTGTCTGTCCAGGGCCGTTCAAAATGATGGTGAAACTTGTGCATATTGGGCGTGATGAACACGAGGCTCAGGGGCTTATCCAGCCATACCGGCATCGAAATGTTGGCGTGGGTCAGATAGGTAAACAGGATGCTGGTGATCCGGTAGACCAGGTAAAATACGAAAGGCATGCCGCTGATAATGACGGCCAACAGAGCAAAACCCTCTCTCATCAGGTAATCGCCCGGATGGTGGCGGGTGCCTGTGGTGGCGTCCACTTTGGTGTCGCTGTGATGGACCATATGAAACTTCCACATCCACTTCACCTTGTGGAGCAGGTAATGGGCAACGTATTGCGCCACAAAATCGAGCAGTAGAACGGCGAGCAGCAGTTCCACCCAAACGGGCAGGTCAATGAGGTAAAGAAAACCGAATTCGTGCTGCTGTGTCCAAAGGAAAATACCCACTGTAAGCAGGCCGAACAAAACGTTGATGATCAGGGAGGTGGATAAAAAGATGAGGTTTACACCAGCGTGTTTCCACTTGCGGTAGTTGAATCGGGACAGGGGAATATTCCCTTCCAGGATCCAGCTTACCGACAAACAGATCATGATCCAGGCCAATTTATACCAGGTTGGCATTTGCGCAAAGAAATCTAAAAATGCATCCATAGTGTAAAATATAAGTAAAGATTGATATTGGTTGATGAAAATACTTTTTTCTTTTGAAAGATACTAGTTTAGCTATAATTCCAGGCAAATGGATGAAAAACCTGAACCTATGTTGATCGGATGTAAAATCGGCCGCCCCTTTACCGGCCTGGCAGTCGTCTTATGGATAGCTTTGTGGGCGGTAGCCTGCAGCGTCCGGCCGTCCAATCAGGAAGGCAACCGCCAGCCCAACCTGCTCCTTTTAATCGCCGACGATTGGTCGTATCCGCACGCCGGGGTATATGGCGACAAGGTGGCGCAAACCCCTACGTTTGACCGCCTGGCTGCCGAAGGCGTGCTCTTTACCAACGCCTTTTGCGCGGCGCCTTCCTGTTCCCCTTCGCGCGCCGCTATCCTCACCGGGCAGTACCCTCATCGCCTGGAACAGGGGGCCAACCTCTGGGGGACGCTTGACCGAAAATACCTCACCTACACGCAGTTGCTGGAACGGCAAGGCTATTTTGTGGGTATGGCAAAAAAAGGATGGGGCCCGGGCAACTTCGGGGCCGGGGGATATGAGCACAATCCTGCAGGTAGGGAATATGCGGGATTCGAGGAGTTTTATGACTCACGCCCTAATAAGGCGCCCTTTTGTTTTTGGTTTGGAAGCCAGGATCCTCACCGGCCCTATGTGCAAGGATTGGGCGCAGAGGCCGGACTCAACGCAGACAGCTTGTTGGTTCCTTCCTTTTTGATCGATTTGCCGGTGGTTCAGCAGGACCTGCTGGATTATTATTACGAATTGAACCGGTTTGACCAGGAATGTGGCGAGATCCTTCGCTTTTTGGAGGAAATGGGGGAGCTGGACAATACGATTGTCGTCATGACCAGCGATAATGGGATGCCGTTTCCAAGAAGCAAAGCCAACCTTTATGATTACGGGACCCGGGTTCCGCTCGTTCTCTCATGGAAAGGCAAGGGCATAAGAGGCATCACATTCGACGGCCTTGTCAACCTGCTAAGCCTGGCGCCCACCTTTCTGGATGCGGCAAGGGTGGAGCCCCCGGCGGCCATGGACGGTATAAGCCTGCTTCCCGTTTTGCTACAGGGTAAAAATAAGCAAGGTAAGGATTATGTCTACCTGGAGCGGGAGCGGCATGGCAATGTCCGCCAGGGACATCTGGGTTATCCTGCCCGCGCTATCCGCGACCACCAATACCTCTACATCCGAAACCTGAGGCCGGAGCGCTGGCCGGCCGGCGACCCGGAACTAACCGGCGCTGCAACTTCCTACGGCGATGTGGATGATTCCCCTTCGAAGTTCTTTATGATGCACTTTGAGGGGAATGAGGCCTACGGCCCTCTTTTTGAGCTGTCGTTCGGAAAACGGCCTTATGAAGAGCTTTACCAGATAGATTCGGACCCTTTTCAGATGAAGAACCTGGCGGGGATCAGCCGCTACCAAAAGGTAGTGAAACAATACGCCCGGATGATGGATGCGGCCATGGCGGTTACCGATGATCCGTGGGCAGATCCCTATTTCGAGGGGTTTGACCAATATCCATATTACGGGATGCATAATTTTTTCCCCGGGCTGCAACATTAGACAGGATTCTGAAATTAACAACCCGCCTGCCGTGCCGAGACCTGATCTTCAGCACGCAAGGCCGGCAGGGATTACCAGGACAGCGGCTATTCAGCAGTTAGCTTTTGGCGGTTAGCGGGTACATGCCCTTAAGTCCAGCTTCTTAAGAGTATGTTCAAAATTCAATTNNTAAATTTTTCGCCGGATTGCCCGCATCCGACTGCCCGGTACGGGCCCGTATGGGCAAAATTTGCCTTGTCTGAAATAAAATTTTCTCGCTTTCGACTCATCATCGAAATTTGAACACACTCTAAGCAATAAACCGGCAGATTAAGGCCATATCCCATTTTTATGGGCATCGGGCGCCAATTGCCAACAGCTAAGCGCCAATTGCTGAACAGTTACCCTGTTTTTTTATAAATTTGACCGGCAAGCAACGCCTGGCGCCTGCGCCTGGAAAAATGATAAAAACGATATGGAAAACGAAATAGTAAATTGGCTATCCGAACAAGGCATCAGCAGTGTGAACATAATGCAGATCCTCTTCTCCCTGATGACCAGCATTCTCTTTATTCAGTCGGGCCTGGATAAGGTTTTCAACTGGCAGGGGGAGCGGGATTTTTACAAAAGTCATTTTAAAGATACCATCCTCAATGGCTCCGTGACATTTCTGATGCCCGTCATCACCCTTTCGGAACTGGCGTCGGGCTTTCTTTCCGGCATCGGCCTGCTGGTATTGCTGTTTACCGGCAATACAGAAGTCGCCTTGTTGGGCATGTTGATGGCCTGTTTATCCATCATTCAGCTCTTCCTGGGGCAGCGGGTGGCCAAGGATTATGCCGGCGCGGCTGTATTGGTGTCCTACTTTCTGATGGCTGCGGCGGGGGTGTACTTTTACTTATAAGGTGTTCTAAGCAATGGGCTCCATGCTTCGGGCAAAATCCCGAACTGAAGTGAGCTTAACCGGGAACGCTTTCAATGTTTCTTTCATATCAATTGGATCGCCATTTGTTGCTCCCAGCATCAAACCGGAGAAAGATTTTTGCATGGGATCGGTAGCGGTATGGATCTGTTCCCGCAGGGTTTCAGCCGGTACAAACTGAGTGTCAAATTTTCTGCCGTCCATTTTTTCAAAAATCTTTACAACGTCCAGTTGAGACAGTTTGTCCGGCCCGCCGAGTTCCAATTCTGTGTTCCAGGCGGCAGGATTTTCTACACTTGCAACCGCAAATTGAGCAACATCTTTGTAGGATATGTAACTAATGGGCTTCGCGCCATCCCCATAGACCTGGACTTTAGCATTTTCTACATCGAACCCCACGGCAGGGGTCAACCAGGTTTCCATGAAATAACTTGGGCGCAAAATGGTGTAAGCCATGCCACTATGTTGCAAATGGTGTTCCACGGCCCGCTTGGCATTGCAGAGCGGAAAGTCCAGGTCAATTTGCTTGGAAAAGGAGGTGTAGATAAAATGCTTCACCCCGGCGGCCTTTGCCTCATCGATCAAATGTTTCATTCCATGCAGGTCCACATGTTGAATATCATTGTCTCCCGGCACATAACTAAGCGGCATGCTTGAGACGGTGGCCACAACCGTATCGATACCTTGCAGGGCCGGCTGGAAAGAATCGTAATCTCTCAGGTCTCCGGTTACCAGTTGTATACCCATCTGTTTCAGTTCCCGGGTGTTAGTTTGGCCAGATGTCTTTCTAACCATCGCCCGAACATCTTTTCCTTCTGTAGTCAGCAGGCGGCAAATCTCGCTGCCGAGTTTTCCGGTGGCTCCAATTACTAAAATCATAGTTTATGCTTTTGGTTGATAAATCATTGGTTACTTTTATTCTTCTCATGATGAAAATTTAGGGAGGAGCGGTCAGGAGGTGAGCTTTTCGGAAGGAATAATAAGCTAAGGATATAAAAAGAACAGTGGCAATGATTTCTGTCATGGATATATAAGAGTTTGTTTAAATTTCGATGATGAGGCGAAAGCGAGAAAATTTTGTTCTGAACAAGGCAAAAAATATAGGCATACCTGCCTTCTAATGCAAAAGTCGAGACCCCGACAGGAAGCATGCAATGATTTGATAATGAGTTGATTGTGTGGAGTTATTAGATGCGGTATGAAATCTAGTACAAAAACTTGAAGGCAGCTTTTCGCGACTCCATAGCAACTCAGTAAATCAAATTGACCCCTTCCATATCCTCCAGTTTCCCTCGTATTCCCCAGCCGCCAAAACTTTCTGAGACAGCGATCCATATCTCATTCCGGCCTTTGTTTAGGGGCAGATAGACGGTATCGAAATAACCGATCGTACCCAGGTATCTGAAATCACGAGTCCTGTAGCCGTTGTTACCACTGTATAGGGGTATGCCATTGCAGTACACTTTTGCTCGGTCGCTGTAGCCGAAATGAAGCGCTTTTATCTGGGCTTCGGAAGCATTGATCACTGCCTTTACAAAAACGGCGTTTTGCTTTTTTCGGTCCAGCACAGCAACTGTGCCCAGGTTGGCGGTTCCGGAAGGTTCCACCTTTAAATCCTGCCATTCCAGGCCATTATCCTGAATGTCTTCCAGTGAAAATGCCTTTTCAAGTATCCCTTCCGAAAAGGGGCTGGAAACAGACCAAACTGGAATAGTTGAGGGATCCATCTCGCTTTCAGCAACAGGTTTGCTGATCAGAATTGGATTATCTTCCGGTGTGTAGGAAAAATTGGCGAAATAGGTGGGCACCAGCCCGGAGTAGGCCATTAGTCCGCCTGCTCTTGGTTGTCTCTTCAGGAAGGGTATATGGAGTATTGGCGTGTTCATATCGTCAATATAAACTTCTGCTCTAGTCCCCGACACGACGAGTTTGACGTGAAACCATTCGTCAAATTTATAAGCATAAGGTGCCGAGTATGCCTCGCCGTGATACAGTTGCCAGCTTGATAAGCCGTTATCGACCGGACAGTACTGATTAGCGTCGGGTTTCCCCGATTGGTGTGGACGCAGATAGAATTCTTCCATGTTGCTGAGGTCTTCGATCCGAAAACGGACCCCGGTGAACCCTCTTTGGTTAGGAAAGGCCATATCCCATTCGATGATGCCATTTTTGAATCCAGCGTTTTCGAGATAGGCAGTCCCGTTCTTTAATTGCAGCGCGTTCTTTCCCTGGTAATCAGTTAGCTTAAATTCCTCGGCCTTGATATCCCAATTGGCCGTATCGAACGGAACAACGGCTTGGGCATCTGTTAATTGCGGGAAGGAACACACAACAAGGAAAAAGCAAATTACTCTCAGCATCATGTTATATTTTGGTTTGGAAATGATAATCAGAATCTGATCCTTATGTTTTTCACCATTGCAAGGAAGGGGAAATAGCAGTGGTGAACAATACAGGGCTTGTACAACTTTGTACAAGTGCCAACAAGGAGTATTAAAGAGAGAATAATCGTAAATTAGGCGATCAAAGGAACAGGATTATGCAGACAGCCAATAATCATCTCGACAAGTGCATCAAAGAAATTGAAGCAAAACTCGGCTGGGGCAACGGAGCGCA
>JAGQXQ010000540.1:0-393 GCA_020436535.1 Phaeodactylibacter sp.
TCGGTCAGCACCCCGTCAACGTCAAAGATGAAGGTCTCTATTTCACGAAATTGTTCCAGATGATTCATTTAACCGCATTTACCCTGCAAATGTAAGTTTTGTACCCCGACAAAAGAAGTAATATTGGGTTTTGGAGCGTTCTATACACGGGTACATCCGGAAAATTCGTTACAAATCATTATATTTCCTGCGCTAAGACTATACCTAACACAATAACCAATACATGTTTGATAAAAATACCTACATAGAGCGCCGGCACCGGTTGCAGGGACAGCTCGACACCGGCATCATCCTCCTGATGGGCAACCAGGAGAGCCCCATGAACTACGCCGATAATACCTACCGCTTCCGGCAGGACAGCCATTTCCTGTATTTCTTCGGCCTGGACAGCCC
>JAGQXQ010000540.1:544-2399 GCA_020436535.1 Phaeodactylibacter sp.
TGGGCGTCAATGAAACAACCCCCTATGGCAGCCTGGAAGGCCACCTGAAAGATGCCCTGAATAAAGGAAGGCCGGTTCACTTCCTTCCCCCCTACCGCGCTGACAATCAAATTCGGATCAGCCAGTGGATGGATATTCCGATCAACATTGTAAAAAGCAGAGCATCCGAAGCCCTGATCAAAGCGGTTATTTCCCTGGTTTCCATCAAGAGCCCGGAGGAGGTTGCGGAAATGGAAAAGGCGGTCAACATCACCCGCGCCATGCACCTGGCGGCCATGCGCCGCGCCCGCCCCGGTATCCTGGAGGCCGAACTGGCGGGCATTGTGGAGGGCATCGCCCTGGCCGCCGACGGACAACTGTCCTACCCGGCCATCCTCACCGTCAACGGGCAGACGCTGCACAACCACTACCACGGCAATACCCTGAAGGAGGGCCAGCTGGTGCTGGGCGACTTCGGCGCCGAGACGCCCACCCATTACGCCGGCGACATCACGCGCACCTTCCCGGTGAGCAAATCCTTCAACACCCGACAGAAAGAAATCTACAAGATCGTGCTGGATACGGAAGTGGCCTGCATCGAAGCGCTCAAGCCGGGGATTCCCTACCGGGACGTCCATCTCTACGCTGCCCGAATGATCACCGAAGGGCTGAAAGCGCTGGGCATCATGAAAGGGGATACCGAGGAAGCCGTCCAGGCAGGCGCCCATGCTCTCTTCTTCCCACACGGACTGGGCCACATGATCGGCATGGATGTACATGATATGGAAGGACTGGGAGAGGATCATGTAGGCTACGGCGATGAAATGGAACGTAGCAGCCAGTTTGGGTTGAAGTCACTGCGCCTGGCCCGCACCCTGATGCCGGGCTTTGTACTCACCGTCGAGCCAGGCATCTACTTCATCCCCGAGCTGATCGGCCAATGGCAGGAGGAACGCAAACACTGGGAGTTCATCAACTACGAAAAAGCGCAGCAGTACCGCGACTTCAGCGGCGTGCGCATCGAGGATAATGTGCTGATTACAGAAACGGGGCACCAGATACTGGGGCAGCCTATTCCGAAGACGATACAGGAGGTGGAGGCGGTGCGGCAAGGATAGACAGGATGACAGGATTGGTTAGGATTAACAGGATTTACTGAACGGCACGACGTATCCTGTTAATCCAGTTATATCCTGTCATCCTGTCTATCCTACCTCCCCACATAATTATGCGGCGTGATCCGCTTCAATTCCTCCCTTACCGCCTCCTTCACTTTCAGCCCATCGATAAAGCCGTGCATATCCTCTTTGGTGACCCTGGCTTTACCCCGGGTGAGCTCTTTGAGTGCCTCGTAAGGCTGCTCATAACCCTCCCGGCGCAGGACGTTCTGAATGGCCTCGGCTACAACCATCCAGTTGTTTTCGAGGTCGCTTTGGAGTTTTTCTTCGTTGAGCAGCAGCTTGCTCATTCCCTTGAGGATGGATTTGAAAGCGATGACAGTATGGGCCAGAGGTACACCGATGTTGCGCAATACGGTGCTATCGGTCAGGTCGCGCTGCAGGCGGGAGATGGGCAGCTTGTCGGCCAGATGAGCAAAGAGGGCATTGGCCAGGCCCAGGTTGCCTTCGGCGTTCTCGAAATCGATGGGGTTCACCTTATGAGGCATAGCCGAAGATCCAATCTCTCCCTTTACCGTTTTCTGGCGGAAGTAATCCATAGAAATATAGGTCCACATATCCCGGCAGAGGTCGATCAGGATGGTGTTGATGCGCTTCATAGCCATGAAGAGGGAGGCCAGGTTGTAGTAGTGTTCGATCTGGGTAGTGGGGTAAGCGCGGCTTAGCCCCAGGGCCTCTTCCACAAATTTATCTCCAAA
>JAGQXQ010000541.1 GCA_020436535.1 Phaeodactylibacter sp.
TGTAGTATTTCATGGCGCTGTCGAAATCCTGTAATTCGGAGTACGCATCTCCCATGGCCCCGTATTTCATAATAGGGGTGATGCTGCCCTTGGCCTTAAACTGCTGAAGATAGTCAACTGCTGCTTCATACTTACCGAGATTGAGGTAAGAGATGCCAGCGTAGTACTTCGCTGAATTGCCGGCGGCGGTGCCGCCATAGCTGTCGATAATATCAAGGAACCCCATATAGCCGCCGCCCGGGTTGGTGAGGGCCAGAGCAAAGGAATCCTGTTCAAATTGTTCCTGAGCGCGAAACATTTGTTCTTCGGCTTCAACCTGACGGGGCTTCATATAAAAGTTGTTGTATGCAAAAACCCCGCCGATAGCCAATACCAATGCCACCAAAGCACCGAAGATCAATTGTTGGTTATTATCGACAAAGCTCTGGGCGCTATCCCTGACTTCAACAATATCCACTAAAGTCTCGTCTGCTTTCTTCTGATTTCTTTTTCTTCTTGCCATTTTTAATTTGTCAGTTTTCAGTCCGGTTTGAAAAAGCCACGCAAAAATAATTAAAGTTTTCTATCTGTCAGGGTTTTGATATAAAAAAAACGGCGGTAAGGCTGATCTGCCCCCCCGCCGTTTGTTTCCAGCTGCAAAAAAATCAATCCATAATATACGGATAGTCTTCTTGCACGTAATTTTCTTCCCAAAGCGCCGAAGCATCCGGGAAATCGGACTCCTCAGCGAATTTGACCGCATCAGCAATCTCTTTCTTGATCTTTTCCTGGACCTCTCTGAGGTTTTCTTCTGTAGCCACCTTGTCTTTGAGGATGGCCTCTTCAATCATTTTAATGGGATCGCGATCTTTATATTCCTGAACCTCTTCTTTGGTGCGATACTTGGCGGGGTCAGAAACCGAGTGGCCTTTATACCGATAGGTGCGCATCTCGAGCAGGTAGGGGCCATTGCCGGCACGAATGTGTTCGGCTGCTTTAGACACTGCTTCATGGACAGCTACCGGATTCATGCCATCGACGGCCTCGCCGGGCATATCAAAAGATTCACCCAATTTATACAATTCTGTAACATTACTGGTCCGTTTGACACTGGTCCCCATAGCGTAGCCATTATTTTCCACCACATACAAGACCGGGATCTTCCAGCTCATGGCCATATTGAAGGATTCGTAAAGCGCCCCCTGCCGGGCAGCGCCGTCGCCGAACATAGTGACACAGAGGTTATCCGTACCTTTATATTTTTCGGCAAAAGCAATTCCGGTTCCGATTGGTATTTGAGCGCCTACGATGCCATTGCCACCAAAATATCGGTGTTCGGCGGAGAAGAAGTGCATAGACCCGCCTTTGCCTTTTACTATACCGGTTTTTTTACCAAACAGCTCCGCCATACAGGCATCCGTCGCGCAACCCCGCCCCAAAGCGATGCCGTGCTGGCGGTATGCTGTGACGATGGCATCTTCCCGGCGAATGGCTGATTCCATGCCGGCTGCGATTGCTTCCTGGCCAATATAGACGTGGCAAAATCCGCGGATCTTTTGCTGGCCGTACATCATAAGGGCGCGCTCTTCGAACTTTCGGATTCTGAACATGAGTTCGTACCAGTTCAGGTACATTTCCTTGCTATAGGTTGCCTGGGCGCCCCCGGATGTTTTTTTACTGGTGTTTTTTTTCTTGTTACCTGTTGCTGTATCCATAGATTTGGTACTGTTTTTAGCAATGTTGTGGATGTGGAGCCCACTGGTTAATACAATTAAGTGTCCTTAAAGATACTGTAAAAATGCGGCAGCACACAAATGAACAAACAAAAATTGCTCACACTGTCTTAGAACACATTGAGCATTGCCTTGTTTGCAAAACGAACATTTTTTGATTTGAGCCGTAAAGAAAACATATTTTGACTTTTTTCCCAAGTCTGATTTACCTTTACCCACATCTATGAAAAACAGGCTACACCTCCGGATCCTCGAAAAAAAGATAGAAGCTACTGATGCTGTGAGTCTTGTGCTTCAGCCGGTCGATGGTTTTTTCTCCTATAAAGCAGGGCAATTCCTGACCTTGTTGTTAAAAATCAACGGCAGGGAGATCCGTCGTTCCTATTCCTTCTCCTCCAGTCCGGGCGTTGACCATTATCCTATTATTACGGTCAAGCGAAAGCCCAACGGCACGGCTTCCTCCTTTTTGGTGGAAGGAGTCCGTTCAGGTGAGGTTTTGACAGCCTTGCCGCCCGCCGGGCAGTTTGTCCTGCCAGCTTTCCGACAGCGGCCTCATTACCTATTTATGATGGCGGGTGGCAGTGGCATCACGCCCGTATTTTCGATCATCAAATATGCACTAGCCTGTACCCCGAATTTTCAGGTGATATTGCTTTATGCTAACCGGGATGAACAGGGTCTCATTTTTAGAAAGGATCTGGATAAATGGCTTCAGCTGTACCCCGAGCGCTTTAAGGCTGTTTTGTTGTTAAGCAGCCCCAAGGGACAACTGTCCGAAATTGCCGAAACGAGCCATGCCGAGGTACTCCCGATGCGCCTGGGCAATGCCCTCCTGGAAGAACTCATTCAAAAGAATATACCGAAAGACGACTCCACTGTCGACTTTTTTCTCTGTGGCCCGCCGGGGCTCCTATTGAAATCCGAAATGGCTATTCGTTTTTTGGGCTATCCGGACGAACAGATACACAAAGAAGTTTTTACCATTACGCCCCCCATTCGCCCGCCGGCGGAGCAATTTCCGGACGGAACCGTGGCCTTGGCCAGAAATGGAGACGAGGCCGCTTTCCCGCTTAAAGCTGGCCAAACGATCCTGGAGGCTGCCGAACAGGCAGGCATAGAATTGCCCTACAGCTGCCGGAGTGGTATCTGCACCAGTTGCATGGCGCGTTGCCAGAAGGGAGAAGTGATCATGTATCTACCGGAAGGGCCGCTCAGCAGTAAGGCAACTGATGGAGTAGTCCAAACCTGTGTGGGTTATCCGCTGACCAAGCGGGTAACGATTAACTTCAAATGAAGGGAAAACCCGCCTAAGTACAATCAACGGAAAAACCCATTGAGTTTTTTAAGCAGCTTCATCATCTTGAGATTCAAGGAAGGGTTAGCATTGAAAAAATGCCCGTTGATCAACAGCCAGTCTTTTTCGCGGCGGACGCTTTCCAGGGCGCCGAAAGCCACCTGGCGGGCAGTTTGCAGTTGAGCTTTCCAATACAGCCCGCGCTCAGTGATAGCGAATCCTTCTTTACACGAGCCGAGCAGGCTTTGGTCACAGATTAACAGAATGCGTTCATCACGCTGAGGAAAGAGAAAAAAATTACCGGCGTTTTTCAGCTTATCCACCGGCATTTTCAAAAAATCCATGTATACCGTTTCGTCAGGCTCCCTGTCAAAATCGAGGTAATCGAGCGCCATTTGAAAAAAGTTGGCTTCGCCTTTTTCTA
>JAGQXQ010000542.1 GCA_020436535.1 Phaeodactylibacter sp.
GCAGTAGAACGTTTTCATCCCTGGATCTTCTCAGGGGCAGTAAAGCATATTGAGGGCAATGTAGAGGATGGAGACGTGGTGGAAGTTTATAAATCCGACGGTTCCTACCTCGCGACCGGCCATTACCAGAATGGCAGCATAACTGTCCGCCTGTTTTCCTTTCAGCAGGTATCTCCGGATCAGAATTTCTGGGATGCCAAGATCGGCAAAGCGCTACAATATCGGCGCCATCTCGGACTGGCCAGCAACCGGCAGACCAACTGTTTTCGGCTCACCCACGCTGAAGGAGACGGCTTGCCCGGCCTGATCATCGACCTCTACCATAAAACCGCTGTAGTTCAGTGTCACTCCATTGGCATGCACCGGGAGATGGATAAGATCAGCCAGGCTTTACAAAATAATTTTGGCGATCAACTGGAGGCCATATACGATAAAAGTGCAGAATCCCTTCCCAGCCAGTACGCAACGGAGGTAGAGAATCGATATGTTTTTGGTAAAGGGGCGCCCGGGCCTGTCCTGGAATACGGCCATGCCTTCCAGGTCGACTGGGAAGAAGGACAAAAAACGGGTTTCTTTCTCGACCAGCGGGAAAACCGCCGTTTGGCGGGTTTATATGCCAAAGACAAGAAAGTACTGAATGCCTTCTGTTATTCCGGGGGCTTCTCCATTTATGCCCTTCAGGCCGGCGCCCGTTTTGTCGACTCAGTCGATGTATCGAAAAAGGCAATAGAGCTGACTGAGGCCAATGTGGCGCTCAACGGCCTGGCTTCTGAAAGACATCAATCTCACGCGCTGGATGTGATGGATTTTCTACGGTCGTCAGATAAGGACTACGAACTGATGGTCGTCGACCCTCCGGCTTTTGCCAAAAGCCTGAAAAAGCGCCATCAGGCTGTCCAAGGCTACAAGCGTCTCAACGCCCTGGCGATGTCCAGAATACGCCCGGGAGGACTCCTCTTTACTTTTTCCTGTTCACAGGTAGTAGACCAGGCCTTATTTTATAATACGATTGTGGCGGCGGCTTTGGAAAGCGGCCGCCAGGCGAGGGTCATGCACCAGCTCTCCCAGCCCCCCGACCATCCGGTAAGCATCTTCCACTCAGAGGGGTCTTATTTGAAGGGGTTGGTGTTATACATTGAGTGAAATTCGATCCTTCCTTACTCTGTTTCGTCTTGATCCAACGACCAACGTAGCAGGAAGTAACCCAGTGTGCCCGCCACCATAGAGCCGGCGAGAATACCCAGTTTGGCTTGGGCCAGCAAGGCGCCATCTTCCAGGGCCAGGTTGGCAATAAACAGGGCCATGGTAAAACCTATGCCTCCAAGAAAGCCTAACCCGGCCATCTGAGCCCAGCTGGCGCCGGCAGGCAGGCTGGCTACCCTCAGGCGGACGGCTACCCAGGAAAAAAATACAATACCCACTATTTTGCCAACGAGAAGTGCTACTGCAATGTGAAGGAATAATGGCTGATAAGCTACCTCCATGCCACCCCGCAGCATAACTCCGGCATTGGCTAATGCGAAGAGCGGCATAACGAAATAAGCTACAAAATCGTTGAGCAGGTATTCCATTCGCTGAAGAGGAGGCTGTACCGCCCGCACGTTGCTTTTAAGGCCCGCCAGTGTATCCAACTCCTTTTGCGGCAGAAAAGGGCCGCCCTTTTTTGCCTTCTCAATCCGAAAATCATCGAGAAAATCCCGGATGCTTTTGGTGAAGTGCTTTAAACGAATGTTATTGGTTGCAGGTACCGTAAAGGCGACCAATACGCCGGCAATGGTTGGATGTATGCCCGATTTGAACATATAATACCAGACACCCACCCCGACTATGATATACACCCAGTTGCGTTTGATGCTAAACAGATAATTACAAATGAAAAGGAAAGCGAGCAGGCTGCCCGAGATAGCCAGCGCGTTCCAATCTACTTCATGAGCATAAAACAGCGCAATGACCAGCACTGCGCCAATGTCATCGACAATTGCAAAAGCCGTAAGAAAAACTTTGAGGCTCAAGGGCGCCCGGCTACCCAGTAAGGAAAGTATGCCTAATGAAAATGCGATATCTGTCGCCATGGGGATTCCCCAGCTTTCTATCCCTTCATTGCCCTGGTGCAACAGAAAAAACAGCCCTGCCGGCACTAACATACCTCCCAGTGCCGCCACCATCGGCAAGGCGGCTTGGCGAAAGCTCGACAGTTCGCCGTCGATGACTTCCCGTTTGATCTCCAATCCGATGGAAAAAAAGAAAATAGCCATCAGGCCGTCATTTACCCATAGCAGCAGGGGTTTGGAAAAACTGGATGCCCCAATGGTAATGGATACCGGCGTTTCCCACAGTCCAAAGTAAAAAGATGAAAGAGGGGAATTAGCCCAGGCCAATGCCAGGGCCGTGCAGATGATCAGTAGTATTCCACTGGAGGACTCCTGGCGAATAAACTGGCGAAAAGGTTGCGTAATGGTGTGTATAAGTTGACTGGGCTGCATCAATATCAGTAGCTTAGTTTATTTTGCTTTTGAACAGGGCAAAGCAATGTCATGTTCTAAAGCTATCCACTAATACCAATTAGGATATGCCCGGTTATAATCAACTCAGCCGCCCCTTGCGTTGTTCTTCCGCCTTTGCCCGGATCTCGTCCAGGGATTGCTGTGCGGCCTTAACCTCCTCCTCCTTTCCCAGCGCCCGGGCAGCCTGAAGTGTACCATTGAGCGCCTGCACTCTTTGGGGCCCGCGTTTCAGCGCCCGTTCAAACTGCTGCAAGGCGTCTTCCGGGCGGCCCTGTTCCAGCAACCATTCTCCATAGAGCTCATAGGAAGGTTTGACCACTTCCGGCGGGCCATACGAATAGCTGATATTGTCTTCCAGATCCGTTGCCTGTTTCAGCCAGCGCTCTGCTTCCTGCGGCTGCTTTTTGAGCGTAGCGAGCAGGCCTTTCAATTCCAATTCCAGTATATAAGCCTGGTCGATATCCAACTGGTTGGGCTTACCGTACCTGCCGCCGGCGCCACACATGGGCACGCCTTCACTATCCACAGACATGGCTGCCTGCTGTCGAACTGAGGCCATCTCTTCCAATAGAGACTCTATCCCGGAAGCATCCTGCTTGCGGTACGCTTTCATCCCTTCCAGAAAATGAGCAATGGCATGGAAAGTAATATTGAGCTCGTCCAGATCAATTTCGATATCGGCAACGGGGCTGTCCCAGGCTTCCATTTCGACCAGATAATTACCCTTCATCCGCACCAGATAAGAACGGGCGCTCTGGCTGGGGAGTTCTTTGGTGTATTGTTCCATCTGCTCCATAATGTGCCGGGCATCCTCCTGCCGGCCTTGCTGCAAATAACCGTAGAGCAACCAGTGGAAGGCGTGGTAGGAACGGGCGTCATTGTCCAGTTCTTTACGCTCCATTCGCTTGATACTGGCAGCATAGGAGGCTTCATTTGAGGCGACGACCTCGTGCCACATACCCAAAGCAACATAAATATGAGAAGGCATATGCAAAGCATGGGCCGCATCGGGCGCCACCTCGGCATAACTGTCCGCAGCCTGTTTGGCCAACTGAGCATGCCCGGGGTCGTCATAAGAGTGGATGAGGTAATGTAAAGCCCCGGGGTGATTGGGGTTTTCTTTCAGGATCCCCTCGGCA
The DNA here is from genome assembly GCA_020436535.1 of Phaeodactylibacter sp. GTDB lineage: Bacteria > Bacteroidota > Bacteroidia > Chitinophagales > Saprospiraceae > JACJXW01. Next base: position 3,644 of record JAGQXQ010000542.1, read on the forward strand.
ATGGCCGCCCCTTTCTCATAGGCTTCCTCATCTCTCCCCACCGGAACGGCGCCCAACAGAGATAATGCGTAGAACGCCGCTACTTCGTGACTATTGGGGTATTTTTCATACAGCTGCTCCATAAAGGCAGCATAGGCTTTATCGCGATCCACCTTTTCTCCTTCTCCATAAAGCACTTCCACTGCCTGTAGTAAATCGCGTTCCATTTCCGTGCCGGCCTTTTCCAGGCGTTCACTGGCACTGGGCGCCAGTTTCTCCAGGACAGCTTTTGCTTCTTCATAATTTTGCCGTCGCCACAGGCCATGGTTGTGGGTCATCGCTTCACCCCAATAGGCCATGGCGAAGGTGGAGTCCGTTTCCCGGGCTTTTTGAAATTCGGCGCGCGCATCTTCGTATTCAAAACTGTGAAGCAAGAGCAGGCCCTTCTCAAAATAAGGCTGTGCTGCATCCGCTCCCGTCACCTGGAGATGAATTTCTCCGAGGCGGGAAGTGGAAGCCCCTTCTTTCTCAGCTTGAGGCCCCGAGCAGTAAGTAGTCAACAGTACAAGGATGAGTGCAATCTGGTTAGGGATCTTCATGATTCTTTTTTTCTAAAATTAGGATAAATGTTTTGAATGCCCTAGTTGGAAGTAGGAAGTTTCACCTGGCTAAGGGGCGAAAGCGGGCGGAATTCGCAATGATTGAAGTCTGTTTTCATAGTAGGTTATCTGTCGACGATCAAATATTACTCTATCTCCCGCCAGAAGTCCATCTCAGCCTGCACACCGGTTTCTACATCCTCGATGAAAGCCTTTTTAGAGTCGTACACTTTCAGTTCCCCTTGCTGCATCAGCCCAATGCGGTCGCCCATGATGAGGGCTTCCTTCAGTCCATGTGTAACGAACAGGGCCGTGATGGCGAAGGCTTTAGCAATGCGCTTCAGCAACTGCTGCATACTCGCCCGGGTCTCGGCATCGAGGGCGCCGAAGGGCTCGTCCAGCAGCAGCACTTTGGGATTGATAATAAGGGCGCGGCCGAAAGCCACTCGTTGTCGTTGCCCGCCTGAAAGTTGATGAGGCATTTTCCTGGCTTGTTCCGGCAGTTCCAGATTGGCCAGCATTTCCGCTACCCGTTTTTGGACCGCCCCTTCCGGGGCCTTGCGCAGGCGCAGTCCGAAAGCTATATTCTCAAATACGTTGAGGTGTGGAAACAACAAGGGTTCCTGATAGAGATAAACGATATTGCGGCGGTTGGGAGGCAAGGGGCCCATGTCCTGGCCTTGTAGTAATACCATCCCCTTATCAGGGCTTTCCAAGCCCGCCAGGATTTTCAACAGCGTCGTCTTTCCACTGCCTGACCGCCCGAGAATGCTGAGCATCTCGTGCTCGGCCAACTGCAGGCTCAAGTCGTCCAGGACTTTTTCCGCCCCAAAACCTTTATTGATATTTTTCGCTTCTAAAAACATGAGTAATCAATAGATTTTCCAGATTTTGAAAATCTGGAAAATCTTAAATCACTTTTGAAAAAACATAGCGCCTGTTCAACCACAGCAGCACGATCGGCGGCATTACCAGCAAACAGCTGGCCAGCGCTGCGAAAAAGAGGTTGGCCTCGTTAATATACTGAAATACTTTTAAGGTCAGGGTCTGCACTTTGCCCACTCCAATGAGAGCAGTCAGCCCGTATTCAAACCAGGAAATTAAAAAAAGTTGAAAAAAACAGGTCAGTATCGGGCCTTTCGCCACCGGCAACAATACTTTGGTATAGGCCTGCCAGGTATTCCCTCCCAGTGTGGCGATCAATTGTTCCAGAGACAACATTCGCTCTGTCCAGAAACTGGTAAAAAAAATCAGGCCATAAGGGAACGTGATAAACAACTGAGCAATCGCCACTCCCCCCAACTTTCCCGAAAGGCCCCAGCGGATGAAAAAGTACTGCAGGCAGGCCGCCAGGATCACGGGAGCGAATACATACGGTAAGTAAGCCAACACCAGCCAACGCTGCCGGTTCCGATGGTAAGCCACCTGTTTGCTCACCCAAAAACTGCCGGCCGTCGCTATCGTAGCAATACTCAGAGACAGGGCCAGCGACAGCAACAGACTTTCTCCCAGGCCCGCCTGCCCCCCCCAGATAGCCTGCCAGTTGTCCAGCGTCCACTCGGCTGGCAACAACATCGGGTAGGCCCACCGCCTCCCCAGTGACAGCATCAGCAAGAAGGCAAAGGGGAAAAGGATAACGGCTATGAGAATGAGGCTGATCCCGTTTATTTGGCTTTTTTGTTCTTCGATGCTCATTTTTCCTGCCGGTTGATTATGCTTTTTATTTTTCGTTTGCGAAACCAAAGAACTGTAGGGCTATACCTGTTTTTTCGCCCCCAACAACCATAAAACCAAAGCTACGACCATCACCGAGTACACCACGCTGATTGTGTAAGCCTGGGGAATGTCCGCCAGGTTGAACCGCTGCAACTTCTGTATAGTCAGAACCGATACCATCTGACGGGACTGGCTTCCCAGCAGAAGAGGGATCTCATAGGAGCCCATTACGAAAAGAAAGTAGAGCACCACGGTAGCAAAAGACCGGCGTAGCAACACCGGCACAGCCACCCTCCAGGCAGCCTGCCGCCGGTTGGCGCCCAGGGTAAAGGCCTGCTGCATCAGGCCTTTCAATCCTTCATGACTATACATTTGCGTATATAGAATAAGAAAAAACGGCAACGCCATGAAAAAGTGCGCCGTGATGATGCCAATACCGTATTGCCCGTTGACCCAATCCGGAAACTGGCTCAAGCCATCGACCAGGCCCAGCTGAAAGGCTAGCCGCGACAGGGCTCCTCCCTTCGACAATAGCTGAAAAATCAAAAAAGCCATCACGATAGCCGGTATCGCCAGTGGCCAATAAATAAAAAAAGACAAAGGAGTGCTTTCAAAAGTACGGGGCCACCGCACGACCAAAAGCATCGCCAGAGTGACCGCCAGCCCGATGGATACTAAGGCTACATAAATACTGAAGGCCATCGTCTCCCAGAAGCTTTCCGAACCGAGAACGGCCTGCCAGTGCTCGGAGGTAAAACCTTCACTGAGCATACCGGCCAGGCCAAGGCTGAACAACAACGCATAACCGATACCCAGCAACAAAGGGAAAGCGGTAAGTGCAAAAAATAGCCCCAGGCCGATGTATGTGCTTGTTTTTTGCATTTCGGTGTGTGGTGTGCGGTGTGCGGTAGTTCGCATGGTGAACCTGCGAGTTCCGAACCCCGATAAAATCTCACTGAATGATCTCCTTTCTGAAGTCCTCCGCCAGCCGGATCATGTATTCCGGCGCCAATTCCATCAGCGCCCGATCCTGTATCTCCGCCCGGGATGGCGCGTAGCGCCGGTTGGGAAGGGCGCGGAATTTTTCACGCCATTCTTCCGGCAGTTTGTCCATCGCCAGTACGGTGCCGTCGCCCCAAACCGCGGGGTCCTGCTTTTTGTATTGCGCCTCCGGAGAGATCAGAAAATTGCATACCATCATGGCGCCAGCTTTGTTGGGTGAATAACGGGAAATGCCCAGGTAGTGGGAATTTTGTATCGTACCTGTCTCCCAAACGTAAGCTCGGGCGCTTTCCGGAAAGAGGCCCTGCAGGACCTTATTGTCCACCTCGCAATCATTATTACTCATGGTGAACCACAGTTCGCCGTTGGCAAACATCTGATGCATAGGGGCCACCCCTTCCGGATAGGTGCGCCCTTCCTTCCACAAGTATGGCTTCAATTGCCGAATGTACGCCCACAACTGAGGCGCATAGATATTGTACTTTGCCTCATCAAAAGGGCCATTAAGCGATCCGGGGCCGCCGGCGATATCGATCAACAGTATCTTCAAAAAGGTCAGCCCTGTAAACTGGTTATCAAACGTAAAACGCCCGGGATGCGCCTGCACAAAGTTCAGCAGCGCTTGTCTGCCCTGCGGCGGATCGGCCACTTTGAGGGAATCGTAAATCATCACCATCTGCACATTGCCCCACGGGCATTCAAAGCCATTGGCCGGCTGCTGAAAATCGACACCGATAAAAGGGTTGTCAAAGTCAATGTACCGGCCGTTGGGTAGCTTTTCCGTCCAGGGCCCGTACAAAGCGTCGAGCTGTCGGAGCTGGTAGAAGGTCTCTCCGTTGATCCACATCAGGTCGAGCTCACTTTCGGCCTTGCCCGCCTGCAGTTCCGCCATGAGGTTTTGCACGATGGTGCTGCCCTGTCCGTTGGCGATCTGCAGGTCGATATCAAATTGCTCTTTTAGCGCCGGACGGACATAGTTCTGCATATAGGCATTGATCAACGGGTCACCGGACCACATCATCAGATTGACCGTCGTACCCCGCCCTTTTTCTTCGGCCTGCCCCCAGGTGAGGGTAGCCGTATCTTCTTCTTTTTCTGAAACGGACCCGCTGCTACAAGACCATTGCAGGGCGGCAGCGGCCAAAAGAAATATCCAGGTTATTTTATTCGTCATAGAACGTAAACTTCATGTTAATTGAGAGGCATGCTTTCCACCCCATAATCTTCGCTCCGTATCTCAAAAGCGCCTTCCGGTTTCATTCCACACAACCATTCTGTCACCTGATCTGTCCCGTTGGGCACAACGAGCAGCTCGTAAGGGCTGAAGTCCGGGATAGAATGGCCATCTACTTCCAGATAATGATATTGTACCTTATCGTTGTCCCGGAAGCAGTCCCGGAGGCCGACAATGCCATTGTCAATTACTGCTGCTTTGATCATATTTGGTTGATTAGTGTAACTATTCAGCAGTTAGCTTTTGGCGGTTAGCAAATGCCTGCCCTTAGGGTTGGTATATTAAGCAAAAAACCGGTAGTTTAAGCTTATATCCCATTTTTATGGGCATCGGGCGCCAATGGCCAACAGCTAAGCGCCAATTGCTGAATAGTTACTGATTAGTTTAAAATATATACCGCAAGCTAAACTGAAACTGCCGCGGCGCGCTGGCGTTCCGGCGCACTAAAACACTGGGCGAAGAAGATGGCCCCGGCTGTATCTGATTGCTTTGGGTAGCGTTGTTGCTGTATCCACTCAGGTTTTGAGTGTTAAACAGGTTGAACACGTCGGCGCGCAGTTCCAGTTCCGATTTCCCGAAAGGGATCTGATACTGTACGCCCAGGTCGAATGTATTGGACCACGGCAAGCGGTCGCTGTTACGGCTCTCGCCGGGATAGCGGTCGCTGTTGCCAACGTAGGCGTCGCCAAAGGAGGCCCCGTCTCCGTTGAGGTCCGTAGTGGTGGCAGTGACATCCACCAGGATAGGATTGCCCGCCTCATCGAATGCCGGCGTACCGTTGGGGCCCAGGAGCTGTTCCTGCAGCGGATTGCCGTCTTCATCCAATACCGCATAAATAACCGGTAGGGGCGTACGGTTAATGGGTTGCCCGCTCTGTATCAGCCCGGCCAGTGTAAAAGAAAGGTGCTTTACCGGGTAGTAGGAAAAAATGCCATTGATAATGTGCCGGCGGTCATTAATGCTGGGCCCCCATTCGCCATCAAAGTTGTTGGCGTCCATCGCCCGGAAGTTAATGTCCTCAGTATTATTTTCCAGATAGGAAAGCGTATAGTTGATGCGTAAGGCATAGTCGTCCTCCCCCCGGCCCTTCTGAAAATTCAAGCTGGCGGCATAATAGCGCGAGCGCCCTTCCGTTTCGGAAACGATCACAGAGCGGGCGACCCCGCTCCGTTCTTCTCCGTTGATCACTGCGTAGCTTCCATCCACGATGGGGATAGCCCGGCTGGCGTCGGCCTGCCTTGTAGTGCGCACGCGAATGTTGTCCGGGCTGATGGGGAATAGCCCGGCGGCATTGAGGTTGCGCAGGCGGAAAAGGTTGTAGCTTTGATTGTGCACCAGGTCTATATAAAACAGGCTCTTCTCATTCAACTGCAATTGGTAACCCAAGGCCAGTTGATGGGTGTAGGGGTTGTCGTAGCCGTTAGGATTGAGAATACGCCGTTCGTTGCTGAAGACGCCCTCCCGCTGCTCTTGTAAAGCATCGAACGATGGCCCTTTCAGGTATTCGGCATCAGTGGTAAAGCCGCTGAGGTTGCCGTCGAAGGTGATCCTGTCGATATCCGTATCTGCCGGAAGAATACCCAGGTTCACCAGTTCCTGCAATTGTTTTTTGTAATCCTGAGAGGTCGTATTTTGCTGCAGAGCATCGCTGTAGACGGTATAGGGGATCTTGTCATAGAATATTCCGTAGCCTCCCCGCAGGCTGCTTCGCTGGCCCAGCTGATAGTTGAAATTGAAGCGCGGCGCGACATTATTGAGGTCGCCCTGATCCGCACCTCCTTTCGAAAGATTATCGTAATCATAGCGAAGGCCCAGAATGAAGTTCAGCCGGGAAGAAGCGCGCAGCTCGTCTTCCAGATAAAAAGAATAGATCGTCTGCCGGGCGCCAAAGGCAGCAGGGCGTAGTTCGACGCTGTAACCCAGCACCTCTACATCCGAAGGGATGTCATTTACACTCAGCCCGGCGCCCCGGTTGAGGCTGCGCAACTCTGCCAGCTGATCCTCCGTCAGCTTCACGGTGTAGTTACCATTCACGTTACCGCCTCCAAACAACTCGTGATCGGCGGAAATGATGCCCAGCCCGGCCTTTAGGGTATGCCGGCCGGCGTAATAGTTGAACTTTTGCTGAAATTGCAGGGTATTTTCTATCTCGTCAAAGATGTAACCGGGATGGCCGAGGATGGCAAGGGTTTGCTCATCCGGGCCCAGGACGGTCGTTTGCGGCCCTTCACCATTCAGAGGCCGGCCGTAGTTCCAGCGAAAACGGCTGTACTGCAGGTTGGTCTGTGCGCTGAAATTACTGCCGATGTAGCTGTTTTTCAAGGCTACCAAAAGGGAGTTCCGGTCCTGCGCACTGCCCGCCGACGGAAAGGTAACGCCCCCTTCCAGTCCGCCGCCCTGGCGTTCGATATTGACCAGGCCCAGATTGGTACGCAGGCTGGAGCGGAATCGTGGGCTCCAGTTGTGATCCAATTTGCCGGAGATATAGGTAAAGTAATTTTGTCCCCGGACCGTTTCGTTGACACCCAGCGCCGGTGAATTCAGCAAGTTGTCTTTCAGGTCCGTCGTATGTTCCACATTGAGATAGTAGAAGGTTTCGTCTTTAACGATCGCCCCACCAAAGCCAACCCCTGCCTGATAGCGCTGGAAGCCATTTTTGACTTCATTACCAGACAGGTCTCGCTGCGCAAAATCCGACTGGCCATCGATAGCCGGGCCGGGCCGGGTAATAACGAAGGCTTCTCCACCGAACTCATTGCTGCCTGAGCGGGTAGTAATGTTGACCACTCCATTCGCGGTCAGGCCGTACTCCGCCGAGTAGTTGTTAGTCAGGACGGTCACATTGCGGGTAAAACCTACCGGAATAGCAAATTTCTGGCCTCCCAGGAAGCGCTCATTATTATCCATCCCGTCGATCATATAACTGGTGAACAGCGAGTTGGCGCCGTTGATGGATACATTGGGGGCTTCCGGATAGAAACCGGTGGCCTGGGAAACATTGGGCAGGCGATACAACACCCGGGTAATATCCCGGCCTTCGATCGGTATCGCCTCGATCTCCTTTTGTTTGAGTTCGAAAGCCACTTCGGCATCCTTCCGGTTGATACTGGTGGTACTGCCGGCGCCCAGGACGACGACCTCATCGAGTTGGATCTCCCGTTTTTCCAGCAGGTTGAGCTGCACCGTCAGGTTTTGGTTGGAACGAATGCTGATGTCTTCCGTACTGCTGGCTTCAAACTGGCCATTCCCTTCAAAAACAAGCTGATAACCGGCCACCTCTGAGAGCCCCTTAAATACGGCTGTTCCCCTGACGTCGGTAACACGAGCCTCCTTGATACCCCGGCCTTCATTAAGCAACAGCACTTCAACGCCTTCCACGGCTTGATTTGAAAGGTAATTGATAACCGTAACATTCAGGTCGGCCTGGGAGATGGCAGTCCCGGCAAGCAAAAGTATAACAGTGAGTGATAAAACAATTTTCATGTGATAATTTTTTTGTGGCAGTCAGGCAAGCTTCCGGCTCGTTCCATGGCCGGCTCCCCCCAAACTATTCTTAGATATATACGCATTGACGTGGCGTTGCGGTTTTCCAGATGCCCCTGATGGTCAATCCGGGAACCCCATCACCCCAGGCGCAGGGCCGTACGCCAGGTAGGAGGAAAGCCTGCGGCTTATCTCAAAAGAGCAGTATGGTTACAATGAAAAGATGTAGAAAAGATTCAATGAATAGAAGGAGGCCCTCTTTTCAGGAAAGAATGGCCATATTGGCTCGAGTGAGAAAGCATCAAAAAGATATGCTCCCGGCCTACAGGCGTGATTAGTTTTTCCAGTTCCCGCCGCAGGAGGCTATATGGGGAAAGGCGGCCAACCAGACGCAGAAAGGAAAAAGCATCATCGGCATCTTCCTCAACACTGAGCAAGAGCGGGGTATGGCCCCATTGACCAGCATATTGGCGCAAGGCGCTGCCCAACCGGCTCGTTTGCCAGGGAAGCTTCAGAAAAAAACGGCGGTCGTAAGCCTGGCGGCTGAGGCCAAGCAGATAAACGCCTCCATCTCTTGCCGGCCCCAATACCACGTTGGTGTGTTCGAGGCAGCGGGCAGCTTCTATCAGGCGAGCGGCATCCAGGGCCAGGCAATCGTTACCAATAGCTATAATCCGGCCGTAGCCCTGGGCAAAAGCAAACTCGAAGGCATTGGCCAGCCGTTCTCCAAACGTATGGCCCGACTGTTGCCGGCCTTTGACTGTGAGCAACGGCAAACCGGATCTCCGGGCCTGCCGCTGAGCATGGTGATTGAGTTTTTGAAAAACAGCTTTATTGATGCGCCGCCCTCCTCTCGCCAGTGGTTTGGCAAGGGCTTCCTCCGATTCATTGCGGAGGAACAACAGCAGGGCGATATTTTGAGTTGGCGCATCCATTGTAAGCATATGGACAGAATTATTGAAACTTACCCTGCTTCGGAGGTGGAACCTTAATCTCCTTATTCTTGAGGCTATGGCTATATTGGTGTCCCTTCGACAAGCTCAGGGTGAAATGGTTATATTGTTATGCTAAAAGTGTCCACCTACTTAGGGGTTAAAAAACAAGTTCTTCTTTTGAAAATACTCTGATCAGCTAATGTAGGCAAATATCTGAAAAAGGCGCCCCACGCGTTGTCCTGTCTTTGACAGTTAACCCAACAAAGCTTTTTTCGAATGATGACTCGCCTGAAAAAACTAATCCCGGCTTCAATTAAGAAACCGGGACTATACCAGGCCCGCATAAGAACTGGATGCTACAGGTACCATGGATGGGTGTAAAATAGGGGAATCTTCTTTTCATCCACTGCCCTGATTGGGCGCCGTTTCCTTATGTTGCCGCGATCACCGCCACAAAGGAAACAAGAGTAACATCGTCAGGCAAATACAGAAGCCTTGGAATGTCTTATCTATCAGAAATCTCCTCCTCCGTCATAATCACCCCGCCCGCCACGTTGGCGTTGCTTTTGCTGGTTCAGGCGATAATTGAATGTAAGAACCACCTGACGGGCCCGCCACTGGAAATCGCCCCGGCTGTAGAAATCCTCGTCTTCAAAAATGTAACGCCAGCGGCGGGAGTTGAACAGGTCACGCACAGAAAGCGTAAGGGTTCCTTTGCTGTCCAGAATATCTTTGCTAAACGCCAGGTCGACGAAAAAGTAAGCTTTGTTGCTGCCCTGGGTCGTATTGCGTGGCGCCCGGTAATTGAGCCGCGCCTGGGCGTCGATGAACTTCCAAAGGTCCATTTTGGAAGTGATCCGGCCGTTCCAGGTCAGAGCGTCTGCTGTAAAGGAAGTGTCAATATTATTACCATTGATAATAGAGCGGTAGAAGTTGACATTACCGTCCAGGTCCCACCAGTCGGTTGGGGAGGCAGAGAAGGTCACATCCAGCCCATAAGCATCTTCGGTGGCCAGGTTTTCCGGGCGGGTCAAAGTGGAGCCGTCCTCCTGTAGCGTCCGGATTCGCTCGGTGATGCCCTGGGTGTAGCGATAGTAAATCGAAGAGCTCAGTGACATATTGTCCCAGTATTTCAGGTGGCCTAATTCGTAGGCGTCTGTATATTCAGGATCCAGGTTGGGATTGCCGGTTCGAATGTTCCGGGCGTCGCTGAAGCTAAAGAAAGGGTTCAGCGACCAGAAGTTAGGGCGGTTGATGCGGCGGCTATAACTGGCCATAAAGGAGTTCTGTCCGGCAAATTCATAGGCGATATGGCCACTGGGAAAGAAGTTCAGATAATCCCGGGGGTTTTCTTCACCGGTTTCTACCAGCCGGGTGTTGACGTCGGTATATTCGGCCCGCACCCCTATCTGGGCTGAAAACCGCCCGAATTTATTGCCGACGATGGCATAAGCGGCATAGATGTTCTCATCATAAACAAACTCATTGGTAAAGTTAGGTAGCAGTTCCCAGTCGGCGTTGTCAAATACCTCCACCTTATAATTGGTATTGAGCTCCCTGATGGAGGCTCTCAGGCCGGTTTCGAATTTACCCTCCTTGGCAAAGGGGTGAATATAATCCATCTGGCCCATGATCAGCCGTTCCTTCTCTTCATTGCGAGAACGCTGTTCCAGGTCAGGCGTTCCAGCCTGCATGTACTCCGGGGTAAAGTATTCTTCGATAATAGCGGACTTTTCCACCTCCGCATTATCCTGGTAGCGCACATCGGCTGTCAAAAGGTGGCCTTCGCGTTCGTACTCCTTACGAAAGCTCATGACGTACTCCAGGTTGTTTTCGATCTCTTTCTCCCTGTCCAGGCGCCGGGTAATACCTGTGAGATTATTGAGATTGAAAATATAATCGCGGTATTCGATATCCGAGCGGTTATCTCCATTTTCATTTTCGTAGGTCAGCGAGCCCGTCAAGGTCGTTTTATCATTGAAAAAATACTCGGCGCCGGCCCGAAGGGTATTGTCCCAGCCTCCCCGTTCCCGGTCCTGGTTTTGCTGCAGGATGTATGTGGTATCGGGCTTAAATGCATTGCGGTCGTAGACTTCCTGATAAAGGGAGCCCTTCCCCGGCCGTTTTCGGTAGCTGATGCCATAGTTGCCAAAAAGGTTAAGATTGCCGGTGCGATAATTGGCGTTGGCGGCAAGGCCATAGTTGTCCGGATAACCGGTGGTGAGGTCCAGGGAGCCATTGAGCCCCTTCCGCTGGTCCTTTTTCAGAATGATATTGATAATGCCGGCCATACCCTCCGCTTCATAACGGGCGGAGGGGTTGGTAATCACCTCAATGCGGTCGATCAGGTTGGCGGGTATCTGCCGCAGGCCATCTGTATCTCCTACACCGACCAGCCCGGATGGGCGCCCGTTGATCAATATGCGAACGCCGGCGCTTCCCCGAAGGCTAACGCCGCCTTCGGCGTCTACCGTTACCGATGGCACGTTGTCCAGCACATCACTGGCAGAACCTCCAATATTAGCCAGATCCTTGCCAACATTGAACACCCGCTTATCCAACGATATCTGCATGTTGCTTTTTTCCGCCCGGACTTCCACCTCCGCCAGGGTGGTGGCGTTGGGCGCAAGATTGATGGCGCCCAGGTCAGCAATTGGGGTATCCCGGTTGACCTCAATACCACCAATATCTCTATCGGTAAAGGAAATAAAGGCCACATTGGCGTAATAGCTGCCAAACTTCACTTCCAGGTTAAAGGTGCCCGCCACATCCGTCACTCCTCCGGTAACCATTGAACTGTCTTCGGAAGAGAATATGGTAATAGTGGCATAATCCAGCGGCTGTCCGGTGCTTTCATCGATAACGGTGCCCTTAATGAGCCCTTTGGCAGGCTTATCGGGATCAGGCTGAGCGCTTATCGAAAATGGCGTTTGTAACAATAACAGTAGTGTAAACAGTAGTAGAATCAGGCGATCTTTCATTGTCGTTTTTTAAAGTCGAGGGCAATTATTTATTCTTTTCAATACAAAGGTAAGGGGCAATCCTAATGATATTTTATAGGAAATTTGAAGCAATTCTGAAGTTCAGGTTTTAAACAGAAAAAACCGACTCAATGTTTAAACAACGACATTTTCAGTTTACAGGTGCATTCTGGATTGCCGCCATCCAGTTGAAAAGTCGAATCCAATTTTCAAAAGAGCGCGTACATCAGGGATGAAAGAGCAGGGACACCTCATGGGTTCCATCCGAAAACCGGTGTGATACCTGAAAATTATTGACTTCAGCAATCTTCTTCACGATCGCCAACCCCAGGCCCAGAGAGCCGTCACTGTGCCGGCTTTTCTGGAAACGCTCGAAGAGTTGTTCAGAAGGTACGCGAGGGGCCGGGCCGGAATTGCGAACCAGCAATTTATCCGCATCGAGCTTTACTTCCACCCACCCTCCGGCCACATTGTGGCGGATGGCATTCTTTACCAGGTTGGCAACCAGGATATCGCCCAGAGTGGGGTCCACCATTATTTGAACGTTAGGTTCGACCTGGCTACTCAGGGCCAGCCCTTTCAAGCTGGCCAACTCTTCAAAGTTTTCCAGGCAGGCCCGGGTGATCCAGGAAAAATCGACTGGTTTCTGGTTATTGGCAAACTCTTTATTTTCGATCCGGGTCAGCAAAAGCAGGACATTTCCGAGTTTCGATAATTTATCGATGTTTTGCTGAGCCGATTGCACCAGTGCCAGCTGCTCATCCGTCAGGGCCGATGTTTCCAGTAATAATTCCAGTTTCCCTCTAGCAATGGCCAGCGGGGTCTGCATCTCATGCGAAGCATTCTCCGAAAACTCTTTAACAGACAGGTAGTCCCGCCGCGCCTTATAGGCCATCTGGGCAACAAAGGCATTGAGCTGCCGAAATTCTTTGGTCGATGTTTCCGGTAGGCCCAGCACTTTCTCCTCCTTGAGGTTGAATGAACGAATGCGCTCCAGAGTCTTTTGAAAAGGACGGAACAGCCAGCCCGTGATCAGAAAACTAAAAAAGAGCATCGCAACAGTCAGGATGAAAAAAAGCCGCAGCATGATATCCACCACCACATCGTAAATGTCGTCCGTTTCGATAAAAACATCGGTAATACTGACCTGATAATACCGCCCATTGACTTCCCGAACGGCAGTGATCTTACGGTAGGGCTCCATCTGCCCCTCCAGGTAAGGGTGTGGGGCAAGTGTATCGGAGAAATTGAAGAAAGTATCTCTGGGGATAGGCCCCAGGTCGGTGATATCCACTTTTCCCCTTTTGATGAAGCTCAGGGGAATGCCTTCCGCCACTTCTTCGGTGATTTGGTTGAGGTTATCCCGCAAAGCGAAATCCGTTTCTTTCTGAACCTCTTTTTGCACCAGGTAGAAGGTGACCACCCCCCCGATGCCGAAGACCAGCATCGCGACCAGTAAATATAAAATTGTAGTTTTGGTGATCAGGTTCATTAGTCTGCACTGAATTTATAGCCTAGCCCATAAATGGTTTTGATGTAATCCGCCCCTTCTTCTGCTGAGATTTTTTTTCGCAAATTCTTAATATGCTGATAGACGAAATCGAAGGAATCCAGGAGATCTACATTATCGCCCCAGAGGTGCTCGGCAATGGCCTGCTTGGTCAGCACCCGGTTTTTATTGGTGATAAAAAACAACAACAATTCGTATTCCTTGACGGTCAACACCAGGAGTTTGCCATCCACATGTACATCATGGGTATCTGTATTTACTGTTATTTCCTGGAATTCGAGGATCTTATAGCCCTGGAATTTACGCCTCCTGAAGATGGCGTTGAGACGGGCATTCAATTCGGGCAGGTGAAAAGGCTTGGTCAAATAATCGTCGGCTCCCAGTTCCAGCCCCTGCACTTTATCGTCCAGGGCATTTTTGGCAGAAATGATCAACACGCCTGTTTCGGGTTGCAGGCGTTTGAGCAGGCGGAGCAGATTCAGGCCGTTGCCATCCGGCAACATGATATCGAGCAACACTATATCATAGTCGAAGGACAGCAGCTTGTCCTGCGCTTCCTCAAAGTTAAGGGCTGTTTCACAGATCACATCCCCCCTGGATAAGTAGGCCCGGATATTGTCCGACAGGGCTTTTTCATCTTCGACGATCAGTAGCTTCATAACAACTACAAAGGTAGGAAAGGATTTTGAGGTAAATTTGAAGTGTGGTATTATCCAAAAAAGGAAGGGCCCGCCAGGTAAGTACCGGCAAGCCCTTTCTTTTTTGGATGGCCTGGCTCTTATTCGCCGCAGGAGTCAACCAGCGCGTCGAATTCAGCCTGGTCGTCAATCTCTTGAGAGGTTCCGTCTTCCAGAGTTACGGTGAAAGGGAAGCCCAGAGTGGGGTGCTCATCAGAACCAGAGTTCCGCTCCCTCCAGGCTCTGCGGATGCGCATTAGCGCCAGCCGGCTGTTCGCTCTTATCTGCTGGCCATTGGGAAGGAGGACCGTTACCGGGAAGTTCAAGCGGAAGCAAAGCGGGCCGGGGCCGTCAAAACCGGGGCCGTTGTTGCCGGGGTTGTCGCCAGGGCCATGGGGGCCGCCGTCGCCGGGGCAGAAGGTTTGGCAGGTCTCACGCAAGGTTTCCAGGTCAGCTTCTTCGTCGATAACCAAAGTCGATCCATCATCAAAAATGACCGTGTACGGCATCACCAGAGCGGGGCGCTCATCGGCAGGGCCAGGATTGGCTTCGCGCCAAGCCTGAATGGCGGCTCTCAACTCTTCTTCACTGGTAACTACCTGTTCGCCCTGGCCGGGCAGATAAATAGTTACAGATGCGGAATAGTCCAGGCTGAAGCAGGGGCCGTTGAAACCGAAGCCAGGGCCGTCGTGGCCAGGGCCATTGTGCCCAGGGCCGCCTTGCCCGGGGCCATGGCCCGGGTCATTGGCTCGGCAATCCGCCAGTAAGCTCACCAGTACATCCCGTCCGGTGATCTCTACTTCCGTTCCGTCATCATTCATCGTTACCCAGTAAGGATAAGCCAGGGTCGGCCGATCCATTGCGTTGGGGTTTTGTTCCCGCCAGGTGCGGAACAGCCCGCGCAGGGTTTCTGCATCACCAGCCGTCGCCTCATCACCGTTGGGATAGAGGACAGTTACGGGAAATATCAGGGAAAAGCAACGGGGGCCGTGCTCCATGCCATCGACTTCCATGGCTACCATTTCTACATTCGATACCGTCCGGGTGTCGATCGCAGTGTTGTCGGTGAGGCTATCCGTTTGCTCTTTGTCGCAGGCTACC
>JAGQXQ010000105.1 GCA_020436535.1 Phaeodactylibacter sp.
AGCAGGATGATGGGGATGTGGCTGGTGCGTTCGTCGGTTTTGAGGGTTTCACAGACTTCGAACCCGTCTTTCCGGGGCATCATCACATCACTGATGATCAGGCCTGGGATCTCTTCAATGGCCTTGTCTATGCCTTCCTGTCCGTCGCGGGCAATAAGCAGCTCATATTGTTCTTCGAGCAACGATTGAAGATATAAGACGACATCCGGGTTGTCTTCGATGATAAGCAGCGTATCACGGGACGCTATTGGTGCTCGCCCGGCCGGCGCCGTTACGGATGCTATTGTTGGGCTCTCCACCGTACCCACAGCCTGGGCTTTCGCCGGGCCTTCGTCCCGCAGAGGCGGGATAGCATCCATAACGTCTCCCTCGGCCGTAATCGGCAACTGTACGGTAAAGGTGGAGCCTTCTCCTTTTTCGCTTTTTACTTCGATATCACCCTTCATCAATTGGATCAGCTCATTGGTGAGGGCCAGGCCGATGCCGGTGCTGAGCCCCCCTGCTCCAGTTCCCCCCAGTCCCCCCCACCCCCCCCCAATGGGGGAGGAGCCAGCAGTGAGCCTGCCAGAGAAGCCCCCCGCCGCTTCCCCCCTTCGGGGGGATTGAGGGGGGCTATAAAAGCGGTCGAAGATGTACGGAAGTTTTTCTTTGGGGATGCCAATTCCGGTATCTTTTACGGTGAGGATCAGGTAGTCAGCCGAATGCAGTTGTAGGCTGTCGGCAGGCATTCCGGCCTGTTCATTGCCCCCTGTTTGTTGCCTGGTATCTACAGTCATATACACATCCCCTCCCCGGAGCGTGAACTTGATGGCATTGGATAGCAGGTTGGAAACAATGCGGAGGATCTTCTCCTCATCGTAATCCATCATCACCTCTTTTCTCCCGGTAAGAAAGTGCAGCCTGATGTCTTTACTTTCAGCAAGCGAATGGAAGGATTCGAGGATATAACGCAGGTAGAAGATGATATCGCCATGGGCCAGGTTCAGTTGCATGGCGCCCGACTCCAGCTTGCGCAGGTCCAGGATCTGGTTGACCAGAAGAAGCAAATTGGCGTTATTGCGTTTGATCATCTTCAGCCCCTTTTCCATCCATTGGCCCGGGGCTTTTTCGATCTGCTCCGCCATGCCGCCTATGATCGTAAGCGGGGTGCGCAGTTCGTGTGAGATGTTTGTGAAAAAACGGGATTTCATCTGATCGAGCTCCTTCAGCTTTTCGGCCTGCTCCTGCAAGCGTACGTTTTGTTGCTCCACCATCCGGGTGCGTTCGCCAACGAGGGATTCCAGTTCCAGGGTGCGTTGTTGGAGTTGATTGACTCTCCAGCGCAGCAGGCCATAGATGGCCCCGGCAAGGAGGAGCGCATAGGCCAGGAAAGCCCACCAGGTTCGGTGCCAGGGTGGGAGAATGGAGAACTCGAACCGGCCCTCCTCGCTTAGGCCGCCATATATATTTCGGGCTCTTACGCTAAAGGTATAACTGCCCTCCGGAAGGTTAGTATAGTCTTTTTTTGTTTCTTCGGTCCATTCCTGCCAACCCCGGTCAAAACCCTTCAGCCATACCTGGTAGCGGGTTTCTTCCGGGCGGCCGTAGCTCAGGGCTGTATATTCAAAGCGTATGGCATTGGAGGCGTAGGGCAGTACGGGAGGGGGCATGTTGGTGGCGCTGCCGCCGAACAGGGCCGAATCGCCATTGATTATTACCTTTCTCACCAGGGCGGGAAAGGCCGGTTCGTCTGCCTTTTCTACTCCCGGATCGTATTTGATCAGGCCTTCCGAGGTGGAGATCCAGGCAATATCCCGATCAGCCGGGTCGCTGTCTATTCCGAAAATGGACATGCCTTCCAAAAGGATGTGCCGAAAATTTTGACTCCGCCTTACATAAGTGCCATTGGGTGATCGCCGGAGCTGGATCAATTCGGATTTTTCCTTATCCTGGTTGATCAACCAGATATCGCCGTTGGCCTGTGCGGAGAAGGAAAGGATCATCCTGGAGGTGTCATTGTAGGGTAGCGATTGGTCTGGCACGAAGGTGTTGGATACCGGATCGAATGCCCGGATGCCCGCCGAGGTAGCAAACAAGACACGCTCTTCCAGGGCATGGGCATAACAGGCACCCTCCGGCAGGCCGTCCGCTTGTCCGAAAGCTTCAATGCGGGCCGATAATGGCCGGTTGGGGCTTCCGGGTTGCGGCGGAAAATTGGGGTCTGTTATTTCAACCCGCAACACCTGCTCAGAGGTGGTAATCCACAAGCGGCGAGGAGTGGCTTCCGCTATGCTCCGGATCACTCCTTCTATTCCCCTCAAGGTAGCGGCCAACTCCCAGCCCTGGGCCGTTACCTGCACCAATCCAGCTTCTATTCCCAGGCCGGCGTAAGCCAGGCCGGGGTGAAAGCGGGAAGGCAGGAGGAACTCTCCCGAATAATTGACCACCTGGTGTTCAATGGCGCCATCCGGATGGAAGGAGAACAAGCCACTGCTGGCGGCGGCTATCAGTTTACCATTGACTATGGCCATATCGGCAACTTCATTGTCTGCTGCTGGGCTTGGCAACTCCTGAAAAAAAGGCTGGTAACCTTCAGGGCCAGCCGCCGTGTACTGGAAAATGCCGCCGGTGCCATATCCATAAAACTGGCTTTGGTAATGGATCACTCCTCTGGCGCTGCCCACGAGGCCGAGTTCGTCCGAAAAGAAGGTGAACGCAGACGGTATCCGGATGCGGCTTATACCATTGTTGAATGCCACCCAGAGGCCTCCTTCCCGATCGGTAAAAACAAAATAGGTCACATCATCCTGCAGGCCGTTTGATTTATCGAGCAAACGGATCAGGTTGCCTGCCGGATCGATGATGGCAATACCGCCTTTGGAACTGGCCAGGGCAAAGTTGCCATCCCTTAACCGCACGCTGTTGTAAAGGTTTTTTGTATGCAGGAATTCCCGGACAGCTGGAGTAACAGGGAGCCGTTCGACGTTGTTGCCGTCGTAGGTACATAAGCCTCTCTGAACCGTACCGATGAAAATCTTTTCCCCGGCGGAGGCAGAAAACGGGGCCATGATCCGGATCGTCGCTTGAGTAAAGGCTTCCCCTCCGGGAACCATCCGCAGGGAATCGCCTTCCAGGCGTTTGAGTCCGTCGCCCCATTCCCACACATAAAACGCTCCGTTTAATGTATGGCAGGTATGGTAGATGTTTTTGGCTGCCCAGGCCGCCATCTCTTTTTCCGTACCGTCGGCCCGCCACCGGAAGAAGTACTTGTCGGTGGCAAAATAGACATAAGGGCCGGCCGCCACGGCCTGCCATACCGGATTGAAATCGCGGTATTTTTCCGGGATTTTCTTTTTTAAGGATACAAATTGCAGGTTGCCTTTATCATCAGGGGCCATAAACCCCAGGTCTCCTTCTCCTCCGACATATATTTTGCCATCGGTGCCACAGCTGACAGCGTAAGCGATCATATTGTTCGGCAGCGGGATGAGCCGCCAGGTGGTTCCGTCGTATTCCAGGAGGCCCTTTTCATTTCCAAAATACATCAAACCCTGAGGGCTTTGAGTGATGCTGTAATTTTGGGGCGCGGCGCCGTAATCCGCCGATCGGAAATTCTGGATATAAGGCAGGCCGGTCTGCTGGGCAGGCATAGCGGCCGTGCTCTGGGCGAACAGCCCGGCCGTAAACAGGAGGAAGCAGGTGAAAAATATTCCTTCTTTGACAATATGAATGATTGAAAGATTCATGTACTGGATGCTTATACCCCCATGGCGCTGTTTTGACAGCGTCAAAGATACACCCAGTACTCTTACAAGTCAAATTTGTATGCGAAGTCGCAGCTGTTTAGGTAAATGATAGAACCAGCCGCGCCCGTTGCTGCGCAGGCCGGAGCGAAGCGACGGCTTGCGCAGCAACTAATGGGTATCGTGCACTTCGTCAAGCAAGCGACCGATTAGGATCAATGCATTTCTTCACCGGCGCTTCATTCCGTCGGCAGGCGCTCCAGGCGTATGAGTGCACCGCAGGTGAAGGTGCTGCCGGCCACCGGTGCGGCGTTTTTATCCAGAGGGCTTACCCCGGGAGGATAAAGCGCCCCGGAGCAGGTAAGGGAAGCCGTCCGGTATCCCTTTTCGAATTGAATCTGGTAGCGAGCATGCGCTACTCCGATGAACGCCCCGTTCTTAAAAGCAATATCAGCCGCACTGGCGGTGACGGCCATCGGCCCGCTTACTTTCCAGTTACCTTTGGTATTGCTGTAAGACTCGTCGACAACGCCTTCATTATCGAATTGCCACGACATAATGAAGGTCATATTCCCGTCAGCAGATAATTGTAGGATATGAGCGGCGTCAGGCTGGGTGGCCAGGTACGTGCCGGTAAACGGAATCTTGTTCCTCGATGGGTCATTTTCTCTGCCTTTTTGGGCCCGTATTGGCGTAAGCATCATCAGGGCCAAGGCGATCAAAAGCATGTTTTTCATGATTAAAAGAATTTATTGGTCAGTGGTCAGTGAGTTTTCAAGGCATCGACTGGCTATTGTTTACTGACCACTGTTTTAATAAATCTCAAACTGCTGCGCATCCGTCCCATTGCAGTCCCACAACTGAATATTGGTGGCGTTGGAAAAATTGCTTTCTGTCACATCCAGGCATTTGTTGATGTCGATGGCCGAGCGGAAGGCTTTGGCAAAGCCGTCGTAGATCCAGTTCTGGGCATCGGTGCCGTTGCAGTCCCACAACTGGATATTGTTCCCTTTGCTGGCCTCGCTTTGGGTCAGGTCCAGGCATTTATCCGGGTGGGCCTGCACTTTGATCGTCCGGCCATCAAAGGTGAAATACTGGGCAGGATGATCCTTGCATTCGCTCAACTGGATATTGGTACCGTTGGCCGTGTTGTAATTACTGATATCCAGGCATTTGTTGGGAACCGCGGCCACATGGATCTGTTGGTTCGTTGCGGTAGGCATGGCCGAAGGTACACCGTCCACGATCCATTGCTGGTTCGGCTTGGTGTTGCCGTACACACAGTCGTAGAGCTGGATATTGGTTCCGCCCGTGGTATTGCCGTTGACCAGGTCGATGCATTTGCTGAAGTCTATTTTGGACCGGATCATCCGGTTGGCCACGTCGTAGATCCAATTTTGCGCATCGGTGCCGTTGCAGTCCCACAACTGGATGTTGGTGCCGTCGGCCGTATTGCTGGATGTCAAATCAATACATTTGTTGACGTTTTCGGCCAGGCGGACGGTGGCGCCTCTTATTACCCATTGCTGCGCCGGATTCTCTTTGCATTGCACCAGTTGAATATTGGTGCCTCTGGCCGTATTGCCGTTCGTCAGGTCAATACATTTGGTCTGATCCTTGGCCAGTTGAATGGTTTTGAACGGGGAGGTGTTGGTAAAGCGGTAACTGATATAGCCATCCTGTGGATCAGTAACCGTGGCAAAGCTGGTCAACAGCTCGATAAAAACCCAATCGGGATTAGTGTAGCTGCCGCCACCGCCACCGCCGCCGCCTTGTTTACTACCGGATCCATCGTTATAAGTACCGGTATAGCCGCCACCACCACCGGAATAGCCGCCACCGCCACCGCCACCCGGATAGAGCCCAACTCCGCTGCCGCCGCCGCCAAAGCCAAATCCGCCACGGACCAGGGTGATACCCACATTAGAGGGGGCGCTGCCGCCTTCACCGCCTACCGGTACGTTATTTTTAAAACCGGCCAGACCCGGATACCCTCCGCCTCCGTCACTAAAAGCACCACCGCCGGGATAAGCCTCTGACCCCTTGTGGGAGCCGCCATTGCCGTTCTCCCCGCGATTGCCCAGGTTTTTTCCGTTACTTTTATTTCCGTCGAGACCATAGCTGTAAGCCGTGGCTGCCTTACCATTGGTTTTCCCGCTACCGCCGCCGCCGCCGGCCACCAGGAGCAACTGCCAGACGTCATTGGCTGCAGGGCCTTTGAAGGCCACGCCACTACCGCCGCCACCACCACAATAATCATATGCGATCCCGCCGGCCTGGCCCGGAATGAGGCGCAGCTTGGAGCCGGCTGGAATTTCGCCCTCCCCATCTCCAATACTAAGATAACCGGATACCAGCGCGCCTTCACCGCCGGAAAAATCACCTTTGCTGTTGGTGCCGCCATCCGCCCCTTTTGCTTCCAGATAAAGGTATTTATAGCCCGAGGGAACGGTGATTTTTTGGATCTTTTGATCCTCATCAAAGGTATAAGTGCCGCTGAGGTCCTGGGCCTGGACTACCCGGGGCGATAAGGTTAAGAGTAAAACCAAGGTAGCAGCCAGACGGCTTGCCAAAGATTGGATATTTTGCTTTTTCATAATTTAAAGGAATGGGTAGTCGTAAGTCATAAGTCGGTAAGTCGTCAGTCAGTTTCCTGGATGGGAGTGACTTACGATTTACGACTACTGTTTTAGTTCTTTATTCAGGATTAGCTTTCAAAAGGAATTCCGAAGAATGCTGCTGCCGCTTACACAACAAAGATGGCGGCTTAGACCAGGCAGGTTTTGGACTATTGTCTTGAATCTTTGGATTATTATAGCAATTGGTTAATCAGCTGCTTTTTCCATGATTGAAAGGAATTTCTAGTCGAAAGTCAATAAGTCGGCAAGTCATAAGTCTGTTCCCTAGATGGGAGTGACTTACGACTTATTGACTTTCGACTTTTTCAATAGATCTCAAACTGCTGCGCATCCGTCCCATTGCAGTCCCACAACTGAATGTTAGTGGCATTGGAAAAGTTGCTTTCCTTCACATCCAGACACTTGTTGTGGTCGATGGCTGAGCGGAAGGCTTTGGCAAAGCCGTCGTAGATCCAGTTCTGGGCATCCGTGCCGTTACAATCAAACAGCTGGATGTTTTTGCCATTATCGGTTTTAGACAGGCTCAGGTCCAGGCATTTGTCCGGATGGGCCTGCAATTTGATTGCCCGGCCGTCGAAAGTGAAATACTGGGCCGGATGATCCTTGCATTCGCTCAGCTGGATATTGGCACCATTGGCGATGTTGTAATTAGCGACATCCAGGCATTTGTTGGGAACCACGGCCACGTGGATACGTTGATCCGCAGCGGTGGGCATGGCCGAAAGTACACCGTCCACGACCCATTGCTGGTTCGGTTGGTTATTGGTGTATACGCAATCGTAGAGCTGGATATTGGTACCGCCCGTGGTATTGCCATTGACCAGATCGAGGCACTTGTTGAAATCTATTTTGGAGCGGATCATCTGGTTGGCCACATCGTAGATCCAGTGTTGGGCATCGGTGCCATTGCAGTCCCACAACTGTATGTTCGTGCCATTGGCCGTGTTGCTTTGATCCAGGTCCAGGCATTTAGTCATTGCGTTCCGCAAGCGGATGTCGGAGCCTTTAAGCATCCATTGCTGGGCCGGTTCATCCTCCTTGCAGGTAGAGAGCTGGATATTGGTACCGTTGGCGGTGTTGTAATTACTCACATCCAGGCACTTTGTCTGACTTTTCGCCAACTGAATAGGTTCTGCGGCTAAATCCGGAACAAATTGAAAATCCGCATAGCCATTCTGAGGATTATAGGTCTTCGGATTCTCCATTGCGATCAGCCCGCCCCCTTCCATATGAGCATCGAAGTAGCTGCCGCCGCCGCCGCCACCGGAACTTGAGGAACCGGCGCCACCGCCCGAGAAACCGCCGCCACCACCGCCGGATTTTACGATGGCCGCTGTTGATCCACCGTGTCCGCAACCGTACAATCGTTTAAATCTTTGATCGACGGAGCCTACCGGTCGGCCATTGCTCAAGGCCATTGTCAATCCACCACCTCCAAAGGCGGATGTCGTGCTGGTTCCATCGCTTCCACCCGACCCTCCGTTGCCCCCAGTATGCGTCGTGCCACCCCCTTCTACTCCATCAGGTCCGGTAGAAGCGGATTTGCCTTCCGAATGACTCGAGCAACAATCCGCAAAGGCGCCACCACCACCCCCGGCCACCATCAGGATTCGCCAATCGGTCGAGCCGGCCTGTTGCAGGAAGACCCCCGATCCGCCGCCGCCGAACGCACCGACGACACCGACATCATATTTGGAATCACCCTGGATACCGATAATAAATCGCAGCGTAGATCCCGGACTGATCTCGTTAGGGCCATTACCTATTTTGAAGTATCCTTGTACGGTGGCTCCACTTCCTCCTTTGATGTGGAGAAACTGGGTTTTCCGTTTGCCGCCGTCGCCGCCTCTTATATTTACATACAGATAGGGCTGTTGAATGAGGTCGGGCAGTTTCAGATCGAATATGTTGCCCATATAGGGCACACGTATGAGTCGGTTCTCCGCCTCGATGACGAGTGCACTATCCCCAACGAGTGAACTCAGCGGGGATATTGCCGCCTGGATCTTCGAATCGGAATATCCCCAACGCTCCAAGGCAGACCGAATATCGGTTTGCGCCGAAAGGGGAAGACCTGAAAATAGGCTCAGCATGAAAATGATGAACATCTTCCGGCAGAGGATCACCGGATATTCTCTTTTTTGCTTTTTCATGATTGAAAAAATTAAGTCGTAAGTCAATCAGTCGTAAGTCGTAAGTCCGGACTTATGACTGACCGACTTACGACTTATGACTATTCTTCAATAGATTTCAAACTGCTGAGCATCCGTCCCATTGCAGTCCCACAACTGAATATTGGTGGCGTTGGTAAAGTTGCTTTCTGTCACATCCAGGCATTTTCCCGGGTCGATGGCCGAGCGGAAGGCTTTGGTAAAGCCGTCGTAGATCCAGTTTTGGGCATCCGTTCCGTTGCAATCAAACAGCTGGATATTTTTGCCGTTATCGGTTTGAGACAGGCTCAGGTCCAGGCACTTGTCCTGGTGGGCCTGCAATTTGATCGTGCG
>JAGQXQ010000543.1:0-12215 GCA_020436535.1 Phaeodactylibacter sp.
CATATCCATTTGGAGTGGTAAATAGCCGGTAAATAAGCGCACCAAAAGAAGAAGCCCCCTCCGGTACTTACCCCCATTCCACGGTACTCCACGCATGGGGCTTATCTGAAAACAATGGTTTGGTAAGGCTCCAGGTAGAGCGGAAGAGTTCGGACTGGCGGTAACGTTCCAGGGCAGAATCATCCTCCCAGAAGCTGTAGGTAAAGAAGACATTGCCGGGCTGAGTACAGCGAAGCAGCTCTACATGATGGCAGCCGGGAAAACCCTGGATGAGGCTTTTACGCTCCCTGAAGACCGCCAGAAAATCATCGATCTTGTCCTCCTGTAAGGTGAGTTGTACGATTCGTTTGATCATGAGCGGAAATCTATTTGGATGGTTTCCTCCTCCTTGAGCCCAAAAAGGGTGGACGCCCTGCCCATATTAACGGCAATTTCCAGATAACCGGCCGAGTTGAAAAGACAGAGCAGCTCGCCAACAGGCAAGTCCTGATAGTGTTTGCTCAGGCGTTTGATCGGTGGATGGCGTTTAAAATACAATTTGAAGGGGCGCCCGCTCCCTACCTTGTCAAAAAGCTCCCTGTTGATATTGGAAATGGCATTGTCATAGTTATCCACATAGATGATAGAACCTCTAATCTGAGAATGGCCGATGACCGGCTGCAGGGTGATGCGCTGCTCTATATCCTGTGCCGGCAAGCCGATCTCGATCAGGGGCCTGCCGTGCGCCAGGTACCCAACGGCCTGAGCATAGATATCTTTGAGCGGGAAAGGGCTGCCTTCATCATAGTCGAGCTCATAGAAATGAGGGGGCATTTCATCATCAAAAATGAGGCTGAAGACGCCATTGTCCGGCGCTATGAAAAAGTGGCCCTCGCAGGTAGTAGCCAAAAAGCGTTTACGGGCTGCATAAAAATCGTTGATGCTGATGAGGTGGATGGTACCTTCGGGAAAGCTTCGCCAGGCATTTTTAAACAGAAAGGCGGCCTGTACGATGTCGTAATTTTTGATGCTGTGGGTAATATCAACGATATTGAGCTGTGGGTGCCCGCACAGCATGGCTCCCTTTATCATCGCCAGGTAATAATCTCGCCATCCAAAATCTGTAGTAAGGGTTACAATGGGCATATCGAAGTCGATGGTTTTGGCTTTAAACTTTCTGTGGCCCTAAAATAGGCTATATTTTTGGGTTCTTTGACAAATTTCGTGGTAATGAGCCCTCTAAATAGGTTTCCTCTTCTTACGATTATGTGTACTTTTGCGATGTCTAAGGCCCGGCAGCAGTACAGTCCCTATGCTTAGCCAAAAGCCGGCATCTGGGCTGAACTTTTTACAACTGCCGGGAGTTTCCATGTAGGCGCTATGGTAAAACGGCTCAAACTGTTTCATCCCAGCCACAAAGGATATTGTATCACAAAAAAGAGGAAATAAGTATTGAGTGAGATCATTCTGACCGTTGACGGGGTTGACCTCGTCGAATTATACGGAGAAAATAATGCGAAACTAAACCTTCTGCGCAAGGCTTTCCCTGAAGTGGTCATGACTTCGCGGGGCAGTAGCCTCAAGCTTTCCGGTGATAAAAAGCATACCCAAAAGGCAAAATCCAGGTTCGAGTTGATGGTTCGGATGCTCAAGGAGCATGAAGAGTTGCCCCTGCAAATAGTCCAGGACCTCATGGCGGGCAACAACCCCTTTGAATCCAAGCTGGGCAGTAGCAGCCGGGGAAACAAAACGATCCTCTACGGCCGCAATGGTAAGCAGATCAAAGCCAAGACCCGAAACCAGAAGAAGCTGATCGAAGCTTCGGAAGATAATGACATCGTCTTTGCCGTCGGACCTGCCGGTACAGGCAAGACCTATACGGCTGTAGCGCTGGCAGTGAAGGCCCTGAAGAACCGGGCGGTCAAGAAAATCATCCTGACCCGGCCTGCTGTAGAGGCCGGCGAAAGCCTTGGCTTTTTGCCGGGCGACCTCAAGGAAAAGATCGACCCATACCTGCGCCCGCTATACGATGCCCTCGACGATATGTTGCCGGCAGAAAAGCTTCAGCAATTTATGTCCACCCGCGTAATCGAGATCGCCCCTCTGGCCTTTATGAGAGGGCGTACACTCGATAATGCTTTTATTATTCTGGACGAAGCGCAGAACTGCTCGACCATGCAGTTGAAGATGTTCCTGACCCGTCTCGGCCCTTCAGCGCAGTGTATCATCACCGGCGACCTTTCTCAAGTTGACCTCCCGTTTCACCAAAAGTCAGGCCTGCGGCGCGCCATCGACCTGCTCGAACATCTCGAAGGTATCGAAGCGGTCTATCTGGACGCAGAAGACGTGGTGCGCCACCGTCTGGTTAAAGAGATCATCCGGGCTTATGAGCAATCGGATGAAGCAATGCACAACCGAAGGAGAGGCCGGGAAAAAGAGAAAGACGAAGGCCAAACCACCGAAAATGGCAACAGCCCTGAAGCGCCTCCCTTGCCATTCTTTCCGCGGGTGAAAGACGAAGAAGAGTAGGTATCAATAGTAATAAATCATTAACATGGAAT
The DNA here is from genome assembly GCA_020436535.1 of Phaeodactylibacter sp. GTDB lineage: Bacteria > Bacteroidota > Bacteroidia > Chitinophagales > Saprospiraceae > JACJXW01. The sequence continues at coordinate 2,541 of JAGQXQ010000543.1, forward strand.
ATAGGATTCGCATTCAGCCGGGAAAAGAAAAGGCCTTCCAACAATTTATTCGGGCGCTCCAATCACTTGGGGTAGTCGAATTTTTTGAATTGGCCACCGAGCCTGAAGGCCAGCCTGCTTATGAAGAAAGGCAACAAGACAGCTCCTCTGAAGAACTGGCCAGCCAGTATAGGGACCTGGTCGACTAAATTTACCCTTACTTGATATTAGGCAACGAAATGTCCTATACTTTAAATTATCGCGGCCGCCGCCTTTCCGGAGAGATCACCCTCGCCGGTTCTAAAAGCATTTCTAACCGGGCTTTGATCATCCGGGCCCTCAGCGGAGCAGACTTTCCAATACATCGACTGGCCAATGCCAGGGATACCGATCTCCTGCTTCAATTGTTGCAAAGCAGCAATGAAGTCCGGGATGCAGGCGCTGCCGGTACTACCTTTAGGTTCATGACCGCATTTCTCGCAGGGCAGCCGGGCGTACAATTGCTTACCGGTACCGAGCGGATGAAACAGAGGCCAATCGGCATCCTCGTCGATGCCCTTCGCCGGCTGGGCGCGGATATCAGCTATCTCGAAAAAGAAGGGTATCCTCCTCTGCGCATCGGCGCTTCTTTGAACTTTGGACAAAACTCCAGCCTATCAATAGCTGCCGGCACCAGCAGCCAGTATATTTCCGCCTTGCTCCTCATCGCCCCTACCCTACCAGGAGGCTTATCGCTGCACCTGGAAGGCAAAATCGTCTCCCGCCCCTACATCGAGATGACCCTCGGACTGATGCAGGACTTCGGTGTACAGCACAGCTGGGAAGGAGACACCGTACACATTCCCCCACAGCCGTATCGGCCTCACCCGTTCCAGGTGGAGGCCGACTGGTCGGCAGCTTCCTATTATTATGCGATGGCCGCCTTTGCCGATGAGGTCCACCTCCAGTTAAATGGACTGTTTGAGAAGAGTAAACAAGGGGATGCCGTACTGGCGGAAATGATGCAGGCGTTTGGGATCGAAACGACATTTAACGAGGCCGGCATTTTGCTGACTAAAGCTGCTCCCACCCGCCCTGCCACTTTTGAGTGGGACTTTATCCTTTGCCCGGACCTGGCGCAAACGCTGGCAGTTATTTGTGGGGGCTTGGGGGTTCAGGGCCGATTTACCGGCCTCGATACGCTGCGCATCAAGGAAACCGACCGTATTGCCGCTCTACAGGCCGAGCTGGCTAAGGTCCACTGCCGGCTATTGGCATTGCCCCCGGACAAGGCCCCGCTCGCAGGCCGCCAGTATTTCCAAACGGAAGGAAAGGCCAGCGTTAAAAATACGCCGGCTTTTGCTACTTATGAAGACCACCGTATGGCCATGGCATTCGCTCCTTTGGCGATGCTTGGCCCCATCCGTATGGAAGACCCTATGGTAGTGGTGAAGTCTTATCCAAACTTCTGGGAAGACCTAAAGCAGATTGGATTTGACGTTAAAGAAGCGTAGAAAAGGAATGCCAGCTATGCTCTGCCGCGGCTGCGCCAGAGCATAGCTGGCCAAAACTCAGCCATCTCCCTCCCCCATATCTATGATCTTGATCTCCACGCGTTGGTTCTTTCTCCGGCCGTAAGGTGTCTTATTCGAAGCAACGGGTTCCCGTTTGCCATAGCCCTTGAACTGTAGCCTTTTTCGGGAAATCCCCCTGGAGGCCAGGTAATCCGCTACTGCTTTGGCCCGAGCGGTTGACAGCCAGTCGCAATATTCATCGGTGGGTAAGTTGTTGGTGTGGCCGCCAATCTCGATGATCACATCTTTATTGAGGTCCAGGAATTCGTAAACCTCATTCAGGAAATTATAAGACTCCTTTTCTATGCGAGAGCTATCGGCTTCGAAATACAACTTATCCAGGGTAATGGAAAGGCCCTTTGCCATTTCGGAACGCTTCACGCCGGCAATGGTTTTCTCCGGTGCAGGTTTAGGAGATGGCTTAGGCGTTGTCTGAGCAGTAGCTACCGGTTCCTGAGGTTTTGCCGGTTTCGGCGCCGGCTTAGGCGGTTCGGCCTTAACAACATTGGGTTGCACCGGATTGGCAGCTAAGGGTTCATCTTCAACCACTTCACCACAGGAGATAGGTTGAATAGGAGAGGCATTGTCCACCAGGATATTCCCATTGTAGGGAAAGAGAGTGGGCGTTTCGTAAAAAGCCTCCAAAGTGATAAAGGTATAATCGGCAATGGGTTCAAATTTGAAGTTGAACTGCATCCATTGATACTTATTGACCATAGGGCTTTCGTCGAGCAGGAATTGCTTATCACAATTACCAAAACCGCCCCAAATCCTCAATTTGGCGGGGGTTGTATAATTTGCCTGCTCATTGTTAGCCCGGCTTAAACTAATGTATAACTCAGAGCGAGCCAGGTCGATACTGAATTCATAGCATTGCCCTTTCTTCAACGGGCGGCTGAGCTTTTGAGAAACGGACTCCCAGGTATCATTATCCCGTACGACCATGCCCAAATAAGTAGCGCCATGATTGGCTGGTTTGGTGACACTGAATTCTCCACTGGGTTGAACATCGGGAGGTGATTCTGCCGGAAACCTAATGCCCCCGCAGTCAAACCATCCTGCGGGTTCTATACTGTGCCGGGGCATATCTTCAAAAGATGGATTGGTCAGGTAAATAGCTTCTTCCTGGCTAAAGGCGAAAGAACAACTGGCCATAACCAGGAATAAAAGCATTGAACTTCGTTTCCTCATTTCAATTAATTATTTTCTGCAAAAATATAGGAAACCGGCTGTACAGCCAGGTAAATTCTTTTATAAAACGCTTCACTTCCTCCCCTTCTTTCACGAAAGTAAAGATTTCCTGTGGTGTATAACGCTGCCAACTGTAAGAATTGTTGTAAAAACAGGCTTCTTGTTTAGGGACAGTTCTAGAAAATTAAGGGATTTACCTTAAAAAAGCGGGTTCTATTATTGCTCTTAACGCTTTTTTAAGGAAATACCGTCCCATTCTTCACTTCTCGTGGTTCCTCTTTGAGGAAAATAATGTGGCTGGATATTATTCAGGAAAGGTAAGATTTGTCATATTTCCAGGCCTGATATCCGGAGGCCGTGGCAGTTGTACCGGCCTCCGGATAAATAGGATTAACTGAAAGCGTTGAATCCGGTGACGTCCATACCGGTGATCAGCAGGTGGATGTCGTGGGTGCCTTCATAGGTCACGACCGATTCCAGGTTCATCATATGGCGCATGATCGGGTATTCACCGGTGATGCCCATTCCACCATGTATCTGCCGTGCCTCGCGGGCTATCTCCAGCGCCATCGCTACGTTATTGCGTTTGGCCATTGAGATCTGTGCCGCAGAAGCTTCTCCCCGGTTGGCCAGTTTCCCCAGGCGCCAGGCCAGCAATTGGGCTTTGGTGATCTCTGTGATCATTTCAGCCAGCTTTTTCTGGGTCAGCTGAAACTGCCCGATTGGCTTGCCAAACTGATGGCGTTCCTGAGCATACCGCAGGGCGGAATCGTAGCAATCCATAGCGGCGCCAATAGCGCCCCATGCGATGCCATAACGAGCCTTGGACAGGCAGGACAAGGGGCCACGCAAGCCTTTAACTCCGGGGAACACGTTCTTCTTGGGTACCCGCACATCTTCAAAGACGAGTTCTCCGGTAACGGAGGCGCGCAGCGACCATTTACCATGGATCTCCGGAGCAGAGTACCCCTTCATATCTTTTTCTACGACCATACCCAGTATTTTCCCCTCTTCATCCTTCGCCCAGACCACTGCAATATCAGCTACCGGGGAGTTTGTAATCCACATCTTGGCGCCATTAAGGATATAGGCGTCTCCATCATCTTTCACTCGGGTAACCATTCCACCCGGGTTGGATCCGTGGTCGGGTTCGGTCAGCCCGAAGCAACCGATCAACTCACCGGCTCCGAGTTTTGGCAGGTATTTGCGTTTTTGTTCTTCCGATCCGTACTTGAAGATCGGATACATAACCAGAGAACCTTGCACAGAGGCCATTGAGCGGATGCCGGAATCACCCCGCTCCAGTTCCTGCATGATCACCCCGTAGGCCATCTCATCCATTCCCCCGCCACCATACTCGGCCGGCAGGCTGGGGCCGAAAGCCCCAATTTCCGCAAGGCCTTTAAATAAGTGCGTTGGGCATTCGGCCCGCTCGGCGTACTCTTCAATGACCGGGCTTACCTCCTGTTTTACCCAACTGCGTACGGCATCGCGGGCCAGCAGATGGTCATCATCGAGTAACTCGTCGATGAGGTAATAATCATGACCCTGAAAGCGGTCCTCTTTTGCCTTCTTCGCGATAGCGCTGTGAGCGCCGTTGTTGTTGCTATCCATTATTCAGATTTTTGGATTTTGGTTAGGATCTGCGATCACCGCAAAGGTAAACATTTCGATACTTCTTCGCTCTATTCCAGTAAAGATGCTACTAAATTATGGCCATTTCGGAAGCAATATTCCCTATTTTTGACCCCGTACTCAATAATTTGATACCTATGGCCACCATCGCATTGGAAGGTATGCGTTTTTTCGCCTACCACGGTTACTATGAAGAAGAACGGATTCTCGGCAATGAGTTTATCCTGGATGTCTACGTTAACACCGAGACCATCCTCACCAAGTTTGTCGATGACCTGCACGCTGACCTGGATGAGGTCGAAGAGATCCTGAAAGGCGCCGATATGACATTGAAGGATATTGATGTCAAAAGAGGAAAAAAACCTGAGAAGGATAAACACCGGCCCACTACCGTCAATTATGAAACAGTATATCTACTTTGTCAGGCCGAAATGCGGGAATCTACTTTGCTCCTGGAAACGCTGGTTGAAAATATCGCCGATCGCATAATTGACTATTTCGATAATGTGGAGGGCATATTGGTACGGCTAAAAAAACGCACCCCCCCTTTGGGTGGAAGAGTGGATAACGCCTGGGTAATGATCACCAAGGGAGAAATTGAGATACCTATGTTTGGCGAGTAGTAGGAAAAATAACTTTTTTGTAACAGATCTAAATGGATACGCTCCGTTTAAGAACAGTAGAAGAACAAGGGATCCTTTTTTCATTCCTTATTTTTTACTTATTAGACTTAATTCGCTTAAATAAATCAGAAAACTATGTTGAAGAAGATCGCTGCCCTTATTATGATCACATCACTCATGGCAGCTTGTACCACTCAGCAGATCCAAAGTACCCTCGACACCCTTGCCGGCGCCCAGGGGCTGACTACCACCGAGGTGGCAGGGGGCCTGAAGCAAGCACTGGAGTTTGGTATTGGCGAAGGTGCTCAACGCCTCTCTCAGGAAAACGGCTATTTCAAAAGCCCTTATAAAATACTGCTGCCGCCAGAGGCCAGAAAAATTACCAACAAACTGCAAAATGTACCCGGATTCAGAGCAGTGGAGGAGACAATCCTGGAAAAGATCAACCGCGGCGCTGAAGATGCCGCCAAAAAAGCGAAGCCCATCTTTGTCAATGCTATTAAGCAGATGACCTTCTCCGATGCCATGGATATCCTCATGGGGCAGGACGATGCCGCTACCCAATACCTCCACCGCACTACTTTCGATGCTCTTTACAACGAGTTTAACCCTGTGATCATAGAATCACTGGACAAGTTTAATGCGCGAGACTATTGGGCCGACGCTGTCAACACTTATAACAGTATTCCACTTGTGGAAAAGGCCAATCCCGACCTGGATGATTATGTCACTCAGGAAGCACTGAAAGGCTTGTTTGCTATGGTGGAAAAGAAAGAAAGAAGTATTCGTACAGACGTCAGCGCCCGCACCACCGATTTACTTAGGAAGGTATTTGCCAAGCAGGATAATAAGTAACGTGTAACTTTCAGCAGTTAGCTTTTGGCGGTTAGCAAATGTCTGCCCTTAAGGTTGTTAGGTTAAAAAAAAACCGGTGGCTTAAGTTTATATGCCATTTTTATGGGCATCGGGCGCCAATGGCTGAATAGTTACAGTAACGTTTGAAAATAAAAACTCCCGAATTGTGTGCAACCCGGGAGAGCAAATCAAAAAACAGCAGGATAAATCTTTGATCGTTCCGAAGATGTCAACTGCTCCTAACGTCGTAGTTGACATCTTCGAAATCGAACGGAGTAGCACTTTTGTGCCTCAAAACCGGCCTCCTCATCCAAATCGGTTATAACTGATTGCTACATGGTTACGCCAAGGAGCCATTTGCTTTATCCAATTATCCAACTACCATGTTAAAACAAAAGGCAAGCTTTTGTTTCAACAATTTCTGTACAGCCTTTACAGGTCGCTAATTCTGCGGATAACCTGATAAAGGCGGGTATATTCATTCACTTCTTCCACAAAAGGGTCGTGTTCCAGGTGGTTGGCAGAGATTAGTTTAAGGTGAGTAACCCTGCCTCTGGAATCCGTTATGCCCTGAACGAACTTAACCCACAACTGGCCATTGTTCTTTACAGCATAGATCTTGTTATCCCGGATCTCATATACGCTATTGATCTCCCGGCAGATAACCATATCTCCATCTATAATGACGGGCTCCATACTGTTCCCTTTAATAGGAAAAGCAACCAGCCCGCTGCCCGCCAGGCCAGGCAAGCTGAAAAATTCGTAGTCCTCTTTGGTAAAGCCGCCAACGTCGACAGAAGCGCCGGCGAAGGCTTCTGTGGTGGTGAACAGGATATTGCCCATGTAAGGCATCGGCTCTGCAACTTTAGAAAGCTTCGGGACTTCAATGCCAAAGGGTTCTCCCTCGCCATCCAGCATATAAGACTCGTTGATTCCATACTCCTGGCAGAGCGTCCTGGCGTGTCGGTAATCAATACACCTTTTGTCATCGGCATTCAGGAAGGCGCGGATAATATGCCCATAGGCGCGGTTGCCCAGAATGCGCTCGGCAAAGTCGCCCATGCCCTTGCCATTTCGGTCATTCTTGACGATCTCGCCCCTTTCTTCCAACATATTAAACACCTTGATGAATCGCTCATTTAGTTCGAGCCTATCTTCTCTGATCATGATGAGGGTTTTCGTTTAAAACAAAAGCAAAATATTTGGTTGGCAAGTTAAAACAAAACCTTGTATAAAACAAAACATTTTAAACTTTTTTGCCAATCTTTTTGCTCTTCCAATACCTTAGTTTAGGAGCCTATTGATGCCTGGCGGAGGTGTAGAGGCTTATTTAAGGCCTTATTTGGAGTTTAGAAAGGTTTAGCTTGCCGTTAGAAGCCCTCTTACAAACTGCTCTAACCCCCTATGAGCTCCCGTAAAGGCCTAAACCCCTCCCCGGGCAACGGCTGTTCTAAACCCAGATTAGTTCAGGAATAGCCCTAAACCCGCTAAGGGATACAAATGGGAATCGCACCCATTTCCCACTTCAACTATGGGCCGCTCAAAGTCAAAAACCAGTCCCTCTTTAAACCGTCCCCCAGTTCCGGGTGCGCCAGACGGAGACGAGCAGCCGGAAAGGAAAAGCTACCGAGCTGATAATGCTTCCGGTGCCGAAGAGCAACATTTCGCTGCGGATGTAATCCACCATATTGTTACGGCGGTGATAGGCCAGGCCGCCGACCAGCGCATCCAGCCCTTTTTCGTCGATAAACACCTGGAAGTTGTTTAATTCCTGAACGAGGTAAAAAACCAAGGGAATACACAAGAATATGAGTATAACTTTGAGGGGTTGTCGGCGGGCGAGAAAAGTATGGGGCAGTAAAAACAGGTATCGGGTGACGGTAATAGCGGTCACGATGTACACTGTATTGATAAACAAAAAGGGGTAGTCCTCCACTTCGTTGAGGATCGGTAGCAATACAGCTATAGCTACTACCGCAGTGAAGGCCCAGAAAAGGATTTCCAATAAGGTTTTTTTATACATGGGACATTTTTTGGCATGATGGCTTAAGTAACCATCCATAACCCTCCAAAGTTCAATGCGGTTTTCTTTCCATTTAGTTGGGGGCTTACTCCTTGACAACTTTACCCACCCATATTGCCTCGCCTACGCTTACTTTCACCACATAAAAGCCCGATGCCAGCCCGGAAACATCCAGCGGCAAGAGCCGAAATCCCTCGTTGGCATTTACCCGATAGGCTCTCACATGGCGCCCATCCATTCCAATCAGTTTTACTGATATCGGCGCCGGCGCCTCCAGTTCCAGCATCATATTCAAAACATCACGCGCGGGGTTTGGGAAGAGCTTCACCGCCAATTGCCGATCCTGGCCATCAGAAGCAGAGACTACCGCCGATTCCACTACCGTTCCCAGATAGGGCGCCCGGGTGCAGGCCTGATCCCCTTCGAGAGAGGATACACAAGCTTCGCCATTGTAATTCACCAGGTCCAGAAACTCAATATCATCGACGTACCAACCAGGATTAAAAGCGTTGGGCGCGCCGGAACTATTGCTGCCAAACCGAAAGCGAATGAGCAGTTCTTCTCCCTGGTAGGGACTGAGGTCTATATAGGTGTCGAGCCAGTCTCCATTCGAGCTGCCGGAATAGGCCCGCAGGGCGGGGATGGCCAAAGTACTGGTGGCCAGCGGGCGGGGATAGGGGGTACGGGTGACCAGCTCTTCAACGGGTTCCCAAAAGACACCTCCATCGGCCGACACCTCCAAAAAGCCTCCATCCAGGCCGGATTCCGTCTCGTAACGGTGGTAAAAACGCAGAGTCGGCCGTGTTCCCGAAACCACCACGGCTTCTTTCAATTGCAGTACCTGGTCATTCTCACTGGCCGTATTGCGAACGTACCAGCTGTAATCGCCACTGAAAGCATCATTATCGGAATAAGACCAGAAATCGAAGCCTGCAGGGGCCAGGTTATCGGCCATCCAGTTATCCGGGCCGGCTTCCAAATCGTCAAGGAACTGGCGTAAGGAGGGCAGGCCGCTATTCGTGCTCAAGCGAAAACTCAATACCTGCTCTTCCCCGGGCGCCATATCTCCTATTGTGAACAGGATCTCGCCGCTCATCACCTCAAAAGAGGCGCCGGTGGCCGAACCCGCCACATAGGCCGTTTCCACCGGAATCTCATCGCTAACCGTTACGCCGGAAACGGCGTTTTCTTTATGGTTGGTAACAGTAAGTGTCACCGTAAGCTCTTCCCCGGCATCGACAAGTGGCGTGACAACTTTGCTGATCTTAAGTTCTTTCACGCATTCCGGCAGCAGGTCAAAAGCAGCCAGCCCGTCATTTCGGTTGAAGCGGCTGCCCTGCTCGGCCGAATAGCCGAGCCCCCGTTGGGCGAAGGCTTCCCAGATCAGGCAGGCGTTGGCGCCGCCGTTATTCATCAAATCAGCAGCCAGCAAAGCGTCGCGGGCATCGATGAAGCCGGGGCTACAGGCTTGCAGTTTCATAGCATCTATTACCAGCTGTATGGCCAGATTGTTGCCGGCATGGCCGTTAACGGGGTCTTCATTCCATCCGTATGCTTCCGACAGCTTCCAGTAAAGGTCCCACAGCATGGCTGCCCATACCTCTCCCAGGCTTTGATAAATAGTCGTACCGACGATATCCTCGTAGGTCTGGTTATTGATACCTCTATCTGTGGAATAGGGTTGCCGGCGCAAGCCCGTGCCGCTGGCACCCTGCCGCAACACGTAATTCGCATAGGTGCGCGGCGTAGCCCCCGTATCTCCGGCCTTTACGGTAGCGGCCATGGAGAGAAAGTCGCTCCACCCCTCCCCCATCTG
>JAGQXQ010000543.1:12364-19614 GCA_020436535.1 Phaeodactylibacter sp.
GATTGGCGCAGCGTCTGGCAGTTGCTGTAGCGCATAGATACCACAGGTATATTGACCTGGGCGCCCACTGAAACCGGCCCCATATTCACCAGGTCGTCGGCATAGTTACAGATGATGGCCGCCACCGCGCCGGCATTCTGAGCATTCAGCGATTTGCGGTCGAAGTCGCAGGTTCCTCCACGGTCGATCAGGGCGACACTGCCATTGAGCGCCGCTGCATTCTGGGCAGGAGAACAGGCCAGGGCGGGCAAGCCTGTGCCGCCGTTGTATTCTACAACCGGCCCTGCCAGTACATTGGTTGTGATGGCGCCTCCAAAAAGGGCGGGGCGAACCTCATAGAATCCGGCGATCTCCTCCGGAGCTGTAACCGAGAAAACAGCGCCGGGCGAGTTCCATCGGAACATCTGCATGCGCCCGATACCTCCATCGGGAGTGGTGGTGAAGTTGGCGTTGTTGACACTACTACCATCCTGTGCTTCCGCCGCTACATAGTCTCCTGCGGCGCCGCCGTTATCATAATTGTTCTGTTGGAAATTGCCAGCTGGCTCATCAAATCCGTAGGCGTATGCCAGGTCGTGCATGAAGTTATTCGTATAAAACAGTTGTGTTACCGAAGCATCCTGATAGGTTTCCGGTTCCTGGGACAGGTCGAGGGGAAAATCGAAGTTCAGGGCAGCTCCCCCCGTAGGCTCATCCCCGGATGAATTGTTGTTGCCATTGCTATCCTGGTAAGCATGGACGTTGTTGCCTCTCGTGATCTGAAATTCAGGCCCCTCCTGTCCATCCGTGTCGTGCCAGCCATAAGGGGAGGCCACGGGATCATGAGGGTTGAGCAGCAGCTCCCGGCTGCCTTCGGCGGGATTCTCCAAAGGGATGGGGAAAACGCGGTATTGGGCATCGGTTGATGAGGGGAGAACGGAGGCTGAATGAGAGGGGGGAGAAGAGGGTGAAGGGATGAGGGGGTGAGAGGGTGTCTGCTTTTCGTCGGCACATGGTGTGTCAGGAGTTGGAAAAACACAGTGAGCCGTCCAGTTGTCCTTGCTCAGCACGGCGCCGGTGAGGGCATCTACGCGCAGGTTCCAGTAATTGGCGTCATCGGGATGGTCGATTGCCAGGCCCCAGGCCAGTCGGGCGCTGCCGTCGGCCATCAAATCGTACACCAGGCGGGCCTGAATATCGGAGTCTGAAATATTACCGCCATCATAGGCGAAGAACCGATCTCCTTTTTGTGCTTTCAGGTGTAATACGCCCTGGATAGACAGGCCAAGATAGGCGGCGGCGCTTTTGATAGCTTCATAGGCGGTAAGCAAGGGTTGGGTGGTATTGACTTTGGAGGCCAGGGCAGGCGTAAAGCGATTGGTGGCAAAGGCAACCCTGCCCTCCTCTGAAATATGAACCCCACTGATGGCATTGAACAATTCGATGCCTTCATATTGCTGAATCAGGTAAACATGAGTCAGGCCATTGTGCTTCGTCCGATATTGATCCGTCACCCGAAAACCGCTGATATCGGCTTCGGTGAGTTGCCAGCTTTCCCGTTGGCTGGCCAGGTAACTATGAACAATATCCAGGGGCGTTTGCGATTGTGCCCAGACAGCTGAACTATACAGAACAGAAAAAATAAATACTAAGAAAAAAGTAGGCCTGGCTATCATACAATGATGGTTAAATTATTTTCCGGATTGGATGGGCTTAAAGCCCTGCCTCAAAATTAGGCAAAAATAAACAACCTTGGCCGTTGTCTGCATCAGCTATTTTGGCCTCCACAATAGCCTGCGCCCAAAGAACAGGATTCCGCAAAAAATCCCGACCTTTGCGGTGAAACCATTTAATCACTATCCAAGACATGCCAAAGGAAAAAGATATTTCCATTATCTACGGCCGCCACCCGGTGGTGGATGCACTGCGCTCGGGTACGCCCATCGAAAAAGTGATGCTGCAGCAAGGCATCCGTGGAGAAATGGAAAAGGAACTCCGCCATCTTTGCCGGGATGAGAATGTGCTCCTGCAAGTCGTTCCCAAAGAGCGGCTCAACAAGATCGTTCGGGGCAACCATCAGGGGGTCATCGCCCTGCAGGCGCTGATCCGCTATTACCGGCTGGAGGATGTGCTGCCGGGTATTTATGAAAGATCGGAAACACCCCTCATCGTCCTGCTCGACGGGGTGACCGACGTGCGCAACTTCGGCGCCATCGCCCGGACGGCCGAGGCGGCCGGCGCCCAAGCCCTGGTCATTCCTCAGAAGAACAGCGCACAGATCAATGCCGAAGCAATGAAAACCTCTGCCGGCGCGCTGGCTGCAATCCCGGTCTGTCGGGAAAGCAGCCTGATCGCCGCCATCGAATACCTGCAACTGTCCGGCATCAAAGTACTGGCCAGCGACCTGGCCGCCTCCAAACCGCTTTACGCACTGGACCTCCGCCAGCCAGTAGCCTTTATCCTGGGAGCTGAGGGAGAAGGCATCAGCCCCGCCGTGGCCCGCGCTGCAGACGATCAGTTTATCATACCACAGAAAGGAACCACGGATAGTTTTAATGTGTCCGTGGCGGCGGGCATGATGTTGTATGAGGCGATGCGGCAGAGGAGGGAAGAATGAATTGAGATGCAGCAGGGTTAGAAAGGAAACACTATAAATTTTTCTTACCTTTTCCTGAAAACTCACGTCATGAAAGGATTTTCGGTTGCCCGTCAAATGTTGGAAACGCTCTATCCCCATAAACGCACAAGCTCAGGCACTGCCCCTTACCCCCTCATGCCCTGCCCTGGCCACCTACGCTCATACTTGTATATGCCAGGCCTCCGCTCCCTTTGGGTATCCGGACGGATGCTCAGAGGCTTCTTCCTCCACCTGGCATTCGCCCTCTTCTTCCCATTCTTTTTATTAGCCCAGCGCCCGCAAAAGCCCGTCCTCCACGCCCGCCACTGGCTGGCCATCACCGGCAAGCCACTGGGGGCCACTGCCGGCGCCATGATGTATCAAAAGGGAGGTAACGCCGTGGATGCGGCCTGTGCCATGCTGGCAGCCACCGCTACCATGTGGGATGTACTGAGCTGGGGCGGCGAAACGCAGGCGCTTATTTACAATCCCCATACCCAAAAGGTGATCGCCATCAATGCGCTGGGGGTTGCGCCTACGGGGGCCACACCGGAATTTTTCAAAGAGAATGGCATGGACGTGCCCCCCGCTTACGGCCCTCTGGCTGCGGTTACCCCTGGAACTCCCGGCGGCCTGTTTACTATGCTTGCAGAGTGGGGCACCCTCAGCCTGGCGGAAGTGCTGGCGCCCGCGATGGAAATGGCGGAAGGGTATCCCATCGAAGAAGGAGCGGTGCGGAGCATTGAAAGGAACAAGGACAGGATCAAGGAGTGGCCCTATTCCAAAAAGGTTTTTCTGCCCCACCTGGGTGAAGAACAGGAGGCTCCACAGGTTGGAGAGATTTTCCGGCAACCAGATTTACTGAGCACCCTCCAAAAAATGGTGGAAGCGGAAAAACAAGCCCTCGCCACCGGCAAATCCCGCCGGGAAGCCATCTATGCAGCTTATGACCGTTTCTACCGCGGCGACATCGCCGAAGCGTTCGTCCGCGGCTGCCAGGAACAGGGCGGCCTGATCACAATGGAAGACCTGGACAAATGGCGGGTGTATATCGAAGAGCCGGTGAAAACGGACTACAAGGGTATCGATGTGTATAAACTCACCCACTGGGTGCAAGGGCCGGTGATGCTGCAGGCGCTGAACATGCTCGAAAACTTCGACCTCAAGAGTATGGGCTACAATACCGCGCCCTACATCCACACCCTCTACCAGGTGATGAACCTCGCCTTCGCCGACCGCGATTTTTACTACGGCGATCCCTACTTCCCGCCGGAAGAACCCATTAACGGTTTACTATCCAAGGAATACGCCAAAGAACGGATCAAACAGATCAACCCGAAAAAAAACGACCCCAAGGCTGGCCCGGGCGACCCCTATCCCTTTCAAAAGGGAGAGAATCCTTATAAAGATTATTTAAAAGGCTGGAACAATACTTCCATGGGATGGATGCCATCAGAGCAGCGCGAATTTATGGAAGGCTTTCTGGCCGGCACCACTTCCATCCAGGCTACCGATGCCGAAGGCTGGGTGGTGTCCGTAACCCCCAGCGGCGGTTGGATACCGGCTTGCATTGCCGGCAATACGGGCGTGGGTATGAGCCAGCGCATGCAGAGCTTTGTGCTAGACCCTAAAGAAAACCCTTTTAACGTGCTGGAACCGGGCAAGCGGCCTCGCGCCACCCTCACTCCGGGTATGGCGCTTAAGAATGGTAAGCCTTACCTCTCCTTCGCCGTACAGGGCGGCGATACGCAGGACCAGAACCTGCTGCAGTTTTTCCTGAATGTGGTGGAATTCGGCATGAATATACAAGAGGCCTGTGAAGCTGCGAATTTCAACAGCTTTCAGATGCGCAACTCCTTCGGCAAGCACGAAACCAAACCCGGCGAGCTGCTGCTGAACGAAGCCGTTCCTGACTGGACACGCAGCGCGCTGCAGGACATGGGCTATAAACTGGACTTCCAGCGCCGCACCTCCGGCCCCATCAACGCTATCTTTTTTGACTGGGAACAGGGCGCCTTCTGGGGGGGCTCCAGTAACTATGGAGATGATTATGGGGTCGGCTGGTAGGCTGAGGTGACGCCTTCTCCCAATGTCCCACTTAGATAAAAGGTGTCGCCTCCCCCACAGACATCACTCTAAGATTGGACAGCCTCAGGTGCCTGGAGTTCGGTAAAGGAGCGCAGACATTTCCTTGAGTTCTGGGCAAAAAGAAAAAAATAATGTCAAGATTTATTGGTATTGACTTAGCTTGGAAAGATAGAAACACTGGTTCAGTCGCTTTGTAGAACTGAATTGAAAATTTTATTAGAAGGCATAAAAGTCCCAAACGAAAATTATTCAATAAAAGATATTAAAGCAATTGAAGATAAGATTGACAGTATAATTTGCGCTCAAACAGCATTTAATTTATCGACTTATCCTGAAAAGCTTTATTCTTTTGGTGATGACACAGGAAAAATAATAGTAATTACTGATCCTTGAATATGTTCGACGAAAATACAATACAAAAGCTAGAGTACTTCGCCTATGCTCCCCTTGAAGCTATTTTCTTGCATTGAAGCATACCTATCGAACTTGTTTTTTCAATGTCACTTAATGCAAAAGAAAAAAGAAAGATACGACCAGATCGGCCTTCACTACAACCACACCCGCCAGGCCGACCCCTACCTCGTAGAACGGCTGTTCCATCACCTGAATCCCCAAAAAGGCAGTCAATACCTCGACATCGGCTGCGGCACCGGCAATTACACCATCGCCCTGCACCGGAAAGGGGGAGCCTTCACCGGCGTCGACCCCTCGGAAGAGATGCTGAAAAAGGCCCGGCTGCAATGCGATTCCATAGAGTGGAAACAAGGGAAAGCCGAAGCCCTTCCTCTTGAGGACAATACAGCCGATGGCATTATCGCCAGCCTGACCCTCCACCACTGGACGGACCTGAACGATGGCTTCAGGGAGCTCAGCCGCGTCCTGAAACCCGGCGGCCGGATCGTGATCTTCACTTCCACTCCCGAACAGATGCAGGGCTACTGGCTGAATTCCTACTTCCCGAAGATGCTGGAGGATTCGATGGTGCAGATGCCGGCCTACGCAGTCGTCGAAGGGGCAATGAACCAGGGAGGCTTTGAGGTGGTGCGTACGGAAAAGTATTTCGTCCAGCCCGATCTGAAGGACCTGTTCCTATACTCCGGGAAACACCGGCCTGCCCTTTATTTCGACCCGAAGGTCCGCCAGGGGATCTCTTCCTTTTCGGCTCTGGCGAATGCTGCGGAGGTGAAAAAAGGGTTAACCCGGCTGGAACGGGATATAGATTCCGGGGAAATTGAGGAAGTGATGGCGCGCTACCGCAATGACAGGGGGGATTATCTGTTTATCAATGGAGAAAAAAGCAGCACTCAAGAGAAGCGATAATGAAAATCAAAACAATATCAAGCCTGATCCTCTTTTATTTTCATCTTCCATTGTTCGGACAAATTACCCTTATGACTGAAGATACCTGGATTTCCTACAGTGAAGAAGAACGCTTCCCTGAATTGACCTATGAAGAAACCATGAGTGGGACTGACTTTGATCGAGTTCATGAATTCGATGAAAAGCAAGCCCGCCTATTTCATGGTTTGCTCGAGAAGTATCGGATTAGGGATTATGGTTTCGATTCAGAAACTATTGATAAGCTGGGAGACCTGACTGTAGTTATTAGAAGTGTCTTGGATAGTTTAGTCCCTGGTTTGGACTACCATGCCTATCCTGAAGTACTGAATACGGAACGCAATTTATACGAATTTGCCATTTCGAAACAGGGTGAGAAATTTCACTTCAGCACTTCTTCCTTGAGTGATTACATTTACATTGATCATAATCTCAAAGAACTCAATAGAATAGCTGGAAAATTCTATCCCGGATTCAGTTTCAAAATCCCCCACTTCCCCGGTGATCAAACGCTTGTTATTCTCTTTGCTGAAAATAAAACCTATGAGCAGGCAGTTAACGAAGGGTTTCCCTGTTATGTGCCTACTTCGTTTTGGACGAATTTTCACTGGGAAAAAGGAATCTATACTATTGTGAATCTACCTCAGTTCCCCGAAGAAAATGCTATGGATTTGGCTTATCTGAACTATCTGGATAGCCTCCGGCAAAAAGGGTTTATTGTACCTCCTATGAATAGGAATAGATTAACCGTAATTGATAGGGGCGACAACGGATTGATTCACGTTGTAGTAGATGGCGGATCTCAGAGCCTAAACCTTAGAAGGGCAAATAAAATTCAATGTGATTACTCCCCGTGGGGTGTTTTGCTGGCCTATACTTTGGTAAAAGGTTTTGCCGGCATTCCTCAGCTGGATGATGTATTCAACAAAAAAAGAAAATACCTGGATGCCTCTACTTTTCTTCAGTTGGTGGAGGATTCAATGGAAAAGGAGTAATTAAAAAGAGGAACTAAGGCCAAGGGCAGGCGCATGGGGCCTTATCCGAAAACCTGCCGCACTGCTCGACTCCACGACCCTTCGACATACGCCGTCGGCCGTTGGCGAAAGCTATGGCCGACGGCGCCCACGTTCCACCCCCCCCTAATAACTCGTCTCATCCAGCTTCACCTTGCCCCGAAACGTCCAGAATACAAACGCCGTATAACTCAGCACCATCGGCGCGCCGATGG
>JAGQXQ010000106.1 GCA_020436535.1 Phaeodactylibacter sp.
CTGGACGGGAGCAAGTGCATTTCATATTTTACGATAGAACTGAAGGAGGCCATTCCCGAAGAATACAAGGGCAAGTTTGAAAACTGGATGTTTGGCTGTGATATTTGCCAGGAGGTATGCCCCTGGAATCGATTTTCCCGCCCTCATTCTGAGCCTGAATTCGAGCCCAAACCTGAGCTTATGGCTATGACAAAGCAGGAATGGGAAGAGATCACCGAAGAAGTTTTCCGGGAGCTATTCCGCAAGTCGGCGGTCAAACGCACCAAGTATGAAGGCCTGAAACGCAATATTGCTTTTTTGAAAAAGGGTATCGATGAGAACGAGTAATTTACTTCCATACCTTCTGTTGGCTTTGCTGGCGCCTTCCTGTGGGCAGGATAGCCATTCATCTCTCCCTGAAAAAGAAGAAGGCGCCATCATCAGTATCGCTCCCGAAATTAATAGAGAGGCGCCCTCTGCCAGCGAACACCCTCTGTTGCTTATTCTGGGCAGTACCTTTTCAGTTGCCCGCGGCCTACCACCCGAACAAGGATATGCCGCCCTGCTTGAGCAACGCCTTTCTGCCGGCCAGGGGCCGCTTAGGGCCCTCAATGCCAGTGTGGCGAACGAAACGGCTGCCGGTGCTCTCGAACGACTTCCGTTCCTCCTGGTACACCCACTTAAACAAGCCATCCTGGAATTGGGGCAGGCCGATGAAGCCCGGCATACGGCTCCAAAAGCTTTTGCCCGTGATGTGAACAAGCTCCTTCGCCACATTCGAACGCAACATGCAGATCTTCCTGTTTTGATCCTGGCTTCTACCCCTACTACGAGCTATTATGAAGGCCTTACTGCCGCCGCCGCTGCCACGGGCGGTGTGCTCCTGTCGTCCTTGCTCATTGAAGGCACTGACGTGATCCGCTCCGATGATGCAGGCCTGCACCGCCGGCTGGCGGAAGAACTATGGCCTCTGGTGGAGACTGAATAATGGATGAGGAGAGGGGGCAATTCCCTTTTGTACTCCTCGCCTGGTTTTGGGCTCTAGTCCAATAAGGAACGTCCATCTGTCAATCCGAACCTCTTTAACCCCCCTCATGGAATCCTGCCACCTGGATTCTACACCTCCCGGAAGCATACTCCTCGAGAAGCACCTTTGCTCCCTCCAGAATTGTTCAAAAAAAAACCTCCAAAATCGCCCCTTTCCTTCCAAATGTAAAGAATTGAGCAAAAGAAGGTTTCCTGTACCGGTTCTCCAAAACTTCCCTGAACATCCCTTCACCGATTGTCGTTTAGACGGGCGAATTGATAATGAATCTCCATTTATTTAAACCAAAAATGATACTAATGAAGAAATCAATGTCTTGGCTGTTTAGCCTGCTGTTATTGGGTTCTGTAACTACTTTCACCGCTTGTGATAACGATGATGAGAACCCCACACCGGCAGAATCAAATACGATCGTCGACTACGTGCTGGGAGACGCCAACTTTAGTTTGCTAAAAGACGCTGTCGTCAAAGCAGAACTGGACGGTGTCTTGAGTGGTACGGGCCCTTTCACTGTCTTTGCTCCGGATAATACTGCCTTTCAGGCTTTTCTGGATGCCATCGGCACCAACACCATTGAAAATACGCCCAAGGATGCATTGGTAGCTGTACTGACCAACCACGTACTGAGTGGTGATGTGAAGTCCGGAGACCTCTCCACCGGCTATTTCTCTACCCTTAGCGCCACTGGATTCGGCGATGCGGCCACCAGCATTTTCATTAATCTGGATGGCGGCGTCACGATCAATGGAACTACTAAGGTGACCAGTGCGGACGTAGATGTTGACAACGGTGTGATCCACGTCATCGACGAGGTGATCGGCCTGCCCAGCATCGTAACCTTTGCCCTGGCGGACCCCAACTTCAGCTCACTGGTAGCTGCTTTGACCGCCGATGGCCTGAGCACTAACTTTGTTGAAGTACTGAGTGGAGAAGGCCCCTTCACCGTTTTTGCCCCGACGAACGCCGCTTTCCAGGCACTGCTGGACAGCAACCCTGACTGGAATTCCGTAGCGGATATCCCAACGGATGTTTTGGAAACGGTACTGTTGTACCACGTAACGGACGCTGGTAACGTGCGTTCTACCGACCTTACCGATGATATGATGGTAACCACTCTGGCTTCCGGAGAAACCTTTACCATCGATCTTGATCCAGCCAATCCCACGATTATCGCCGGTGGCAACACGGCACAGATCATTGCTACCGATGTACAAGGCGTCAATGGTGTCATCCACGCTATCGACACTGTAATTCTTCCTGAATAAAAACGGAAATGAGAGGGGAGCAAGGCCACGAAGCCTGCTCCCCTTTTCATTTAGTGAATCATCTTCAGCACCAGCTACCGAATAGGTAGTGTTGATTCCGATAAGATATTTTCATTATAAGCAAAGTGTTCTGTCCTGAGCATTTCTGCAGTGGAAAAATTATGCATTTTATTCTTTTCCTGACAACTTAAAAAACATCTAATTATGAAAAACCTGAAATTTTCTATTCTCTTACTTTTTTTGGCAAGCATCCTTGCTCTGCCTTCCTGTACAGAAGAAGCTTCTTTAACAGAAGAAGGCCTCACCAATCCTGGTATTGAAAACCGGAGTGATCAAACTATTGTTGAAATCGCTCTCGGCGACCCGGATTTCAGTATTCTGGTGGATGCTGTTGTGCGCGCCAATCTGGTGAATGCCCTTAGCTCTCCGGGCCCTTTCACTGTTTTTGCTCCTACCAATGACGCTTTCAACGCCTTTCTCTCTGCTAATGGGTTCAACGATATCAACGAAGTACCGGTTGGTTTACTTACTACCGTATTGACCACTCACGTTTTGCGGGGAGAGGCTTTTGCCGCCGATATCAGCACCGGTTATTTCAAGACTTTAGCCACTGCTCCGAACAGCCGTCCAACGGACCTGTTTATTTCGGCGGATAATGGCGTTACCATCAATGGGAATGTCAACGTAGTTACTGCGGATGTAGATGCGGCCAATGGGGTGATTCACGTGATAGACAAGGTGATCGCTCCTTCCAGCATTGTCACGCTGGCAGCCAGCAACCCCAACTTTTCTATACTGGTGCAGGCGCTGACCCGCCCTGATTTATCTGTAGATTTCGTTGCTGCGCTTAGCGGTAACGGGCCGTTCACGGTGCTGGCGCCTACCAATGATGCCTTTGTGGCCCTGTTGAACAGCAATCCGGCATGGAACAGCCTGGGCGACATACCGGCTGCAACGCTGGAGGCGGTGCTGAGTTACCATGTGGCAGCCGGCAGCTTTACCTCGGAATACCTGTTCCGCCGCCCGACAGTCAATACGCTACTGGACGGCGCTTCCTATACGACTTCCTTTTCTTTTAGCGGTGGTGGGCGCACATTCAGTGGATTACCTACGCTGAATGTCATTGCCGGTTCTAACCAGGCAAAGGTTATTGCCTCCAATGTGCAGGCGCAGAATGGTGTGATCCACGTGATCGATGCAGTTATCCTGCCATAACAAAACAACTACAGTAGCGTACAGGCCCCTGCTAAAAACGCCTGTACGCTATTTAAACTCTCCCTTTTTCTCTATTACCTGGAATTGTTCCCAGGCCTGTTCGGCCAGCTTTTCGGAAAGTTTTTCGATGTAATAGCTGCCTGCTCCCGGGTCTATCACCCGATGCAGGTGGCTTTCCATTTTGAGCAGGTGTTGCACGTTGCGTGCAATGCGGCGGCTGAAAGCAGTGGAGGGCTCCTGGCGGGCATGGTTGGAAGGCAGTACGTACAGCCTGTCTGCACCTCCGATAACGGCCGACATGGCCTGAGTACTGGCTCTGATCATATTCATATTGGGGTCCTCGTCTTGTGTCTCCTTGGCGAAATGTACGACCAGGAAGGGGGCCTGCGGCTTGCCATAAGCTTTCATAACGTTGGCCCAGAGCAGGCGCAGCGCCCGCAGTTTGGCAATTTCTACGAAATAACTTTTGCTGATGGCGATAGAAAATTGCATGTGGGTATTTACCGTTTCTGCCGAAAGGCCGTGGGCGGCCAGGCGAGCCAGATATTCACTTCCTTTTGCAATGGTGTAGGCCAGCTCTACGGAGCTGTCATCCGGGCCGGAATGAAAGCGGTGGGCGTTGACCTGGAAAGGACGGAAAAGGGGCATGGAATTCTGGCAATAGCGAATGAGCTCCGACAGCTTATCAATAGGTGGATTGCTCCAGTCGAGCAGAGGGTCGAAATCGATGGAGCCCCGAATAGCTTGTGTATCGACGCCCCTCTTTTCCACCAAGGCTACAAAGTGCCGGAAGGCCTCCCATGGTACTTTATCGGTATAATTCTCTCCGAAATTGGTGGAGATGAAAGACAGCTCAACGCCTTCCAGGAGGCTTTCCATCTGCTGGGCGCTGAGCGGCCGCTGGAGGTGGAATAAAGGCGCTTCCACTCCGCCCTGCAGCCCTTCGAGCACTTCGGCATTGGCGGTTTTAACCGCTCCCACCTCGATGTATTCACCCACTTCCCAATTGTTATCCTGCCGTTGGCCTTGTCGAGGTGCCGGCGGCCGTTCCATATCTTCCGGATGATAAAAAGGGGCGAGGGTGATCTTTTCTTCCAAATGCCAGTTTAATTCTTCCAGCGGTTTACCCTTGAGGTCTTTCTCGACTTTGGCGAGCCATTCAGCTTTGGTAATAGGTGAGAATTCTGAAAAGAGGTGGTCCTGTTCCGTCATGACTTCCGATTTTGGTGCCGAAATTTACTGTATTTCTTGGCCAGGACCAAAAAAAAGGCGGCTTTCGGGGCCGCCTTCCACGTAAAGAAACAAAAGAATTAACACTCACTAATATAATTGGTCTATGCGAAAGATCGGGTTGGAATCGAAAAGGGTTAAAAAAGGCAGAGAGCATTAGCCCTCTGCCGATAGTCCTGTATGAGAAACCCTTTACAAACCTACTAAATCGTTATAAAAATGCTCTTAATATTCTTTAATCTGCCGGCGACACCAGTTGTGCTTCCGTTGAATTCTCTACTGGCAACAGGCCGATATTCAGGCCGGCTTGCAGTGCTTCATTCGATACGGAATACTGTGGGTTGTCAGGGGCGTTTTGTTTACCATTTTCCGGAATGTCATACTGGCCGTAGGGCAAGGTGCTGCCACCTTCCGGGCAGCCGCCGCGCATCTTGATCACCTGTGTATGATCCTGCACATTATCGCCGCAGTAATCGCTGACGATCCAGTGCCGGAAGATGATGCAATTGCCATTGTCGTAGAGAACTTCGTCTTCCCATTTCAAGCTGAAGGCACAGCCATCGTCGGACAGGGGATACTGGTCGTGAGTAGTAGCGATCGAGCCGTCTTCGTCAATAAGGGGGTAGCCGGTCCATTCGGGCTCGATGGAAGCGCCACTTTCAATCTGGGGATAAGAGATCCCATCGCAATTTCCGGGAAAAATGACCTGGGTAAAATCCGGCTTTTTGATGCTCACCAATTGGGTGAAGTAGCCCTGTTGGCCATTTTTTGAACCGGCTTCCCAGCGGCGTTCGATCACGCCAATAGCATTGCTGAAAAATTCGAAGTTAGACAGTTGGGCCTCAAAGCCTTTATCGCCGGACACAATATTGAATGACAGTTCATCACCGGAGAATAACTGGTTGGAGAAAAAGCTGCCGGCAGTGTGCCCTTCTGCCATCGATTCGACGCGTTCACCATTGACTTCGATCCAAAACTGTTGATTTAATAGATTGGAGCCCCCAATATAACCCCAGTCAAAGCTCACGTACCCTTCGGCGGGAATGGCAATCCGATAGGATGCCGCGCTTCCGGGGGTGGCAATTACTGAAGCCCTATTGGCCCCTTCAACCAATATTGAATTGGGAGCTCCGGTGACATCTACCCCACCGTCACCATTTATCTTGATTGCCGCCCAGCGAGACGGCGCGAAATATTCTGTAAATCCGGAAACTGCACAACCCAGTTTGTAATACTGGTCCTGATAAGTCAGATAAGTAATGGCATTGTCGGGAGCATAGACAACGGGAGGGACTACATCCTCCTGCTTCAGGCAGTTGGTAACCTGATGCGTTCCTTCAATCCGGAGCTTGCCATCTTCCCATCCGGAAGCTGCATCGACAGCGGCGTACTGGCCGGTTCCCCATACGGGATAGGCGGCTGCAAGTACAGCGATAAGAAAAAAGCGTACGGGAGTAAAGGCTCGCATTGTAATGTTCTTAAGTTTAAAGCAATAGGCCAATCTAGCTAAGACGTGGGACCACGATGTGGGTCACGATAGCGCGATTAGAAATCAGCCTTGAAAGTGGAAAAAAATGCTTTGAAAATAAGAAAGGTATTACAATACAGAAGGAGGTAATGCTTTTGGGCAGCAGGAATGGATACTGTTGTCATGGGATTATGCAGTTTAAGGGATCAAATAATTTGTCTTGCGGTGGAATACTGCTTAAGTATATATATCGGTTTCTTTTTTATTCCACTCGCAACAAAGATATGGTTTCAAACCATGTGGTGCATACCATGAATAGGGTATTTTTCGGATTAGTGAAAAATATAAGTGTTAAAGTTACGTGTTTTAATACCCTATTAAGGGTAGTTTAGAGAGATGAATTCAAACAGCTTCTTAATTAACGCATCAAAGCAGGGAATTTACACCCTCTTTCCCAATTTGCATTTTTTCCCCCCTGTCAAAAAGGGGATTTCAGTATCTTCACCTTATAAATAGCTAAAAACCGAAATTTTATGGCACGTTATCTACTAGTATGTTTACTCTGCATGAGCCTGGCAGGGCCGGTGTTCAGCCAGGAGGAAGTCAATCAGGAGCTTGTGGATGCTATCCGCAAGCATGGCCTGGAGCAAAGCCAGGCGATGGAAGTCGCCGGCTGGATCGTCGATACCTACGGCCCGCGGCTGACCGGTTCGCCTATGCTGGACAAGGCCACGGAATGGGCTGTTCAGCAATTGAAGGAATGGGGGCTGGAGAATGTCCACACGGAACAATGGGGCCCTTTTGGAAGAGGCTGGGAGTTGCAGCATTTTGAAATGCACGCTCAGGCGCCGGGCTACTGGCCGGTCATTGCTTACCCGAAGGCCTGGTCGGCCTCTACCGATGGGGAGGTGAGTGGAGAGGTGGTGTACCTGGAAGCCAGTTCTGAAGAAGAGCTGGAAAAGTACAAGGGGAAGCTCGGTGGTAAGTTCGTATTGATGGATACCATACGGGCAGTGGAAGAATGGTTTGAAGCGCCGGCTACCCGCTACGATGCAGAGGGCTTGCTGGAGTTGGCCAATGAACCCATGCCCACCCCGAGGCCACGCCGCAATTACAGCCGACTGGGCGGGTTTAAGTTCAACCAGTTGCTCTGGCAATTCCTGGAAGAGGAAAAGCCATTGGCCGTACTGGACCGCAGTTATAAAGGCGACCTGGGCACCGTCTTCGTTTCCGGCGCCCGCACCGGCGGCGACTGGGGAGACGTCCGAAAGGAAGGCGTTTACGTTATTCCACAGGCGACCCTCGCCGTAGAGCATTACAACCGCATCTTCCGCCTGTTGCAGAAAGGAATCCCTCAAACGCTTAGTATGGAGCTGAAAGGCGCCTATACCAACGCAGATGGGATGGAGCACAACATCATCGCCGAAATACCGGGCACGGACCTCAAGGAAGAGGTTGTTATGTTTGGGGCTCACTTCGACTCCTGGCACGCCGCTACCGGGGCTACGGACAATGGCGCCGGCTCTACTGTGATGATGGAAGTAGCCCGCATCCTGCAAGAGGTGATAAAAGAAACAGGCGTAAGCCCTCGCCGCACGCTTCGCCTGGCCCTTTGGACGGGTGAGGAGCAGGGCTTGCTCGGCAGCCGCGGCTACGCCGGTGAGCACTTCGCCGAATTCCCGGAAGGGACTTACAACCCGCAATCGCTCAAGCCGGAACAAGCCAAGGTGTCTGCTTATTACAACCTGGACAACGGTACGGGCAAAGTCAGAGGGGTTTACCTGCAGGGCAACTCCGATGTGGCGCCCATCTTCCGGGCCTGGCTGGAGCCGTTCAAAGACCTGGACGCCGGTACGCTGAGCCTTTCTAATACCGGAGGTACGGACCACCTGGCCTTCGACGCTGTAGGCATCCCGGGCTTCCAGTTCATTCAGGACCCCATGGCTTACTTCGCACGCACCCACCATTCTAATATGGATAATGTCGACCATCTGGTGGAAGCTGACCTGAAGCAAGCCGCCACCATCATCGCTTCTTTTGTGATGCATACCGCTATGCGCGATGAAATGCTGCCCCGCAAGGAGGTGAAAATGGCGGAGAAAGAGTCGGAAGGCAGCCGGTAGGGGGATTTCGATTATGGGTTGATTCGTTGATAAAGTGGATCGAGGTTACTCCTGGATCAAATCAGTCAACGAATCAACCCATTTTACCCGGCAGGCCTTCAGCGAAGGCGGGCAACCAGATTCACTCTACGGTGACGACTCGGATTTCGACCTTTCGGTTTTCTTCTTTGGGTTTGTCATTCATGAGCTCCCCTTTTGCTTCCATTTTAATATTATCAATGCCGAGCCCATTTCGGGTGATAAACAAGGCGGCCTCTTTGGCTCGGTCCAGGGAAAGCTCCATGTTGTGTTTGTCGGCTCCGATCTCATCGGCAAAGCCGGCGATTTCCAGGCTTTGGATATTCTTATCCTTAAGCAGCTGCAGGAATTGGCCCAGCTTCTCCATCTCCTCGATATCCATTTCCTTCTTGTCGAAGCCGAAGAATACGGTATGATGGAATTCCCGAAACACTTTTTTTCTACTGGGAGCAACGTTGGCGGTATCTATCGGCTGAGGGCTTTCCGGTTCCGGAAATTCGAAGACGGACTTGAGCAGTATCTCGATGGTATAGAATTGTTTGTTATCCCATTCCGGGATAAGGAACAGGTTCTGGTAGGGATGGAAATATTTTTTATCGACACTGATGTCCAGGGAGTGGCCCGCGGGGATACAGAGGAAAAAGCGCCCGTCGGAGCCCGTCGTGATCGGAGGCCTGTCTGCAAAGTTGACCGTGGCCGGAACGGCCATATCCAGGGCGCTGTCCACAACTAACCCCTCCACAAAGGTCATGGGTTGGCTGTAGAGTTCTTCATCGAGCTGAAATTGATAAATATCCAGTTTTCCGAATCCGTCGGGCCGTTCAGAAGCGAAGTAACCGGTACTGCCATCGGCGGAGAGGAAGAGGCCCAACTCCCGGAAGGCTGTATTGACGGGAGGGCCCAGGTTGATGGGGAGACTCCATTCTCCTTTTTCATCTATCCAGCTCATAAAGATATCCTGGTCGCCCATACCGGGGTGGCCATAAGAAGAAAAGTACAAGGTGCCGCCGTCATTGGTAATGAAAGGCGCCTCCTCATAATCGTCTGTGTTGATCCTGGGGCCCAGGTTAACCGGCAGGCTCCAGCTGCCGTCGGGCTGTCGTTTGCTGTAGTAGAGATCGGACTTGCCGAGCCCGCCCTCGCGTTCGCTGGCAAAGTAGATGGTGCTGCCGTCACAACTGATCGAGGCCTGTGATTCCCACCGGTCGGAGTTGGCAAAGCCTGCCAGAGGAGTGGCCTGGCCGATCTCCCCTTCGGCGCTGACCAGCGCTTCCCAGATGTCGCAAATGCCTAAGCCTCCCTCGCGGCCGCAGGCAGTGAAATAGAGGCGGCGGCCATCGCGCACCAGCGTACACATCCCTTCGTCCTCATCGGTGTTGATGGCCTTCACCGGTGCGCTCTTGCTCCATTTACCCTTTTCCATCCGGCTTTCGAACAGGTCCTCATCGCCTTTTGCGGTTTTCCTGGTGAAGAAAAGCTGGTCCTGGCCATTGGTGATATAGGGAAAGTAGTCGTCATCTTTAGAGTTGACCGCACTGCCCAGGTTGGCCACCTGGGTGATGTTAATGAATTTGATAGAGTCCAGAGTCACCTGGCAGGCACGTATGTTGCTTTCCAACTTACCGAGGTAGCGTTGCTCGTCCTGAAACTCTCGTTCCGTATTCATGCTGAAGGTATCTACTTCCACCTTCTGAAGCTGCTCATAGCGCTGGAAATAGGCCAATGCCTGTTTGTGGTGGCCGGCCTTGTAGTGGGCTTCCCCGAGTTGATAATAGAGCGCCCGGGAATAGAGGGAATCGGATGCCAGCACCGCTTCGTATTGCTCGATGGCGCTGGGGTAATCGCGGAGCAACCCATAACACAGGCCCATGCCACGGCGGGCGGCGCTCAGGCCGGGTTGCGCCTTCAGGCTGCGTTCAAAAAGTTTCAGGGCTTGTTCAACTTTGCCTTCCAGAAGGGCGGCTTCAGCATCGCGGTAAATTTCTGCGGCAGTAGGGTTTTTGATGACCTGTGCGTGGGCAGGAAAATGCCACAAGCAGAACAGGCTGAAAAGCAAAGGGAGCGTGTAGAGTCGTTTCATGAGATCCGGTTTTGGGACTAGATAATGGACCTCAAAACTAATTGAAATTCTTTTAATATTTTAAATTGAATTGTTTAAAAATAGCTCCAGGTTGGTATAAGCAGGTTTGCCGCCAAGGTAGAACAGGCCACGGGCAGACGCCATAGAACAAAGACAGGCCTGGCGAGTTGATAAGAAAGATAGTGGGTTCAAACACTGGAAAAATAACAGAGCCGTTACTTTTATGATAATTATAAAAATAATTATCATAAAAGTAATTATCATTATTGTAACGAATTTAATTAGCTTTTTAAAAACTACGTCTGGATCATGCGGATTTACACCCTTCTTTCCCTTGTCTTTTTGTTTCTGGTATCCTCCTCTTCCTTTTCCCAGGAGCTCAACCTGCCCCGCAAAAGCCCGAAGGCTGGCATTGCCTATACCATCGGCTACACTGAGGCCTCCATCCAGTATTCTTCTCCTGCCGTTCAGGGGCGGGAAATTTGGGGAGGGCTGCTGCCCTACGGCGAGCTATGGCGGGCGGGGGCCAACGAGGCAACGGTTATTGAATTCAACACGGATGTAGAAATTGAAGGCCAGCCGCTGCCGGCAGGCAAATACGCCTTCTTTCTCATTCCCCAAAAGGAGGGGAAGTGGACTGCCATTTTTAACAAAACCTGGGATCAATGGGGGGCTTACAATTACGACCAGAGTCAAGACGCCCTGCGGGTGGAGGTGGATGCCCAGTTTTCGAAACAGGTCAACCAGGAGCACCTTCAATACGAGATCATTGGCCAGAATGTGGAAAACGGGTACATTTTACTCAGCTGGGAGAAACTGCGCCTGTACCTGCGCGTCAAGGTGAACGCTATGGAAAAGGCCGTTCTTGAGATCACCACTGCCCTGGCCGCCGCCCCGGAAGATCAAAAATGGCGGATCAATGCCCAGGCGGCAGATTTCCTGCTTTGGGTAGGCCAGCCCGGCCCTGCTTTACAGTATATCCAGGAATCCATCGGGCAAAACGAGACGCCCTGGAACGTTTGGGTCAAAGCACAGATTCTGGCCGCCCGGGAAGATTATGCCGGCGCGCTGGTTGCTGCCGAAAGCGTGAAAAAACTGGCCGCGGCGGCCCCGGAGGATAATTTCTACGAGAACCAAAAAAAGGAGATCGAACGGTTGGTGAAGGAGTGGGAAGGAAAGAGGTGATTGGCAGTAATCAGGTAAAAGAAGGGCCCTCCACTTTCACGCACTCACTTCAACACATACCCCAAATTGATATACACCTGCACCGCCGCTACATTGGGGCCGTTGGGGGAGGGGTCGTACTCCCAGCCCAGGGAACCGTTGGTGCGGAAGGATGCGTCGGCGGGCACCTCGCTGAATGCCGAGCGCTTATGGCTAATGCCCAGCCCGGCGCCAAATTCGAAGATAAACCGTTGGGCATAGATCTGCTGAAGGCCGAGGTTGAGGAAGCCACCCTGCTTGCGTTGTTCCATATGGTAAGTGATTCGCTGCCGGTATCGGCCCAGGGAGGTGTTCCGCCGGAAATCTCCTTCGACATCGGCCTCTGTGTACTGGTTTGTGTACAGGAGTTCGATGAAAGGGGCATAATCGCCTATTTGAAGAGGGCGCAGGTAGTAGCGGATGGCGCCCCGCAGGCGGTACCCCTTGAGGTTGCTGATGGCCGGCTCTTTGAAGATGCGGAGGTTGAATAGCGGGCCTGCCTCCAGTTGGGCGTAGACGCGGGGCCGGAGGATGTGCTCCGCCGCGATGTTGAAGCTCGGGGCAAAAGGGTCGAATAGGCTGAGCGTGCCGTTTTTGAGGCTGAAATGGGGCGCAGCATTTGATGGTTGTTGGCTATTCGTTATCGTTGGATTGTTGCCGGTTGTCTGCCGACTCACCCAGGAAGTATCAGCTGGCGACAGATAGCCCTCAGAGATGCTAATATTGTATCTATCCATTGATGTGCCTCCGGCGAAAGCCTCCTGCATTGCCCCCCAACAAAAAAGCAAAATCAAAACGCCCCGCTTCCACCCGCTCATACGCCAATCGCGATTTCCGATACGACCTTGATATCATTGATGTCGGAATAATCCAGCTGAATGATGCGGTCCGGGCCAATAGCGAGCAGCACCCCGCCGAGTGGAATGACGTCGATGACATTGAGGTTGGTGAGGTGATGGAGCAGCTGAATATTTTGCGGGTCGGCCACGTCGAAGACTTTGAGGCCTCCTGTGCCTTCACACAGGAAGAGAGCCTGCCCATCCAACCCCAGGCCGAAGGGGCTGTCCATCCCATAGCTGGCCACTACCTGTGGGTTGTTGAGGTTGCTGATGTCAATGATCTCCAGCAGGTCGGCGGCGCCGGGGCCCGCCTGCCGGCATCCTGAAGCCCGCAGGGTAACGTAGGCGTATTGGTTATTAGCTACCACCGGGTCGCAACTGACGATGTGCTGGTAACTGCTGATGAACTCAGGTACGCCTCCCGGCAGGAGGCGATAGATCAGCATTCCGTTCTGAGTGCCCAGGAACAGGAAGCCATTGAGGGGGAAGATCGTCTCCACCCCTTCTCCGACATATATCGTCTCCCCCGGCTTTATTTCGGCTGCCTGGCTGATGTCGAAACTATGCAGGCTGTTGATGTCAACGGTATAGAGGAAATCGCCCACGATGGTGAAGCGCGCCAGGGAGCCTCCCGTGCCGGTACCGGAGTCTGAGAAAGCGGCTTCGCTGTCGTTCTCCGCGCAGCTCCAGAGGGCGGTGAGTAGGATGGTGAAAAGGATATTTCGGATCATTGTGTGATGAGTGATGAGTGATGAGTGATGAGTGATGAGTGAGTTTTATTACTCCATTGCTCTTTACTTTTTCTACCGCCAGCATTGCGGCCGTTCCAGTACTTTTTCCGTCCAGCCGATGATGGCGCCCATATTGGGGTCGGGGCATTCGAAGAAGCCAAAGTAGTCTTGGGGCAGAGGAGCGCCCTGGCCGGGGAAGGCGTTCTCTACCCGGCTGAGGACGCGAATGTTGTCCAGGTCGCTGATGTCGATGGCGATGAGGCTGGAAAGGTTGTTGGCATAAAGGGTGCTGCCCTTGATGGCGATATCGGAATTACCGGGGATACGTATAAATTTAATAGGTTCCGGGTGGAACGGGTCGGTATTGTCGATCACGTGAATACCCTGTAGCGCCTCGCCGGCGAAGATGACGCTGTCTTTGTAGTAGATCTTGAACAACTCTTGGATGGGGCGGGCCGGTTCGGCCCCAATGTCACGCCAGTCGCCTTCGAAGTAAATGGGCGCCAGGCCGGTAACCTGCTCGGGAATGTCCGCTTTGGGTTCCAGGCAACTCTGAAAAAGGACGCTGAGCCAGATTCCCGAGAATAAAAGCAAGGAAGTTTTTTTCATAATGGGTTCATTCATTTGAAGGGCACAGTGGAAGAACGTTCAGGCTTTGGCCATTGCTGCCTGGTTTTCTTCCCATAGGATCTCGGCCATTTTTCTATTTTCAAGTTTGCTCTTCGCCCAGATCTTGACTTCCTCTCTTCCTCGAACTTTCTTGAATTTTTCTTCAGAAGATCCGATATCACTTAGCAGGCCCTGATATATTTCGCGTTCTTCACCCGTGTTGACACTTTTATTGAGTTTCCGAAGGTGACTCAGTACGGTTTCGTCGAAAGCAGAGAGCATGTCATCATTTTTTAACAGCTTTTTGACATAAGGCTCTTTATAGTCTAATTGGTCATTTTCTCCTTTTTCGAAAAAGATGAGCAATTGGAGGATCCGCGTAAAATACTGAATGTCCAGGCGGGTCATGGTTTTTCGGACTACTTTCCGGTTTTTATGAATCCAGTTAAGTGCTTCATCATACTTTTCGGTAACAAAGAGCAGAATGGAGATATTGTAGTAAAGAGTAATGAGTTTCTCTTTGCGTATGGGGTATTTTCGCCGGTTATAATCCGCTATTTTCTCTTCCAGCTTTCTGGCCAGCTTCAGGGCCTCTTCATGCCGGTTGGTATTTAAAAGGAAGAGCAACTGGTAATTGGAAATATCCAGGAAGTCAGAGGCTCTTTCCAGGACGGTCCGGGATTTCAGGTTCCGGGCGGCTTTCAGGGTGGCTTCAAACCCCGTGTACCTCTGGTATAAATGGCAGGTGCCTAAATATGCAAACAGGTTGACTTTATATAGCCGTGGGTACTCTTCCTGGAATAGGGGGTACTTATCCCACACTTCCAGCGTTTTTTGGGAATGGTAAAAAACCAGGTCCAGGTTGGTGTTTTCAACAGTATAGATCAATGCCCAGGCGTGGTGGTAATAGAGTTCGCTGCGGAAGGAGCGAAATTTTCCAGGTTGCTGAAGGAAGGCCTTGTTCTTCAATTCCTGGATGTGCTGTTCGTGGGCTTTTCCCTGCTGGGTATTCCTGGTTCTATAGAGAACATACGCCTGGTCCCTCAACTTATGGGCTTCGATTTCCTGAGCCAGTTTTTCCAATGCTATTTCTTTCTGCCGGTATAAGGCTTCGAATTGGGCAAAGGGAGAATGGGCCGGTTTTAGGGAGAGAAATTCATGTTGTAGCTCCAGGTTTATCAGGTCTGTCAGGATAGCGAAGCGTTCATATTTTTCAGCCAGCTTCTTTGCTTCCCGGGTGTACTCCAGGCTTTTATCCGTTATGCCTCTGTTGAATAACAGGGATGCATCATCGTATAACCTGCGTATTCTGTTCTCAATGCTTTTATCTTCATGCAGCAGGCGCAATGATTTGAGAAGGGTGTCAAAAAGGTATTTTTTGGTCACCGCAAAACTCCCGGCCGGTATCTTATGCTGGCTATCCAGCCGCTCCCGAACCAGGGACTCATCGTATTTTTCGAGTCTTTTCACCTTACTCACCTCATCGTAGAGGTATTCATACTTCTTCTTACCACTTTGCAATTGGGCAAATAAACGAAAATACCGGGCTTCAGCTTTGTCCAGTAAATGAACGAGGCGCCATAAATTATCGGATGATCGCATTTTTTGGATTTTGGGTTTTTAATAAATAATTTATAGGGTTTATTGGAATGCCTGCAGAGATAGAGATTTATTCCGAAAATAAATATTTTTAATAAATAATCCAGTATGGGATCTTAATTATAAGAAAAATTGTCTTTTGCGGGTATTCCCAAGAACCCTTTTCTTTGTCCTGTGCTTCAAAACCAGCCGGAGACTGCCTGGTGAAAGAAAAAATGGGGTTTGGGTTTATGCTGTCCTGTTTCAGATAAGCCTTGAATCAATGGGTTTAAATAAAAAAAGTAATTTGAGATACTTAGAATAAGGTTTTTTTTCTTTTGGCGAGCGTACTTGATGCCTGTACCTTTGCCAAAGACAAACAAATTTACACATCAATTATGCCAACGTCAATACTCATAGCGCAACAGGAGAAGTACGGCGCATTTACAAAAGTAGGCCACATTGGCTTTACTGCTTCGTACACCAAAATAGAAATTATTGACGTCGCCGGCGCCAAAAGTACCTTTGATATTCCGGAAACGGGGCTGCTCAGTTTTAAAGTTACCGTATCCGATCAGGCAGAAGGAGATGGCCAGGATTATTTTATAACTGAGCAAACAGCCCAATCGGGCGCTACCGGCACATTCGAGTTGTCAACAGCCCTGGGGTTGAAATTGAGCTTTCAGCCTTCCGTAGAACCGGTGGGCTTGGCCTTGAAATTCATAGGAGAAGAGGAACAGGATATTATGAGAGAAATGGTGGGGCACAGCCTGATCCACAATTCCGAGTTTGGATTTCAAAAAAAGGCCAATTCGGTTCTGTTAGAAATATTCTGACCACGCAAATGATAAACAAGTACCTGTATAACCCTAAGCAAAACCTGTATTTCAAGAAACCAAAAATGACTACAATGGTGATGCCCAGGAAAGATTTGGAAGCCAGAGTAAAGACACTCGAACAGCAGTTGATGCAACTTTCAGAAGCGTTAGGGCTGATGTATCAGAACGGAAGGCTGCATTTCTCCTCACAGGGTAGTTTGCCGCCTTCTTTGAGCTTTATACATGGGAAGGAGGGCGCTCCGGCCCGTTCTTATGGCACTGTTGAAGCCGGGGATTTTGGTGAAGGCTACCGGGCCCTTCGGGTGAAAGGCGCCAATCGGGCCCGGCTGGACCTGATATCGGAAAGCGACATCCTGATGCAGGCGGGAAACTCGATTCACCTGAACGCCCGCCATGTGAAGGTAGAAGCTAAACGGCTCGACCTGGATGGAGAACTCTCCGCCCGGTTGTGTGCAACCGAACCTTTTTCCTGGAAGAGCGGGCAGCTTCCGGCCCGCCTGGTACACCACAGCCATGGCATCCCCGTGCTCACCGAACTGAAAGGGAAATTCAGAAACAACTCCAGCGGCATCCGCATGTATGTCGACCCGGAGGATGGCTACTGGTACCTTACTGGTGATAGTAGTAAGGGAGCGGACATCTCCGCCCAAGTGATCTGTATTGGTAGAGTTTGAGCAGGTGGACAAAATTGTATTTTGAACGAACTCTAAGTACTCTGTAAATTAAGTA
>JAGQXQ010000107.1 GCA_020436535.1 Phaeodactylibacter sp.
CTTTTGCTATTCGCAATCAGGTGGCTACTGCCTTGTCTACCCAAAAAGCTGCGGTAGGCCTACGGCCCGAATTATTGGATTATCAACGCCGCTTTTATCTCAGCGCAATGGAAGCGGCTCGAAAAGAAGACAGAAAAGCCGTTGTATTTGGTGGGGTTCAAGACCAGGCGCGGCTTTCCGCTATGGTTCAGATATTGCGCCGCCATCAGGTGAAAGTGTATCAACTCGGTAAATCATTGAAACACGGTGGGCAGTCCTTTAGTCCGGAGACGGCTTT
The DNA here is from genome assembly GCA_020436535.1 of Phaeodactylibacter sp. Lineage (GTDB taxonomy): Bacteria > Bacteroidota > Bacteroidia > Chitinophagales > Saprospiraceae > JACJXW01. Next base: position 278 of record JAGQXQ010000107.1, read on the forward strand.
TATCGTTCCATTTGAGCAACCTCAGTATCGGCTGATCCGAGGGCTATTTGATACGGTAACCACTTTTCAGGACAGCATTTTCTACGATGTTTCCAGCTGGGCTCTTCCGCTGGCCTTTAATGTAGCTTACGCAGAGTTGCCGTCCAAAAACTACAACGAGAGCTTACTGGGAGAGCCTGTTCAAGGTTTGGCGCCAGAGTGGAAGGTTGAACCACCGGCAATGAGCCAGTATGCGTATCTGTTGGAATGGGAAGACTATTATGCACCCCGGGCTTTAAACTACCTCCTGTCCAATGGGTTGCGAGCCAAAGTGGCCACCCGGGATTTTGAGCTCGGCGGGCATAATTATCAGAAGGGTACCGTGCTCATTCCGGTTCAAAACCAGGCCAGGACACCCGCTCAGGTGCATCAGCTGGTTTCCCGGGCCGTAGCAGAATCCAGGGCGCCGATCTATCCGGTAGCCACCGGTTTTACGCCATCCGGTATCGACCTTGGCAGCAACGATTTTGAGGCGCTGAAGCCGCCCAAGGTCTTACTTTTGGTTGGTGAAGGTATTTCAAGTTACGGAGCAGGAGAAGTATGGCATTTGCTGGATCAGCGCTTTGCCATGGAAGTAAGTAAAATGGAATTGAATGATTTGCCCGGGAGTAGCCTGGACAGGTACACCGTGCTCGTTATGCCCGATGGGCATTACGGTAGCGTCAGCAGGAAAGGATGGGATAAAATCAGGGAATGGGCCCGCGAGGGGGGCACGCTGATCACCATTGAAGAGGCTGCCAAGGTTGCTCTTGAACAGGGATTGGCAGGCCTCCGGCTGAGAGAAGCTCCCAGGAAAGAAGGCGACACAACAGTGGAGCGAAGGCCTTATGAGCGGCTCGATGCCGACCGGGGGTCGGAAAATATTGGAGGAGCGATCGTAGCGGCCGATGTCGATCTCAGCCATCCCTTGTTCTTTGGGTGTCACCGGTCGCCCATGCCCTTGTTCCGAAGCAACCGGCTGGCATTTGAGCCTACTGACAATGCTTATGCAACGCCGGCAATTTATACGGAGAGCCCCCTGTTGAGCGGTTATATAAAAGACAAGAACCTCGAGCAGATCCGCAAATCGGCGGCTGTTGTGGTCAGTGGCATAGGGAAGGGGCGGACGATCTGCCTGATCGATAACCCCAACTTCCGCGCCTTTTGGTACGGCTCCAACCGGATTTTTGTCAACAGTATTTTCTTTGGATCGGCCATCAGCCGGTATGCACTGGAAAAGGCTAGTGGGCAGATGGGGGAGGAAGGCAGGAAGGAATAAAAGTAGGATTCATTGTTAACGGATAAGGAAAAGGGAGGTATTACGTTTTAGTTGAAGCTCTAAGATTTCCCAGGCCAGGAAGATCGGGAAGACCGGGTTGCTCTTTTATGTGATCGGCCAACTATTTCCCTGCCATTATGGTATATTATAGAGGCTCTCCCCCAGGAGCAAAACCTTAACCAAATGGTCAAACATGATAAGAGAACTACTCTTTACATCTGTCTTATGTTTTTCACTATTTGCTGGCACATTCTCTCAAAGCCCGTATCACGAAATGGCGAAAGACACGATTATTACCCGGCCCATTCTCTTTGGTAATGCTTACCTGTTGGATGGCAAACGGCTCAATATACAGGTAATGCAGTGGTTCATGACGGATCATCCTTTCGCTCATGACCAGATCAGAGTATCTGTTGTCAGTGGCCAGATGGCAGCGGTGGGGTATACCGTTGGTGGAATGATATTCCTCGGCGGCCTTCTGGTATGGCAGGATGATAAAGCTGCCGGAAAAGACCTGATGCTGATGGGTGGCGCCGGCATTGGGGCCGGTTTGTTTTTCTCTATCATTTCCGGCGGGCATCAGCGGAAGGCGGTCCAACTGTACAATGAGGATATCAAACGTTATTACAACTCCTCGGTAGGCTTGGAGTGGCAGTTTGGTTTTTCCGGGAAAGGCTTTACGCTCCGTTTGATGTGAATTTTCGCAAGAAAAAATTTAAAGCCAACTACGAAAAATTTATAGTATCTTTGCAGAGATATAAAGAGTTTATTTTTTGCCTAGTAAATCAAAGCCCCTTCCAAGGCTTTCCTTTCCTACCATCAAGTTTCTCTCTTTCATTCTTTTTTTTTTAAAATTTCGGTTAATGAACATTTTCGTTGCAAAATTAAATTTTGATACGCAAGAGTCTGATTTACAGCATGCGTTCGAAGAATTCGGACAGGTAGATTCTGCAAAAATTATCATGGATAAATTTACGGGCAAATCCAAAGGATTTGGCTTTGTAGAAATGCCGGATGACAAGGAAGCTCAAAATGCAATTAATGAGCTGAACGACCAGGAACTTGACGGTAGAAACATTGTAGTGAAAAAAGCGGAAGACAAAGGAAGCCGTGGCGGTGGAAATCGTGGTGGCGGTGGCGGCTACGGCGGCGGCGGCGGTTATGGCGGCGGCGGCGGCGGTGGCAGAAGGTACTAAAACCCAATGATGTCAGCCTTTTTTATAAAATGCTGATACACCGATAAAGAATAGTAAAAGCTACTAGTTCCTTCAGGATTTAGGAGCTTTTACTTTTTTAAGGGCAAGTGGCAACCAGGTCACTGTCCCAAATAAGCGTTCAACAGTGTTTTGTGTGACGAAGACTGCAGCTTGCGAATGGCTCTGTCTTTTATTTGCCTTATTCTTTCCTGAGTCAGGCTCAGGATGACTCCTATCTCATTGAGCGTCATTGATTCTTGCTCTTCCAAGCCAAAATACATTTTAAGGATTGCTTGCTCCCGGTCGGATAACAAAGACAATACTTTCTGAATATCGAGTTTCAGGGAGTCGGTGTAGGCCAACCCTTTATCTGCCTCAGTGATTTCCGTATTTTCCAGAACATCGAGATAAGAAGTCGTTTCCCCCCCTTCAAAAGGGGCGTCCATGGATACGTGGCCCGGCGCAAATTTCAATGTTTCGGTAATTACTTCCAGGGTCAATTCCATGCCTTCCGCCAGTTCCTCATTGGTTGGCTCCCGTTCGTACTTCTGTTCCAGTTTTGCGAAGGAATTGTTGATCTTGGTCAAGGCGCCCACCTTATTCAGTGGCAGGCGGATCATTCTGCCCTGTTCGGACATGGCTTGCATAATAGACTGCCGGATCCACCAAACAGCATAGGAGATAAACTTAAAGCCCCTGGTTTCATCGTATCTCTGGGCCG
>JAGQXQ010000544.1 GCA_020436535.1 Phaeodactylibacter sp.
TGCCCTCCGATCAGGAAGCCGCCGCTGGAGACAGCGTGAAAAGAGTAGATATTACGGAATGACAGAAAGGATATATCGAGCATACTGCTCCCCAGGAACTGAAGGTTTTCATCGAAGTGCAGGATGTCGTTGGAAAAGGTGAGTACGGCTATCCCATTCTCCGTTTGCACCATATCAATGCAGTAAAAGGGATCCAGCCCCAACTCTTCGGCCGCCCGGGCCGCCAGGACAGTCCCGTTGTAGCCGATCATCCAAACGGTATCCGTAGTGGCCAGATAGACGGCTTCTGCCTGAGCATTCCGGACGATGTGCCGGGCGATGGGGGCGGGTAAGAGCTCACCGGCCGATGCGAAGGTACGTCGCCAAAGCTCATTGCCCGTAGAGTCTACCTTAAGCAAGAAGGGCAGGTTGTCGCCCGGTTCGCCGTACAGATAATCAGAACCTCCAATCAGATAACTGTCTTCATCAGCTTCCACCATGGAATAGCCATCGGGGTGTTCCACCAGAGGAATGGCTCGTTGGGCCAGGGTTTCACCGGAAAGGCCGATGCGCAGGAAGAGCAGGCCGCCGTCGGTGCGCCCCGTTACCATCAGGTTGTCGTCGTCGTCGTAGGCGATGTCGAAAGGGATGTCCCAGCCTTGAATGTCGTAGCAGGTTTGGGCGGCAGGGGCCAGGGCCAGGCTCATAGCCAGGCAGAAGGCGGTAATTTTAAAAGTGGTTGGTTGAGTAGATAGTATATGCATGGTATGTGTGTTTGAGAGCGGGTGGGTTAATTTTTAATCACTTTCCGTATCTCTGTCCCCTTCCCTTCCACTTGAATTTCAATGAAATATAGCCCCGGTGGCAAGCTTTCAACACCCCAGTCTATCCGTTCGGTAAAGGGTGGGAATGGCCGCTCGCCCACGGTCTGCCCTAACTGGTTGAGCAGGCGCAGGTGGACAGGCAGAGCGATGGGCTGCCGGATGATTATGTTTAATTCGCTGGACACCGGATTGGGGAAGGCTTCCCAGGCTACAGGATCGACTTCTGTCTCCTTTACAGGCGTATAAGTGCAGGATGGCACGCTGGGGTCAAGCGTCAGCACGCCGTCATTCGGGTCTTCAAAGCAGCGGATATAACCGCCCACAGGGTCACAGGTGGGGAAAATGAAGTTGAGGCAGCGGTTGCTGCCGATGCCCTCGATGATCCGGTCGCCCCATTCTGAATAGCCGGGCTCCAGATATTGAATGTGCTGTACTTTGCGGATGTCCCCATTCCAGTCCAGAAAGGAAACGGATTCGATGAGCACGGGCACTTCCTGCAGTAAGGCATCGTCAAAGGTAATGAGCGTATCGCCGACGGAGAGGTTGAAGTCATAGTAGAGCCGGAATTCCTGAAGCGCCTTGACGTAAAGGTAAACTTTGCCTTGTTCCTCATAGGTGTACATAGGAGATTCGGCACAGCCACAGTTACCTTCGAGCACCTTCACCTGAATTCCATTGACTTCCGTTTCTCCGGTGACTTCAATGGCGGCATACCCCACGCCCCCGAAAGGGCTCCATACGTAAGTTTCGTAGTACCACCTGGCGCCCACCGGCGCCCACTCCTGGGCATAGGTGTGAATAGAAAAGAAAAGACAGAGAGAGAGCGCAGTGAGTACATTTTTCATAGGGCAATAGTTTGGTAGATAGATTTGACAGGCTTGCTTTCGAGTCACCACCGGATAGAATTGTCAAGCTTTCTTGAGTGGCTCTAATTGGTTTCGAGGCGCTTACCCGGCAATTCGGGTAAGCCGCCTCGTTGGGGTTATTAGGGAGTTTCTCCCGGGGTGTTTCAAAGAGAGTGCGTGGTTAAAATTTATGACACCAATTTTTTACTTTTTCTAAGCCTATTCAAGTACAGGAAATCGTTTTTGTATAAATCTTAACTACGTTTTTTTCGCTATAAGTTATATTTACAGGAGATTTTATGGCATTTTTTGTTTTTAATAAATAAATACAACAGGCTGTAGTACTTTGTCAGTTGGCTGACGCAATCCGGGCATTATGAAGCAATACAAACTCTACGAGCTTTTCGAAACGCTGAGCAACGGGGAACTACGACGCCTTCGGCGCTTCCTGCAGTCGTCCTATTTTACGACCCGTCCGGATGTGCTGGCGGCGTTCGATTACCTGGCGGCGCGGCGGGGCGCGGGCCGCCCCATGCCGGAGCGGGCACTGCTTTTTCAGCATACTTTTCCAGGGGAGGCCTACGACGATCAGAAGATACGGTCCACCATGAGCAGCCTGGCTGAGCTCATCGAACAATTTTGGCTGGCGGAAGCCAGGGACAGCTACGGCTCACTGACGGCGCTGGCGCAGATCTACCGGCGCCGGGGCCTGGAGCGGCAATTCCGGTGGACGATGAAGAAAGCCGCCCGCCACCTGGAGCACAGCACCCTGCGCGATCCCGATTATTATGAAAAGCGGCTGGCCTACCAGGCGGAATGGCTGGAATACCAGTCGGCTTCCAAACGGACCACCGAGCTTCACCTCCAGGAGATCACCGATACGCTCGACATTTCCTACCTGTTGGCCAAACTCCGGTATGCCTGCACCCAGCTTACCCATGCTGCGGTTTACCAGCGGGAATACCGTTTTGGCATCCTTCCTCTGGCGTTGGAGGAGGCCAAGCGGCTCGGGTATCTGGACATTCCGGCGGTGGCTATTTACTACTACTGCTATTCTTTTCTAAGTGAGGGTTATAACCTGCCTTATTTTCAGCGTTTCCGAAGCCTGCTGCTGGAACACGGCCCGGTATTTTCCAGTAAAGAAAAGAAGGGCTTATACCTGTTGGCCATTAATTTTTGTATCCGCCAGATGAATTCGGGCAGTATGGAGTTCGCCCGGGAAGGCTGGGCCATGTATCAGCAGGGGCTGGAGCAGGAGGTGCTGCTGGAAGACGGCTGGATGTCCCGCTTTACCTTCTATAACATTGCCGCCACCGGTATCCGGCTCGGAGAATTTGAGGCGGTGGAGCGTTTCATTCGGGAGTACAAGGGGCGCCTGAAGGAGGAATACCGCATGGCCAGCGTTCAGTTCATCCAGGCCCGGCTGGCTTTTGCCCGCGGAGAACTATCGCAGGCCGCCACCATCCTGCAAAGTGTCGATTTCAAAGATATGGTCAACAACCTCATCGCGAAAAACCTGCTGATCAAAGCCTACTACGGCCTGCAGGAATACGACCTCCTGGAAGCACAGCTGGAAAGCCTGCGCACCTTCATCCTGCGCAAGGATTTTAGCGACTACCACCGCAGCAATTATCTCAATATCATTCGCTTTGTCCAACGCCTCATCTCTCTGGCGCCCTATGATGCGGAGGGCCGCCAAAAGCTGGAAGCGGATATTCAACAGGCGGAGGTGCTCACGGAAAGGGAATGGCTTTTGGCGCAGGTGAGGGGAGGTGGCGCGTAGGGGGAGTGTTCGGATTTCACAGTTCGGTCGCTTTGCGTACCTGCGAATTGTGAACACCGTACCTGCGAACAGCGGTGTCCAACCTTAGGGGCGGGGAGCCTTTTTAAGACACAGAAAATTGAACTATCCCCGCGTAGCGGAGGGGAGGGGGCTTCAATGAATACAGCCCTTCCCGGGCTACCGGAAGGGGCTGTCAATTGTTATGGATCTAATTTAGGTGCTACTGGAAGAGCGCTTAGCTTTCTTCCGTTTCCTCAAAAACATCCACCTCGCTCCATTTTTTCCGGAAGTTATCCGGGACTTCGCTGACGGCATCTACCCGGAATCCAGACTCGTCCGCACCGGCTTTCAGGGCCAGTTTGAAGATAAGGGAAAAAGTAGGCGGCTCTTCGAGCTTGAGGTACAAGTTTTTGCTGGCTCTCCAAACAAAGCCACGAGGCTTGGCAGTTGGGATGTCTTGGTTGAGGGACCAGGAATAGGTGGCCAAATAATACTTTTTTGCCATAATAGAATGGTTCTCTGGTTAATGAAATGGATTTAAATCAAGGAGTGCATCTCCTTATGAATTCCATAAATTTATCTAAACTTTCTAGTTTTAACAATGATTTTGTTCAGTTTCACAGAATAATTTTATGCTTTGGTAACTGTTCGTTTTTAAAAAATATTAATAGATGAAAAACCAGACATCCCTTTTTTTTCTATTCTTGCTTATCTTTTACGGCACGCTGGTACAAGCACAGGAAATCCCTTTGCCGGAACACCCCCGCCCTGATTTCGAGCGGCCTCAATGGCAAAACCTCAATGGCGCCTGGGCTTTTATTTTCGATAAAAATGATGAAGGAGTTAAGGAGAACTGGCAAGCGGGGGGGAAGGATTTCGGCAGGCAGATAACCGTGCCTTTTTCCTGGGGAGCGCCTCTCTCCGGCGTGGAGGATGAAGCTGATATCGGATGGTATCAACGCAGCATTCAGATTGACCCCAGCTGGCAGGGTAAGCGCATCTTCCTGATTATCGGAGCCTCCGACTGGGAAACGACCGCCTGGCTAGATGGGCAATTGCTGGGAAGCCACCGGGGCGGGTATATTCCTTTTTCTTTTGAGTTGACGGAGTTGGCTAAACCAGGCGCCCGACAGTCCCTTACCATCCGGGTGGATGATGTGCGCCGCGACTTTACGCTCTATGGCAAGCAGGGCTATGGCAACGCCCGCGGCCTTTGGCAAACCGTTTATCTGGAAGCCCGGGGCCAGACACACCTCGACGCTTTGCACCTGGCGCCGGATATCGACAAACAGCAGGTGCAGGTGACGGCCTACCTGCCCGAGCCGGCAGCAGAGGATTCCGTCCTGAACATCCAGATTGAGGGGGACAGACAAACATATAAACAAACAGCCGTTTTTCCTGCCGGCAAAACCAGGGTTACTTTCAATATACCCATTTCCGGACCGCATTTGTGGTCACTGGACGACCCCTTTCTTTACAAGGTAAAAGCCGTGATCGGTGATGATGAAGTACATACCTACTTCGGGATGCGGAAGATCTCGGTGGCGAACCTCCCGGGAACGGATCACCCATATATTGCCATTAACAACGAGCCGGTTTACCTGCAACTGGCCCTTGATCAATCTTATCACCCCGGGGGGTATTACACCTTTCCCAGCGATGATTTCATGAAGGCCGAAATTGAACGGAGTAAAAAGATCGGACTGAACGGTATTCGTACCCACATTAAGATTGATATTCCCCGCAAGTTGTACTGGGCCGATAAACTCGGCTTGTTGGTAATGGCTGACCTGCCCAACAGTTGGGGGGAACCCGATGCGGCCATGCAAGCTGAGTCGGAGTACACCTTGCGGCAGATGATCAAGCGCGACTTCAATCATCCCGCTATTTTCTCCTGGGTCCTCTTTAATGAAACCTGGGGGTTGCATACCCAACGCGAGGTGGATGGCAAAAACGTTGCTGAATATCTGCCGGCCACTCAATACTGGGTGGCCTCCATGTACTATCTGGCCAAATCGCTGGACGAGACCCGCCTGGTGGAAGATAATTCCATCTGTTGCGGCCGCGGCCATACGGAGACGGATATCAATTCCTGGCATGTTTACCTGCCCGGCTGGCAATGGGAGGACTACCTCAAAGAACTAACGGAAAACACCTTTGAAGGCAGCGCCCACCACTTTGAGGAGGGCTTCCGCCAGGGCCGCCAGCCCAATATCAATTCGGAGTGCGGCAACGTTTGGGGCTATGAAGGCAGTACCGGCGATGTAGACTGGAGCTGGGACTACCACCG
>JAGQXQ010000545.1 GCA_020436535.1 Phaeodactylibacter sp.
TTTTTAAAATAGATAAAAAGTTTTTCTAATGCTTTGAGCCTCACTATCTTGCCGGCCGTTAATTTACCTATTTTAGCTGAATCCTCATTAGCCCCAATCCTCTTTCATGACTTCTTCAATCGGGAGAACTCTACCGGCTTCAATATCCCGGTTGGATTCCTCCGCTCGGTGGATCAATGCTTCTTTAGCTATAGGACCCGAAGATTTTGACCCCGCTTCTTCTTTCAGCTCCATCAACTTCCGGAGGACGGCTTCGTCCTGAAGGTTAATGAGCCAGTTGATGAGGTTTAATTTTTTGGCTTCCATGTTCATTTTTGGGAAAGTGTTGTGCCTCAAACAGGTTATTTTATCACCGGATGGGCCGAACCTTGATTTCTGATATGCCAGAGAAATCTTTGACGTTCACCTTAGCGACTTCCGGTATTTGGTGAACGATAGCTACTGAAACGATTTCCATATCATAAACTCTGTTTCCAGTAGGTTGATATTTTTGAAGCAGTTGTTCAAAAACAGAGAGGCTTTGGTGATCAGGATACAAGATTTGAGTGTTTTGACAAACCTGCAGGTAAAATCCATAGGCTTTCGGTAGAGGAATGCCCAATTTTGAACACACAGCAAAATACTCACTAATGTTTTTGGTAGCAATGAAGAAATTCAGAGAGGGGTCACTAATCAATGTGACAGCATCATGATGAAATGGATTGCCCTTATCCAAGGCATAGATCAATATATTGGTATCCAGCAGTACATCAGTCATTGTACGCAAAATCACGAAGGTTGGGAATAGAAACCAGTTTGTCTCCCAGGTCAACTGAACCGGCGAGCGACCAGTCTCGTTTTTCCGGCTCTACGAGCGGCTTTTCAGCAGTTTGAGCGTAAAGAGACAGTTTCTCCAACCCACTGTCCTTGAGCAATTTAAGAACTCGAATCATATCGCCCTCATCATCGAAATAAATTACTAACCGAGCAGTCATCAAAAATCATTTTCAATAAAAATACATCAATAGCTTTCAATAAGCAAATGGATAACCATTTAACCAGGGGAAAAATTCCATGATCATTTATAGCCAGCCTCCGGAAAATGAGGCAGTTTTATCTGGCCTTTTCAATTCTCGACGCAGCACGTAGCGAATTGAGTTGCCCCTACTACTACCTCCTCATGCACGTATGCAACGAATGCGCCCGGGGTTTCTACCAGCAGAAGGCTATCGACAGCCAATGGAACACCCGCAACCTGTAGTGCAAACTGTTACTTCCTTTGATTCGTTATAGGAATATACGTAAATTTGGATGTAGCAAATCAAGAATATCATTTATGAGCCTTACCATAGAAGAAAGAAAACTGCAGATCATTGAACGCCTGGCGGAAATGGAGGATGAAGCCATAATCCTTCAGATCGAAAACCTTCTACAACCGAGAGTTGATATTTGGGATGAGCTAAACGATGCCGAAAAGGCGGTTATCCGCAAAGGGGTTAAAGACCTGGAGGAAGGGCGAAGAATCCCCTTTCAGGCATTACTAGACCAATATCGTAAAGCACAGTAATGCAGGTTTTCCTTTCCCAAACTGCCTACGATCAGTTGCAGGATATTATTCTCTACCTGGAAGACAACTGGCCGGAGCGTGTCCGCGACAACTTTCTGGATAAACTGGCTCGCTCCATGGATATCATGGGTTCAATGCCCTATATCTTTCCTCCCTCTGAAAAATTCCCGGGCTTAAGAAAATGTGTCATTACACCTCAAACCACCGCCTANNNNAAATCAGAAAAGAGGTGGAGATTATTGCAGTGCTCGATAACCGCCGGCCAGTAGGATACTAAGACTTTTGATATTAAAGAAGGCAAGGCCCTTTTGTATACGGCCAGATAGAGGGAATTTATCCCTCCGTATCTATGGTGACCCTAAATTTCCAACACACAACAAGCGGGTGAAGCATACTGAATAACCAGTTCAGCTACCCCCCGTGGAGCACGCTCTCGACAACCCGAATTTCGTTAAAAAATATTCCGCCGAAATAGACAGCAATTCACCAAAAGCCACCGTTTTTCCAATGGTGGGGATTACGGATGCCTGAAAATAAAGGATTGTAGCCTTTGGCAATCGAAAAACATTAAAATTACACAGAATACGTAAAGGGTTGAAAAACAGAGATAAAACGAAAAGATAAAACACTTAAAAGAAAAAAGCCAGGCATTACTGCCTGGCTTCCAATTTTTTACAAAAAAAGTGAGCCCGCTGGGGCTTCCCGCTCAAGCTCCGTATGGGCCTCCGCCCAACTACGCTAATGAGCGGGATAAACTTCTCGCCCCAGCGGCCCCACTATGCAAAAAGCCCACCCGCTTTCGCGGATGGGCTTTTGCTAGTGAGCCCGCTGGGGCTCGAACCCAGGACCCCTTGATTAAAAGTCAAGTGCTCTAGCCAGCTGAGCTACGGGCTCATGATAACCGGAATATTATTCCGATTCTTAACTACCTTTTTCCAAAGGCGTTGCAAATATACGGTGATTCCGGAAAAATGCAAGATATAGAATGTGTTTTTTTTGGGCGTGAGCCTAAACCATTGTAAGGCAGATGGATAAGAAACACGGCAGGCGCAAAAATAGTTTCTGCCGGGATTGTTTTTTATAGTTCAGCGCGCAGGCCTGGAGGCACGGCCTCCTCCAATAGCCGCAGGAAGCCTGTATAGTCCCGATAGTCCCGAATGATATGGCGGACGCCTTCTTTTTGCAGGAGGCTGAAATCACCCCGGCGGCGGACGCCGATGAAATCCATTTGCAGGTTGCGGGTGGTTTGTACATCCCAAACGGCGTCACCGATATAGATGATCTTGCTGAAGGAGCCGCCGATGAATGCTTCAGCCTCGCTGACCACTTCTTCAATGATGTGCTCCCTTTCAATTTTGCCGTCGGCGCCACTAAAGAAGCGGTGGCCGATAGAAATGCCGACATGCTGAAGCTTAATTTCCGCCGAGCGTTTCCACCCACCGGTCGCCACGCCGACCAGGTAGCGATCGTCCTGTTCCAAAGCGGTGATGGCTTGCCGGGCGCCGGGCACCTCCTGATAGGCATCGGGGGCTGTACGGCGGTTATCCTGCAATAGCGCTACGTACTGTTCCAGAAAGCGGGCAATTTCCGGCTCATTGGAGGGGCGGCCGAAATGCTGGCGGATGGCCGAATCGAAGATTGTGGTATCCGTCACATGAGGATAGGTACGCCAATCAATGGTCGGGAAGGGACGGCGGTAGATCTTTTCATAGGTAGCAGCAAAGGCCAGGCTGTCTTTTTTCTCTGAAAAAATGAGGGTTCCGTCTACATCGAAGATCACCAGTTTCATTTATTCCTCTTCTGTTGTTTGTGGTTCAAAATCAAACTCTAGTTGAATGCCATCGCCGGCCTGTTCTTTAGACAGGTTGGACAAGGACAAGCCCAACAAGCGAACGCTGCCGATATCCTCCTTGTTCTCCTCCAGCAGTTCATGCGCGGTGGCGGACAGGCTGGCCAGGCTGCGGATTTCGGTGGGAAAGGTCCGGCTGCGGGTAATGATCCGGAAATCCGGCATCTTGGCCTTGATGGTTACGGTGCGCCCGAAGTTGTCGGCCTTTTCCATATACTTGTAGACTACCTCCGCCAGGTAGCTGAGTTTTTCCTTCATCTCCGATAAGTCGGTAATGTCCGATTTATAAGTTCGTTCGGCGCCGATGGACTTGCGGATCCGGTTGGGATTGACCGGCCGTTCATCTTCAGCGCGCACGATGTGGAAATAGTGGCGGCCGACCTTACCAAAGCGCTTCACCAGTTCTACTTCTGAGTACTGCTTGAGGTTCGCCCCGTTGAAAATGCCCATCCGGCGCATCTTTTCGGCGGTGACCTTTCCGATTCCGTGGAAGGCCGTAATCGGCAGTTCTTCCAGGAAAAGCATCGCCTCTTCAGGCTTAATTACCTTCAACCCGTTCGGTTTGTTGATATCGGAAGCCACCTTGGCCAGGAACTTGTTGAAGGATACCCCTGCCGAGGCAGTCAGGCCGGTAGCTTCCTCAATACGCCGGCGGATCTCTGCTGCGATCAGGGTGGCCGACTGAGGGCCCCGCTTGCTGTGGGTAACATCCAGATAAGCCTCATCGAGAGATAGCGGCTCCACCAGGTCGGTGTAATCGTGGAAGATATCCCGGATCTGGTGGGAGACGTCCCGGTAGACATCGAAACGGGATTTCACAAAGACCAGTTGGGGGCACAGCCGGCGGGCCGTTACGCTGGGCATTGCCGAACGCACGCCGTACTTCCTCGCCTCATAACTGGCAGAAGCCACTACACCCCGCATACCCGATCCGCCAACGGCAATCGGTTTACCCCGTAGTTCAGGATGGTCGCGTTGCTCTACCGAGGCATAAAAGGCGTCCATATCGATATGAATGATTTTCCGGCCTTCCTTCAAGGTCTTTTTTTTGAGGTAAATTTAAGGATTCCAGTGGAATAATATGGAGTTGAAAAACATTCAAGGACTACGAAACGCATTTAAAAACAAATAAACAGATCAATGAATTTAAATAATTGACAATCAATGAATTAATGATTCATAAATTCAAAACCTTAAAAACAATTTCCATATTTTGTACTAGCCTGCCTATCTTTTTATCCCCACATTTGTATCATCAAAAACCACCAATCGACTTATGAACACCAGAAAAGAGAACGCAGCCGCAGTATTCAAGCATTTCCCCTTATTTGAGGGGTTCGAAGAAGAACAACTCCAGGAATTAGCAGCGTATGCCCAATTTCAGCGGGTTGGGAAGCATTCTTCTATTTATAAGGAAGGGACCCGCTCGGGCCGGATCTATTTTCTGACGAAGGGTATCGTAAAGATCGGCATGCACTCCGGTGATGGAAGAGAGGTGATCAAGCACGTCCTTCACCCCATGGCCTTGTTCGGTGAACTTAGCCTGGCCGGCGAACAAGAGCGCCAGGATTTTGCCGCTTCCATGAACCAGGAAGTATTATTACTTAGCCTGAAAGTAGCAGACCTCCAGCGATTTATGAAAACAGATCATAGATTGGCTATTCGAGTGCTGAATTTTATTGGCAGTAGATTGCAAAAGGCCGAAAACCGCCTCGAATCACTCATTTTCAAAGATGCTCGCGAACGGATCATCGAATTCCTCAAAGATTCCGCCAACAAACACGGTAAACGCATCGGGTACGAAATGCTGATCAAACACTGCCTTACTCAGCAGGACATTGCCAACATTACAGGTACTTCCCGCCAAACGGTTACTTCTGTGCTGAATGACCTGAAAAAATCCAACCTGATCCATTTCAACCGGCGCAGTATCCTGATACGGGACATGGGGAGGTTAGCGTGAAGTGGGGTTTAAAAACTTTGGGTGTAAGTTAAGTGCACCTGGAATGCAAAAACCTTTACACCTTCTTCTCCAACGGCACCTCAAAAACCTTTCCATCCAAGCCCAGTTCTGTGTTGGGGAAAACGGCCCGGGCTTCCTTCAGGAATGGCTCCAGGCTATGATAGCGGGATGAATAATGACCTAGAACCAGCCGCTCAGCGCCGGCCATTTTGGCGATAGTTGCCGCCTGATGAGCCGTGGAATGGCCGGTAAGAGCCGCCTGGCCCTGCCTGTCCTCACAAAAAGTTGATTCATGGTAAAGCAGGTTCACGCCTTGTATCAAAGGAACCAAACTCTTCTGATAGGCCGTATCCGAACAATAGGCGTAAGAACGGGGAGCCGGCGGCGGCAGGGTCAGTTCTTCATTAGATATGAGTTGCCCATCAGAGGATTCATAGTCTGCGCCGGCCTTAATTTCAGGAATATAGTGAAAGGGAATATTATAAGCCTCAATCTTTTCCGGCTTCATATTGCGCGGCCGGCTTTTTTCTTTGAATAGAAAGCCAGAAGTAGGTACGCAATGAACGAGCGGCAGGGAATATACCTCTACAGATGCATTTTCGAAAATAAGCCGATGCTGTTCCGTATCTATCGTATGGAATTTCAGGGCGAACGACAACCCTCCGGTGTATTTCAAAAGTACCTGAATAATTTCCTCCAGGCCCAGAGGAGCGAAGATATCCATCGGCGCCGTTCTATCTGACAAGGACAAGGAAGACAAAAAACCGATCAGCCCGTAGATGTGGTCGCCGTGCAGGTGGCTGATAAATACTTGCTTTATCTTGTGGCGGCGGACTCCACACTCGCCCATTCGGATTTGGGCTCCTTCTCCACAATCGATCAGGTAATGGTTTTCCTGAATATTCAGCACCTGTGAGCTTGGGAAACGGCCAAATGCCGGCAAGGCGGAATTGGTCCCCAATAATGTCAGTTCAAAACGCATAGCCACAAGTGTTAAAAAAATAGAAGAGGGTGAAACAGTGTATCGGATCAATCAAATACAAACTGTTTCACCCTCTGAGCGAAGAAGAAGAAAAATTACTTTTCTATTCCTTCATCACCGCCTTCATCGTTGAGTTCCCGTTCCAGCTCTTCCATAAAGACATAGTCAATGGATTCTTTAACAGTGGGAACAATCTTCAGCACTGAATCCAACCTGGAAATCTCGATCAGCTTCTTAACGCTGGGATGGGCCACACCTGTCAGAACAAATGTGCCCAGGCTTTTCCACAAACGGTTAGCTGTCAAAATGGCACTCAACCCGGAAGAGTCGACAAATTTGACATCTGTCAGGTCGAATATCAGGTTACTCACCCCTTCGTTAGACAAAATGACAAACTCTGATTTCAATTTTGGGGCGATCAGTGAGTTCAGGTTGTCCTCCTCCAATTGAAATACGGCGTATTTCTCTTTTTTATCGATGGAGTACTTCATACACTATTTAAGTTTCGTTTCATTGATATTTGAAGCACAAAAGTATCAATAATGTGGAACTAAACATAAGCCTGGGGAATAAAGTTTTGCCATCTTGGTGGCGATGGCCTCTGGTGAAGGCCTATCCTGCTCTTTTACTTCTAAACCCTTGGCTTACTTTGAGTGTTAGGTACGTAGAATTTTGGCCTTTGGGGCGCCAAAATAAATGCATTGGAAGAGAAATGCCCCCCTAAATCGGAAATTTTTTCAGGAGTTACGTTTGAAACGCACATTGGCATAGTTTTTTCGGGTAAGTTTACGTGCTTACCGTTAAAATAAACATGGCGCTCCATCCTGCTCAGAGCATAAAGCAGCCCTCCCGTTGGTTTGTCCTCCCAGGCTGGCGTTCTTAGGGGAAGGTTAAAGTCTAACCACAAACGGCAATCCTTTTTAACCCTTTAAACTTAAGCCTGACAAGTTTTGTATTCTTAAATAATTAGTGCTAATATTGTTTACGTGTTATTCACCGGCAAGAGACAAAAAATATGAACAATAAGAGATTTTCTCCAAAAGTAAAGCAAGTCATATCCCGAAGTAGAGACGAAGCTATTCGGCTCGGCCATGACTTCATTGGGACCGAGCACTTACTTCTTGGCATCATGTCGGAGAAAGATAGCCTTGCGATGAAAGTGTTGGAATCACTGGATGTAGATCCTTCCGAACTGCGGGAAACCGTGGAAGACTCCGTTCAGCGGCTTCCTTCCGGCCACACGACGCTCAACGTGGGCAATCTGCCGCTTAACAAGCAGGCAGAAAAGGTTCTCAAGGTTACTTTCCTCGAAGCTAAAATGCTGAAGAGCGAAGAGATAAGCCCCGAGCATCTTCTACTCTCCATTCTAAAGCATAAGGAAAACCCCGCTTCCAAGATCTTAAACCAATACGACGTGGACTACGATATTTATAAAGCAGAGCTAGAGTATGTCCGTCAGGACCAAGACTTTAGCAGCGGTATCGACCCCTATGCTCAGGCGCCGTCCGACCAGGATGACCCCTACGAAGAAGAAGAAGGGCAATCTGGCCGCTATCAGCAACGCAAGGGCAGCACCAAGTCCCGCACTCCAGTGCTGGATAACTTCGGCCGCGATATTACCAAACTGGCTGAAGAAGATAAGCTCGACCCCATCATCGGTAGAGAGACTGAGATCGAACGCGTTTCTCAGATCCTCAGCCGCCGCAAAAAGAACAACCCGATCCTGATTGGAGAACCAGGGGTTGGTAAAACGGCTATCGTCGAAGGCCTTGCTTTGCGTATCATTCAAAAGAAGGTCTCCCGGA
>JAGQXQ010000017.1 GCA_020436535.1 Phaeodactylibacter sp.
GCTACGGTGCTAAATAGTTACAAAAATTGAAATCTTTTCAATTGGAGATGTAGCCTTGTTCCCCAACCTTTTTGTTTGAGCAAGAAACGGCTATTGATGCTAAAATGATAAAGGATGAATTTTTTGTCATCTTTTATTTTTCTGTGTTATTGATGCCAACTTTCCAATTAAATAACGTTTCTGTTTCCCCAATTTTAATAAAACTATTTTTTTCAAGCACTTTGAAAGAGGCGGTATTTGTTTTGTCTGTCGAAGCGATTATTGCTTTAACGATTTGTTGTGTTTTTGTCCATTCAATAATTCCACCTACGATTTCTGTCATAAACCCCTTTCCTTGAAACTGCTCATAAGTTCCGTAACCAATTTCTATTTCTCCGTCTGCGTTTGGTTCACCAACTATACATAAGTCGCCAATCATTTTGTTTTCTGCTTTTGAAATTGCTGTCCAAAGTGTCGAATACAAATAGTTTTTTGTTTTGTCCGCTACGTTTGGTAAAATTGTTTGTTCTAATGCTTCTTTTAGTTCAGAAGAGATTTTTCTTGAAGTTCCGTGTAAGTTCAGTTCTTCTTCCAAAGAGTTGTCACATTTGGTGTATTTTACTAATTGGTCATATGTCAATGGTTTTAAAATCAGCCTTTCTGTTTCTATCATTTGCTTAAGTTTTGTTCTTTCCCGTTCTGTTTCATCCTCGATCTTCCCCAACCTGGCTGTGCCCTTAAAGAACAGGCTTCATTCAATGCCCACAATTCCTCGATGTGCGCCGGCTTTCCCGGCATATCGCCGGGACAGGCTGTTTATTATTAGCCTCAGTTTTTCATTTTCTCCAAATCTTCAAGTGCTTTTTTTCCTTTTTCATACTCAGGGTTAATGAGTAGTGTCTTCTCGTAGCATGATTTGGCTTGTGCTCTATTTCCAAGATTCAGATATACATTTCCAAGAAGTCGCCATGCGTATGTCGAATTGTTATCCAATGAGATATAGTATTCCAAAACTTCTTTTGCAGCAACCCAATTTTTCCCATTTTCGAGAACTGCCCCTGTTGTTAAGATGTCTTCATCAATTACTTGATATATGTCGATGCTGTCTTTCTTCAACTGATTCCATAGCTCAGAAGCATAGGTTATCCCATGCTCGTTATAGGCATTGGTGAATGGATACTTTGCAGAAACGCTGTAATTTTTCGCATCCTGTTCAAACAAAAATTCTGAAACAGCATTGATGATTCTTCCTGTTCTTGAAAAATCACGGTTTGCCATGATTATAATTGAAATACTGTCTTTGGTATAGACGTACATTAAGGATTCGAAACCTGTATCATTGCCTTGATGCATGATAATTGGCCGGCCTAAATAGGCTTTAATAAACCAACTCAATCCAATTTTGTCGCCCCACGGAGTATCGAAATTAGGTACAGATAATAATGAAAAAAAATCTGGTTTTATTACGATATTATCCTTATGTCTTCCATTATTTGCATATAACATTCCCCAATTACACATATCCAAGAGGGTCGTATGCAAACCTGAGCTTGGAAAATAATTTTCCGAGTATGGATAAGGCGACCATATTTGTGTTTCTATTCCATATGAATAGGGTATAGCCCAATTTACAGGTAAGGTGTCCTGTGGTTTGGAATAAAAACTTTGTGTCATCCCCGAAGGAATTAAGATATTTGATCTCACATATTCCTCGAACGTCATTCCGCTTGCTCGACTAATAATAATGCCCAAAATGTCAAAAGCCGAGTTGCTATAAGTGAATTCTGTTCCTGGTTGAAAATCAAGCATTAAAGGTTTTATGTCTTCTAAATTTTTGTCTAAGGCTTTATCGCCATATACAGGATTTTCCCAATCACCGACACTAACATGACGTGGGATTCCAGAGGTATGAGTAAGTATTTGCTTAATGGTGATTTGTTTAAAACGAGAGTCTTTCATCTCAAATTCAGGAATGTGCTTGACGATGAAATCGTCTAAATTCAGTTTTCCTTGTTCAACTAGTTTAACTACTGCGGCCGCTGTAAATGGCTTGGAAACAGACGCAATATGAAAAAAAGTATTAAAATCCGCTTTTATAGAATCCTTAATATTGGCAAATCCAAAGGTTCGAGCATAAATTATTTTGTCACCTTTCGTTACACCAACTGCCAAGCCTGCATTGTTGTTGGTTAAATCTCGTAATTGCAGTAAGTAGGGTGTAAGTAAACTGTCTAATCTTTCTCCATCGGCTCCTTCGATTATTTGCTTATTGGATTGTGCAAAACAGCTTACTGCGGTTACTAGGGCAAAAAGTAATACGATTATTTTCTTCATATGACTTGTCTCTATTTAATTGAGCTAACTTTAAGCATTGTATCGGCCTATTTCGAAAAGTTCTTTCAATTGCTCAAGGTTCATTGAAGTATTTTTTTTACCGGAACTCCCGCGCATCCTTCCCGATCAGATAATTGGCCACCCAACTGTAGGCAAAAATCCCCAGCAGAAAGACAATAACCAGTATATTCATACCGGAAGTAAAAGCGCCAACCAGGCCGATGGCGGCCAGGCCATAGGTGTAATAGGATAGTTGCTTCCGCGCCTTACCTTGCGCATCTACGCTGAACAACCCACCGACCGGCAGGAGCAACAACAGCAGGTAGATGCCCAGGCTGAGCAAAATTTCCATGTCGGTCATCCACCAGGCCAGCAGGGCGATGGCGGAACCGGCGGCCAGCAGGCCGACAATCGTGGAAGCTCTGCGTTCGTCGTCATCCAGGGCGTATTTGCCCAGAGGGTGCAGGCGAAGGAAAAGGTTGGACACCGGCATGGCAATCCAGGAGGAAAAGGCAAAGAGGATGTACAGGCCGATGAAGGGGTACAGGAAAGGCGCCAGCGCAGGGGATTTTTCCGCCACTTCGATCAGGATGCGGTAGAAGATGTAAATACCGATAATAAACACCCAGCGCCCCTGCTGGTTCATCTTGCTGATCCAAAGAAAGTACTTGAGGATTGCCCGATATAAGAAGTTTTTGACCTTAATGGCTTCCTTGAGCCCGGCGCGGGCGTAGCCGTTGTTGGGTTCCAGGCGCAGAGCTTCCCGGAAGTGGTCGAAAGCCGGCTCGTAGTTGCCCTGTTCCATGGCCACCCACCCCTTATTGGAGTGGGAGTAGCTGTCTTCCGGGGCGTGGTGCAGGGCATAGTCGATAGTGGCGGCGGCCTCGGCTTTGCGATTGAGCTTGACCAGCGCCTGGGTGCGCAGGTTGATCAAATTGACATGCTCGGGGTCCAGTTCCAGGCCCTGTTCGGAGGCATCGAGCGCCTTTTGCCAGTTCTCTTCGTAGAATTCGATGTGCGCGAGCAGGAGGAAAAAATCGGGGTCGTTGGGATTAATGCTTAGAGCGCGGCTCACTATGTCGCGGGCTTCCTTTGTCCGTTTGTTGTAAAAGTAGGAACGCGCCAGGGTGTAGAGCAGGAAGCTGCTGTCGGGAGCGAAACGCATAGCGGCTTCACTTATCTCCAGCGCCTCGGCGAAGCGCTTGCCGTTGAGGTAGCACTCCGCCAGCCAGGCCATAGCGTAGGCGTCGTTGGGCTGTTGCGACAAGGCCTCCTTGAGTTCGCGCTCCGCTTCCACCAGGCGGTTTTGCGCCAGTAATAATTTCCCTCGCTCCAGGTGTATATTCATCACTTAATCTTCAGATAGTGCAATATCTCATCATAAATCCCCGCCTCATTGGCAAAAAGCGCGTAGTTTTTGGCGGTGCTGAACCATTCCTTGGTCGTCGCCCGGTGTTTTTTGGCGGCGTTTTCCAGGTCGCTGGTTTCCAGGGGAGACGGCGCCCCTTTCCGCATGGCCTCCTCCAGTTTAGATTCGATGGCCAGGTCGATAACGGCCTCCAGGTCGGCGCCGGAAAAGCCGTCCGTTTTCTTGATCAGGCGGCTGTAGTTGATATCTCCCAAAGGTTTGCCCTTCAGCTTGATGCGCAGGATAGCCTCGCGGGCGGCCCCGTCGGGCGGCGGCACGAAGATGATGCGGTCGAAGCGGCCCGGGCGGCGGAAGGCGGAATCCAGATGCCAGGGAGCGTTGGTGGCCGCCAGGATAAGTACCCCTTCGTTGTCGTATTCCACACCGTCCAGCTCCGCCAGGAATTGGTTGATGACGTTGCGCCCGGCGCTGTGCCGCATATCACTTCGGCTGGCGCCCAGGGCATCCACTTCGTCGAAGAAGAGCACACAGGGCTTCAGGCTGCGCGCCTTCTGGAAGATGGCGTGCAGGTTGCGCTCACTCTGCCCGATGTACATATCCAGAATATCGCTGATGCCCACCGCGATGAAGTTGGAAGCTACCTCGCCGGCGGTGGCTCGCGCCAGGTGAGTCTTCCCGCAGCCGGGAGGGCCATACAAGAGTATGCCTCCTCCGATCTTCTTACCGTAAGCTTTATAGATTTCCGGATGTTTCAAGGGGTGGATGATCTTCATGCGCACCTCCTCTTTGACCTTATCCATGCCGCCGACATCATCGAAACTTACCTTGGGCCGCTCGATGTCAATTCCGTCTCGTATGTCCTCTCCTGCTTCTGCCCCACTGGCCCGCAGTTTGATCTTTTCGGGTTCGGATGGTGCTTTCATGCGGAGATTAATCTCGGACTCAAGATAGTTGTCTCGCAGGTTTTCATCGAGGACAATGGCGTTTTCATAAGCCTCCTTGGCTTCTTCGGCCTGCTGGCTCTGAAGTAGCAGTTTGGCGTAAACGAGCCAGGCGCGGGCGGGCGGCTGAGGCCTATTGACCAGCTCCTCGATCAAAACAAGGCCCACCCCGGTCTTTTTCTGCCCCTGAAAGGCTTCGGCCAGGCCTACTTTTAGGTCCGTACTGTCCGGCGCCAGGCGCAGGGCATCCTTGTATTCCACTTCGGCCTCTTCATAGCGTTCACTCTTCATCAGAGCATTGGCGAGAAATTTGCGCAGCGGCAGGTTATCGGGAGAATTCCGAACTGCTTCGCGGAGCTGATTGATGTCATCCATATTGATTATGCTGGTTTCGGGAGGCGGAAATAAGATAGCTTGAAGTAGGAAGCCGGAAGTGTGGGAAGTGGGAAAGCGGTTGTTTGGCGCCCCTTCGGAGCCCAATTCCGCCTTCCCACTTCCGACTTCGATCGATCCACGGCCGGTTAAACGCCCCCCGTCACCTCCAGGTTGCGTTTCATATTCTTATCCTTGGGCAGCGTGCGAAACACATAATCCCAGATCGGAGAGGAAACGCCGTACATGATCGTGTCATCTTTGTAGTGGTGGATAGCGTGGTTTTTCCACAATTCCTTCAGGATGTTATTGGGCGGACGGAAAATGTGGACCGAGTAGTGCACCAACAGATAGAATGCATAGCCGGTCATAAAGCCCGCGAGCGTTGAGAAGGAGTACTTGTCCAGGATGAGTTCAAAGATCAGCAGCAGAATAGTCCCGATCACTATGCTTAGTATCGGAGGCATAGCCAGGCGCTGTTTGTCCTTAGGGTAGTCATGGTGAACGCCATGTACATTATAGGCAAACTTCTTACTGGCTTCGGTCTCCAGGTCAATATGATAGACAAAGCGATGAAACATGTACTCTGCAAAAGTAAACAGGAACCAACCGGCAAAGAAAAGGGCGACGACCTGCAGGTTAGTGAGCTCAGTTGCCACCTTTGTATAGTAGATCAGGCCGATAGCGTATAAGAAGAACATCGTTACTGGAATAGCGATGTGCGTACGCGAAAGACGGTCCAACCATTTATTCTGGAACAACTGAGGGGAGACGTTCTCGTTGGTTACGAATTTTTTATTCTTCATCGATGTAGTTGTTTTTGTTAGGAGGGGTTATTCTTGCTTGGGAAAAAGAAATAACCCTTTCGAATAAAATAGAATTTCAGTAGAGTTTATTAAAGTAAGTTTTTTATAGGCAATGGATAAAG
>JAGQXQ010000108.1 GCA_020436535.1 Phaeodactylibacter sp.
TATTTATTTTACAGAGTACTAAGGTGAGGACGTGACGCAGGGCTGGCGAAAAAGATTATTCAGGGCCATACAAAATTTGCTTTAATAAACTCTACTTTATCTCTAATCTGTCATCCCCCGGGTCCGTGTCCCGAAAATCTTTCCATACCAGGGCCACGCTCTTGGCTGTGCCGTATACCGGTACTTCCAACTCTATCTCATCCTGATCTTCCCAAAGGATAGGGCTGAAGGTAAATCTCCGGGTCTCGGCATCTTCCAGTTCTACCTCCAGCGGGATGGGCAGCGGCATGCCGCCCTCGTTGCGTACGGTGACAAAAAGCTTTTCCTCCTCCAGCCGGTAGCTCACCAGGGCCAGGTCCATGGTGTGGAACTCCATAAACCAGCTTTGCCAGAACCAGTCCAGATTTTGGCCGGAGCATTCCGAAATGGTGAAGAAGAAATCGTATGGTTGCGGATGTTTGCCACGCCAGCGTTCGACATACTCCTGCACACAGTCCAGAAAGGAGTCTTCCAGCAGCAGGTTATAAAGCGCCAGGTAAGCGGCAGCCGGCTTGCCATAAGAGTTGAGGCCGTAGGCCGGCGGCAGCAACTGATGGGAAGGGGTGAGCATGGGCACATCCACTTCGGCGCCCTTTGCCCCCAGGTAGCCGCGTAGGTAGTAGCCCGGGTAGATCGCATACTCCGGGTGTTCCAGGGTATACAGCTCGGTGCAGGCAAAGAACTCCAGCAAGGTGGCCCAGCCCTCGTCCATCCAGGCATAGGCGCTCTCGTTAATGCCCGTGAGGAAGGGAAAGTAGGTATGGGCGATCTCATGAGCGGTGAGGGCTTTGGTGTCGTCCATGCTCTCCATGTCCAGGTCATTGACCATCATGGGGTATTCCATCTGCCCGTGGCCATTGAAGATGGTCATGGTGGGGTAGGGGTAGGGGATGGCTGGCATTTGGGTGGAAAAGTAGCCGATGCAGGCGCGGGCGATTTCCGCCACTTCAGGGAAATCCGCGCTTTCGGGCTGGTAAGCTGTCTGCACACTTACCCGCCGGCCGGTGGTGGAGTCGGCTACCAGGCTGGTGGCGTCCCACAGGAAGTGGCCGCTGGCGCCGAAAGCAAAGTCGGTCACCTCGCGGGCGGTGAAACGCCAGGCCAGTTCCTCCGCTGGTTGGACGGCCTGGCCGGACGCCAGCGTTTCTTTGGTGATGATGTGCACCACGGTATCCGACTTCAGGGATTGCCGGAAACGTTCCAGCGCGAGCGGGCTGAGTACTTCTTTATCATTCTGCAACTCGCCGGTGGCCCATACCACACAACCCTTCGGTGTCCGAATGGTTACGTCGTAGTCATTGAAGTCACCGTAGAACTCCGTTTGCACATTGTGAGGTATCCGGTCCCAGCCGCTGATGTCGTCATACACGGCGATGCGGGGATACCAGTAGGCGGCGAATAGGGCCGTTTCGTCTACCATGCCTTCCCGGTGTTCGAGGGTGGATGTTTGCAACTCGTAGTTCCATTCCAATTCCAGTTGCAGGCTTTTGCCGGGTAGCAGCGGTTCGGGCAGCGGCAACCAGGCGTTGGTGGGGTCTTCGGATTGGTGGACGGCGCCGTTGTCCCATTTTAAGGCCTTGCCATTTACCCGGACATTGGAGAGGCTGATGCCTGTGGTATAAAATGCCGGATCGACGTAGGAGGCGCGGCGCGCTTGCAGCAGGTGTACGTTCTGGATGAGCTTGAGGTTGAGCTGCCGCAGGGTATCCGGGCTGTTATTGGTGTAAGTGATGGCGGCCTGGCCTTCGATGCGCTTGTCGGCCGGTTTTACGCGGGCGTCGATCTGGTAGGTAGCGCGGTTCTGCCAGTATTGCTGGCCGGGCTGGCCAGTGAGGGTGCGGGCGCCAGTCTTTACTGCCTGCTGGAAGTCTCGGGGCAGGTAGAGTGAGGGCTGGGCTGGAAGGGAAAGCGCCAGGAAGAGGAGAGTAGTTAGGAGCGAAAGGATGTTCTTGATCATTGTTTTTGGATTAATGACTTTAGATGGGCCAAATTAGGAAATTTTGGGAAGGTAGGGTTACAAATCAATTGTGGGTTGGTATGACGCTCGCCGTTGGCTTCACTTTGCTTCAGCGGCCATGGAAGGATTTGGAGGCCTGAAAAGATGCAAGTAATCACCCTGGTGACAGGCATACTGCTCCAGTTCGGGCAGAAACCGGATGCTGCCGTCCGGGCTTTCACCGATACTTACAAGCATAGATTCTCCCAACTGGACCACCTGTGCCGGAAGGCGATTGCTGAATTCAGGCCCTGAAAGGGTAGGGGGAATTCGTGCCGGCCATTCTGGCCAGGCCGGTATCCAGCGGATCGCACAAAGGATATCTAAAATTGTTCCAGAATTATATAAGGCTTTGTTTTTCATTGTTTTTCATTTCTGTACAAACATTTTCTCATAAAACTGTACAGAAAGCAGCTAAACGAAAACGCCCGGGCCTTACAAAAGCTTTGTGCCGTCTTGGTGTCTTAGTGATAAAAAAGCGCCAGGCACAGTAGTGGAACATTTTTAGTTAAAAACCGATAATAACCATGCAAAACCACCACCATCATACTGACCCCGACGCCAGGCAAAAGCACAGCGGCCAGCAGCATGGCAACGGCCACCACGATCACCATGCTATGATGATCGAAGATTTCAAAAAGCGGTTTTGGGTGTCGCTGGCCCTTACGCTTCCCATTTTGCTCCTGTCTCCAATGATCCAGCAGTGGCTGGGGCTGGACTGGCAGTTCGCCGGAGATAAATACGTGCTGTTCGGGCTGTCCAGCATCATCTTCTTCTACGGCGGATGGCCCTTCCTGAAGGGGCTGGCCGATGAGCTGAAAGAAAAAGTGCCCGGCATGATGACTCTAATCGCCGTGGCCATTGTAGTGGCCTACGCCTACAGCAGCGCCGTGGTCTTCGGGCTGGAAGGAAAGACCTTCTTCTGGGAGCTGGCCACCCTGATCGTAGTGATGTTGCTGGGTCACTGGATAGAAATGAGGTCGGTGCTGGGCGCCTCCCGGGCGCTGGAAAAGCTGATTGCCCTGCTGCCGGATGAGGCGCACCGGGTGGATGGCGATCAAGTAGAGGATGTGAAAGTGAGCGAACTGAAAAAAGGAGACGTCATTCTCATCAAACCCGGCGAGAAAATCCCGGCAGATGG
Source organism: Phaeodactylibacter sp. (assembly GCA_020436535.1). Lineage (GTDB taxonomy): Bacteria > Bacteroidota > Bacteroidia > Chitinophagales > Saprospiraceae > JACJXW01. The sequence goes on from JAGQXQ010000108.1 coordinate 3,177, forward strand.
AACCATAACCGAAGGAGAAAGCAACCTCAACGAAAGCATGCTGACCGGAGAAAGCAAACCGGTGAGCAAAGAAAAGGGAGATCAAGTCATTGGCGGCGCCATCAATGGCAACGGTTCTCTCAAAGTAAAAGTGGAAGGCACCGGTGAAGACAGCTATCTCTCCAAAGTGATCAATATGGTGAGCGAGGCGCAGAGCCGCAAGTCCAAAACCCAGAAACTGGCGGACCGGGCGGCCTTCTGGCTCACCATTGTGGCGCTGACGGTAGGCTTCGGCACCCTGGCTACCTGGCTTTTCCTGGGTAAAGACTTCGCTTTTGCCCTGGAGCGGATGGTCACGGTGATGGTCATTTCCTGCCCCCACGCCCTGGGGCTGGCCATCCCGCTGGTGAGCGCAATATCTACTGCCGTATCGGCCCAAAACGGCCTGCTTATCCGCAACCGCACCGCCTTCGAGAACGCCCGGAAGATCACCACCCTGGTGTTCGACAAAACCGGGACGCTGACCACCGGGGAGTTTGGCGTAAGCCGCTTTAAGAGCGTCCGGGAAGGGATGGAAGACAAAGAGATGCTCCGCCTGGCCGCCGCCCTGGAGGCCAACTCCGAACACCCCATTGCCGAGGGTATTATGGACAAATTGAAAGAGCTGGGCCTGGAAACGCCGTCAGCAGATAATTTCAACGCCATCACCGGCAAGGGCGTAGAAGCTACGGTAGAAGGGAAGCAGGTAAAGGTAGTAAGCCCCCGGTATCTAAACGACGAGGAGATCAACATCCCGGAAGCAGCAGAAAATGATGGCGGTGAGACCATCGTCTTCGTCCTGCTGGACGACGAGCTGGCCGGCTTCATCGCGCTGGCCGACCAGATCCGCCCGGAGAGCGCCGAAGCCATCCAAACCCTGCATAAGAACGGTATTAAAACCATGATGCTGACCGGCGACAACAAGGCCGTGGCCGCCAGCGTGAGCCGGGAACTCGGCCTGGACGATTTCTTCGCCGAAGTGCTGCCGGATCAGAAACTAGACAAGATCAAAGCCCTCCAGGAGAAAGGCGAATACATAGCTATGACCGGCGATGGGATAAACGACGCGCCCGCCCTGGCCCAGGCTGATGTAGGCATCGCCGTAGGCAGCGGCACCGACGTAGCGGCGGAAACCGCCGACATCATCCTGGTGAACAGCAACCCGCGGGACATCAGTAAGCTGATCCTCTTCGGCAAGGCCACCTACCGCAAAATGGTACAGAACCTGATCTGGGCGACCGCTTATAACGTCATCGCCATCCCGCTGGCCGCCGGGGTGCTCTACAACTGGGGCATCATGATCTCGCCGGCCTTCGGCGCCGGCCTGATGAGCCTGAGCACAGTGATCGTGGCGGTGAATGCGCAGTTGTTGAGGAAGGCTCTGGTGTGAGGGTGAATTATTCCTGCTACCAACTCATTCCTTTTTCCTGTAATTTTCGAAAAAAGCACCTATGGCTTTCTTCTGGATCCTTTGGGGTTTCGACGCCTGCATCGCCCTCGTGGCGCTCTACTTTTTCTTCATCGGCCTGGGCGATGGCTCAGTATCCTCTTTCAACATGGGCATTTGGCTGATAGTGCTGGGCGGATTGGCCGTCATCCTGGTGGGCAGTTTATGGCTGAAGGGGATGGGAAAATTGCTGCTCGCGAAAGGGTTGCTGGGTATCCTGGCTGTGCCGGGGTTACTGTATGTGCTTTTTATGCTGTTGGTCATCGTTTCGAACCCGAGGTAGAATTGAGGGGGAAGGGCAGGCGGGTTTTGAAATGGGCAAGTTGATGCGGCATTGTTTATAAAAAAGAGCTATCTTTCGATACAAAAATAATATAATGATCGACTATAGAAATCATATTTATTCGAATCCCAAAATAATGCTGGGTAAACCCATTGTAAAAGGGACGAGGATCACCGTTGAACTCCTCTTAAGGAAGGTTGCTGACGGCTACACATTTGAAGAAATATTGAAGATGTATCCTCATTTGAAATTGGACGATATCCTGGCATCTATCGCGTATGCAGCTGCTATAATGGAATCGGAAGAAGTGATAGAGGCATGAAGTCAACATAGTATTCTAATTACAGAAGATAAAGATTTTGGAGAATGGATTTTTGCACACCAAATAGAAGGACATACAATAATCTTCCTTCGTTATGGAAAAGAAAGCTATTCACAAGTATTAAAATACCTGATTGAATTGTTGAAAGAGTTGGAGGATTCGCCTCTGAAAGAAAAAAATGAACTCATTACTATAAATAGAAATAAAGTAAGGAGACGGAGAATTTGAGCCCCCTTACGAATCCACCGCCCTACCCTCCAACCTTCTCCAAAAACTCCTCCTCCGTCATCACCTCCACTGTACCCAGCGCCAGCGCCTTTTTGAGCTTGGAGCCCGGCTTTTCCCCCACCACCAATATATTCAAGTTGCCACTAACGGCGCTGATGATCTTGGCGCCCGCCGCTTCGGCCCGGGCCTGGGCCTCCTTGCGGCTCAGCGTTTGCAGAGAACCGGTGAAAAGGATGGCCTTGCCGACAAAGGGGCCTTCGCCGGAGGCGGATTTTGGCAGGTCATCTTCTGTTTGCTTCATATTGACGCCCCGTTCTTCCATCTCTTCGAGCAGCTTCACATTGTGCTCATTGCTGAAGTAGGCAATGACGTTTTCGGCCACCACCGGCCCGACATCCTTGATGTGGGTGAATTTCTCCAGGTCCCAGTCCCGCAAATCTAGCACGTGATTGATTTCAGCGGCGATGATCTTTGATACCTTCTGCCCCAGATGGTGGATGCTGAGGCTGTGCAGCAGGCGGTGGATGGGATTCTGTTTGGCCTTTTCCACCGATTCCTTCAGGTTGGCGGCCGACTTCTCGCCGAAACCCTCCAGTTCGGCGATCTTATCGTAGTCCAGCCGGTAGACGTCGGCGATCGTGCGCAGCCAGCCCAGCTCGTAGAAGCGCTCGACGATGGACTTGCCCAGCCCCTCGATGTCCATGGCGTTTTTAGAAACGTGGAAGATAATCTTTTGCAGGTTCTGGGCGCCGCAGACACAGACTGGGCAGCGCCAGGCGGCTTCCCCTTCGATGCGGATCAATTCTACGGGCTCGTCGGTATCGTTGACGGGGCAGTGCTTCGGGAATTCGATGGGCTGTTCTGTGCCGTCGCGAAGTTCCTCCATGGCTTTGACAATATATGGGATCACATCGCCGGCCCGCTCCACCAGCACCATATCGCCGATGTGCAGGCCTTTCGACTTGATAAAGTCTTCGTTGTGCAGCGAAACGGAAGAGACCGTTACGCCCGCCAGCTGCACCGGTTCTATCTTGGCCACCGGCGTGATGGAGCCGATCTTGCCCACCTGGTATTCTACTTTCAGCAGCCGGGAGGTGGCCTGCTTGGCCTTAAACTTGAAGGCGATAGCCCAGCGGGGATGGTGGCTGGTGGAGCCCGCCCGTTCCTGTAACTCACGGCTGTTAACCTTCACGACCATACCGTCGATCTCGTAGGCGTAGTCGTCGCGCTTCTCTTGCCAGGCGTGGCAGAAATCGACCGCGGCTTTGATGTTTTTACAGACCGTTCGTTCCACCCCCTCAACGGGTACCTTAAAGCCTAGTTGATTCAACCGGTCCAGGCTCTCCTGGTGGGTGGAAAACCGGGAGAGCACATCATTACCCGCCTCATCTACGGCGTAACCCAGGGTGTAGATGAAGGCTTCCAGCCCGCGTTTGGCCACCTCCTGGGGGTCTTTCATGCGCAGGCCGCCGGTGGCGGTATTGCGGGCGTTGGCGAAGAGGCTGAGCCCTTCTTCTTCGCGCTGTTCATTGATCTGGTGAAAAACGTCCTTCCGGATGAGCACCTCACCCCGCAGCTCCGCTTTGTAGATGCCCAGGCCGGCAAAATCGGCCCGAAGGGGGATGGAGCGAATGGCCCGGGCGTTATTGGTCATCTCTTCCCCCAATATACCGTTCCCACGGGTGGCGGCCCGCAACAGGCGGCCGTCTTCGTAGACGACGGCGATACTGCCCCCGTCGAACTTGGGCTCTACGGCGTACTCGATATCCTCCTCTTCCGGTATGTTGAGGTAGCGCTTGACCTGGGCGTCAAACTCGAAAAGGTCTTCCTCATTGTAGGAATTGGCCAGGGAGAGCATGGGCGTCAGGTGTTCAACCGATGGGAAATCGCTGGACAGGTCGGAAGAAACGCGCTGGGTGGGCGACTCGGGAGTTACCAGGCTCGGGTGTTCTGTTTCCAGTTTTTCCAGCATCTTATAC
>JAGQXQ010000546.1 GCA_020436535.1 Phaeodactylibacter sp.
GCCATTATGTTCTTTGGCCAGGTGGGGAAGAAATACAGCCGGCCTTCCATCGAGCAACTCACCACCTACGGGCAGGGCATCATGCACATTGGAACAGTGATTGATGTTGAAAAAGATGAGCAGGGGCAGGTCGTTGCTTACACCATGTTCCACGCCAGAGGCAGGGGCAAGCCCGCCAGCCATACCCGGCATTATCTGCAGCGCCCCAATAACTCCAGCCTGCCGGCTTTCGGCAACTGGAGGCAGCAGTGGGTAGCCTTGGCTTATATCGACACTAAATGAGCTAAAGGGTGGTGATCGTCGGGGGCGGGGCCGAAGAAATGGAACTGTGGTTAAGGGTAAACAACTCTACCTTTTGCCGCTTGCCCCGCAGTTCGATAATGCCCATGCGCCGGGGCTGATAGCCGTGAGGAGGCAAGTTCAGTTTGTCCATCAGGTATTTGGAAAAGAGTATCTTGACTCCGTAGTCATTGCACATGGATTGGATGCGGGAAGTGGTGTTCATCACATCTCCCGAAAATACAATATCCTTTTTAATTACGCCGATCTCCCCGGTAGTAACTGAACCGCAGTGCAGCCCCGCCTTAAATTCCGGAACGACGCCATAACGCTCCCTGTAGCGATGAGCCTTTCGGTTGATGGCCTCTTGCATGCTGAAAAAACAGCGGATGCAATTGGCTTTCTGCAGGCCCTTTTCCATGTTCCAGGACAAAATGACCTCATCTCCTACATACTGATATACTTCACCGGAAGTATAGAGGATGGGGTTGGTAATATCCCGGAAAAAATCGTTCAGCAGATTGAAGAACCGCACATGGCCCAGGCGCTCGGCGATAGTAGTGGAGGATTTGATATCCACGAACATGAAAATCCGCTCCTCCTCCCGGGGCTGGTGGTAGCGCCCGAGAAGCATCTTCCGCAACACTCCCGGGCCGTATTTTTCGTGAACCTGAAGAGAGACGACCGTCATAAAGGTAACGATGCTCCACAGCACCACCGTTTTCAGGTAGTAAGGGCCCCGCATGAGAGAAGCCGTTTTCTCCAGAATAAGCGGATCATTAAAAGAAAGATGCAGGTGTTGGCTCAGGAAAACGTCGAAGGCCAGCGCAGTAAAGGCAAAGCTGAAAATAGAAATGATGATGCTGTTCAACAACAAGGCCAGCCCAAAAGGGTAATCCCGGAAGCGTTCTCTCATATAAAATACCAGTAACGAACCGGCGAGGATGCCTCCCAGAAAGGAAGCGACCGTATTGCCCCAGAAAAAGCGAAAAAAATCGTAGGCCTCTGTCCGCTGGAGATAGTCGTTATTGGAAGCAGCGTGAATGAAATAGGCATCCAAAGCCCCGATGAAAGCCCAGGCCATGCTAATGCCGGCTACCTGCCTCAACCTCAAGGCCAGCCGGCTTTTGGCCAGCGCTTTCATCTGGATCGTCCTTGGAGTTGCCATAATGCCCTGCTTATCACTTATATTTGTTCGCATGGCCAGAGAAAAGCCACCGTTTAACAAAAGTAATGGATTTTGCGTTTCCTTCGCACATATCCTTAAATCATCGTATTATAACCCCAAAATTATCATTACAGCTTATGCAATCTAGATTGTTCAATGTTGATACCGCTTTGGTCGCTTCCCGCACGGTAGCCCGGCGCTTCCGGGAACAGGAAGGCGACGCCCTTTACGACCTTATCCAGGACAACCACAGCCGCCTGGAGGACCATTTCCCAAAAACAATGGAGATGATCCGGGATAAAGAACACGCTGAGTTCTTTGTGCGGAAAATGTTGGCCAGCTGGCTGATGCAGGAGGAATTTGCTTTTGGGGTATGGGAAAATAAAAGCGCCGCCCTCATCGGCATGATCCGCCTCTTCCGCATTGACTGGCGGGTACCCAAAGCCGAGCTCAATTATTTCATTCATAAAGATCATACCGGCAAAGGGCTGATGGCCGAGTCGGTGAAGGTGGTGCTCCGTTTTGCGTTCCACCAGTTGGAACTGGAGAAAATCGCCATCCGCACCGCCATGGATAATATCCCCAGCCAACGACTGGCCCGCAAGCTGGGGTTCCGCCGCGAAGGAGACCTCCGGGCCGACTTCAAGAAACCCAGCGGGGAAGTCATCGACACCATGCTCTTCGGCCTGACCCGGGGAGAGTTCCTCGGTATTTAACCCGGCCGGAGGCTTCCGTTTTGACCAATTGAGAATTACCAATTATTATTTTTTTATTTTTCCGTACCTTGCCCTCCCCCACCCAATATCAAAAATGATACAACCCGCTCAATTAAAAGATCCTAAACCAATAAAACCCATACATTCTTATGGCCGTTTCTGTACCATCTAGTCCTGCCGACGCAATCATTTTTGCTATCAACTCCGCCATCAAACTAAGCAACAATATTCGAAAAGCGTATGCTCAGAGTATACGGGGTAAAGAGTTGGCCCTCCCCCTGCCGCCGTTCGATCCCGATGTCAAGTTAAATACCATCCGCAATTTCTTTAATAAACATGAGCAATATGCCGAACAGGTTGAACGGCTGGGAGAGTTGCACAAACTAGCTGTTGAAAGCCCCCGAAAGCTGAATGAAAATGAAGAAAAACTTTTTAAGGAGTACCTGAAGTTTTATCACGCTTTCTTCGCGTTGCACACCGGCAAGGAGCAGCCGCTGGCGATGGAAGGAGATGATCTGATCCACCTCTTTCGCATCCGGCAGTGGGAACACGGAACGGAGCCTGCGAACGTTTTGCAATTGGTTGCCGGTTCCCTTGTGGAGATCGGGATTGACTATTTCCTCCAAACACCGGGCGCGCTGAATACCGAATCCGCACAGGGCCGGATCATGCACAACTTTCTCACCGCCTTCGACGAAATCGATTTCAGTGAAAGCAAAGACATCAAACTGGAGGTCAGCAAAAAGCTCGTCCCCCGCCTCTTTGCTGTAGCGGCGGAATCCTTTGCGGAACTAAGCCCGGAATCTGCCGATGACCCAAAGCTTCAACTCTTTATAAAAGAAACGGCCAAAGGCATTGCCACCGACCTTTATAAACGTTTCGAACAGCTAAAAAAAGAAGGTAAGCTGGACAGAGGCCAGGAGCAGGAAGCCACCAACTGGGGGCAACTGGTGCTTCGCAGCATGATCGGCAATGCCGGCGCTTTCGTATTCAAATCTCCGGAAGCACTGTTCGATACCAATAAGCCGGTTTCCGACATCATTCAATCCACTGGACTGACCCTGATGAACGCCATACTGGGGTTCGATCCCGAAACGGGTATCCAGACGGACCCTGAGTCTAATAAAATTCAATGGAGGAACGCCATATCTGCCGATACCCTTAACGGCATTACCCTGGCCAGCCTGGAAATAGTAGCCGAGCACCCGAACTTAATTAGTGGCAACCAGGGTATTCAGGCCATCATCGGCGAAGTCACCAACGCAGTAAAAGATGAAGATTTCCAGAAGAAAGGCCTGGTTCCTGAACTGGCCCGCCTCGTACTCGAAAAGTCAGCCGGCAACCTGGAACTCCTTTGGCGCACCCCGGAAGGGGACCAGCCGGGCCATCTGTTGGTCAGCACCGTAAAACAACTACTGGGCATATTGTCCGAAAAACATGGCGACGCCCCCTGGCGGCCCGCCCTGACCAAGGCGCACTTACTAGGCCTGGCCACCGAGTTGCTGGATGAAGTGGTCCGGAATCCGTCCTGGATCACAGATAAGGCCAATCAGGATTCAATACTGGCGGAAGTGCTGGACATCAGCTTCAGCAGTCTTAGCCGCATACCCAAAGAGGAACGGCTGAATGCCGAAACCATCCGCTGGTTGATTCGCCTCAACCTGCAGGCCGCCCTCACCAGCAAAAAAGTCCTGGATACACTCAAATGGGGGAAAGATCAGAATGAAGTAGTGATCCTGAAGCAGGCCCTGGAATTGGTGTTCCTGTATGTCTTCCCCAAAGATGCCGCTCCCAATGTTAGCCGGATGGAACTGCTGACGGAACTGACGGAATATATTCTGGAAGTAATTATCCACCAACACCCTGGGCGTCGCGGCCTGGTGCTGGCCGACCTCATCCTCTTTGATAGCGGGATTGATTTCTCGGAAGGATTCAACCGCGGATTGGCCGATGAGTTGATGAACGCCACCTTTGATACTTTGTCCAACCGCCCGGAACTCCTGACCAGGCACGAAGGACTGAAACACATTCTCGGCGGGGTGGCCGGCGCCGTAACCAGCGCGAAACTCAAGCAACCAGGGCTTTTGCCTTTCCTGGCACAACTCGTGCTGGAAAAAACAGCACAGAATGCTCATCTGCTCCTCAATGCCGCACCAAATCAACCCCAACACCTGCTCACCACCGCCCTCCAGCAAATACTGACGGCCTTGTCGAACAAGGATGACGAAGGCAACTGGCGCCCGGAAGTAAGCGCCCTGAAAGCTCAGTCCCTGATTGAAGGACTGCTGGGAGAAGTCGTTGCCCATCCTTCCTGGATCACCGATTCGGTGAACGAGGACACTATTCTTGCCGAGGTGTTGGATATCGTATTTACGTCCCTGGCCGAGGTGCCAAGCCAGGAGCGCCTGTCCTCAGATACGCTGCAGTTATTGATACAATCGAGCCTGCAGGTGTTGGTGTCCAGCCCCCTGGCCTTGAAAAAGGTAACTTTTGCCGAAGACGAGGAAGAGAAGGC
>JAGQXQ010000109.1 GCA_020436535.1 Phaeodactylibacter sp.
ACGCCGAAGTCTCACGCCGAAGTCGTAACTAAATGAGGATTTGAGCAACGAAGCATAAGCAAAAAAGTGGCGATTTTAGCCCGAAGCATGAAACTTGGACACACTCTTAGCCATAAAGATAAGGGTATCGGGGCAGAAAAGTTCGGCAAGAGGGTATAAATGTGTAAGGGTGTAAATGTGGGGACCACTGGAATGCCAGGATGGTACTCGCCGGCTAGAGGCGAGGCTCAAAATGCATTTGTAAGCCCCCCCCATTCCGATAGCTATCGGGGTTCGCCTCCAAAACACAACTTCCAAACATAGCATCTCTAAGAGATGCATAGCCCGGAACCTCAATATTTGCCCGTTGCCAAGCGGAAAATTATTTCCTCTTAACAATTTTAACCAAATCTATTTGGCGTCCGTTCTCGATGCGGACGTAGTATAATCCTGCCGGGAACTTGGTAAGATCCAGACGGTTTTGATGAATAGTTTGCCGGCTCAGAAGTTGCCCCTCGGCATTATAGAGGGAAACCACAAGCCCATTCTGCTCTCCAGGGGCAGAAAAATACAAAATGCCATCAGTCGGATTAGGGTAGGCAACCACTGCCGGGATGTTCTTGTTAGCGTTGACACTGCGCACTTCAGAAAATTCAAAATCCCCATCAAAATCAACCTGCCGAAGCCGGTAGTAATAGACGCCGAACAGAAGATCCCGGTCTTCGAAAGCATATTGATGCATCATCTCAGAGGTACCGTGGCCTTCCACCCAGCCAATCTTTTCAAAACGCTTGCCATTTACGCTGCGCTGGACCTCAAAACCTTCATTATTGTGTTCGGTGGCGGTAGCCCAACGTAGCAGGGCATCGTCACCATCTATTTGAGCGCTGAAATACATAAGTTCAACAGGGAGGGGCATCGTCATTTCGATGGCTAATGGGATATTGAAAAAGCCGGTGGCCTGGACACTCATGATGGGGTCATCCACATCGTCATTCACCCCATCCAGGTCCGGTTGTACGGAAAAACTCGACGAAGTATATGTCCCCGGGTTTAATCCATAAGTTGCTACTGTCACGTATTGATTCTGGATCCAGTTTTCAGGGCTCATCAGAGAAGTGCTGCTCATGGTAATGATACCTTCGCCATTGGGAAGCAGCATGGTATAGTTGGTTGAGACACTGACAATCTGAGCCACGCCACTACCGAGCAGCTTCATATTGATGCTGCTAATGCTTTGAGCGGTAGTTGGAATATTGGCGTCCGTATTCTTAATCTGGACCAGGAGTTGGTTTCCAACGCCATCCAATACTAATCTCACAGTAAATTGGGAAGCGCCTTGCTGGAGGCCGGCCAGGAGGAAAAATATCAGTAGGGTTATGTTTTTCATGTTTATTTTCTTTTCAGAAAGCATTTCAAAAGTAACGGCGGGGGGCTAAAATTCCTGGTTCAAGTCGCCGGATGAGGCGCCTTAAGGCAAGTGAGCGACTCTTTCCCCGGTGATCGAAAATCCCAGAATCTGCAGGATGGATTCCCGGTCGTTGGTGCCTCCATTATAAGACGTCTTAGCGTTGAGGTTTACATCCTCGCTTTGATATGTAAGGTCTTCATTGAGAATATTGAAACTCAACTGAGCCAGTACAGATTCCCGGTCATTGGTACCACCGTTATAGGTCACCTTGCCGTTACCATTAGCATCTCCACCCCAGAGAGCCCTTACCCCATTCACCGTAGTCGTCGGGGTATTGGTTGTCACCGCTGGATCCGTCCAAATCGTAACAGAAGACATATCCAGGGAAAGGCTTCCGGCAGCAAGGGCAATGGCAGCGTCTGTAATAACTCCCAGGTGGTTGCGGTGTTGAATAGCCACATAATAATTTCCATCCGGAACACTGACAAAGTTAACTTTACTACCGTTTACCGCTTTCACCGCTCCATCGTCAAATAAGAAGCCAGCGGTTGAAGCTACTACCGTAGTGGCGGAACCCGGGCCAGCTCCCGACCGAAGTTCAACTTTCACCCAATCAACAGCAGAAGCCGGAATCGAGCTTGTTGAAACGCCCACTCCATAAGGGTCAGTTGTGGGGATCAAGCTGTTGATATCCGTGCGCATAGTCGTACCGGAAGTGGGCATAGCCCCCTGTAGCCTCAGGCCCGAAATGTCCAGGTACTTATCATCCGCAAAATAAACCGTATAATCTTCCGTCTGCCCATAGTCTCCAATATTACAGGCATCAACCGGGGTATTACTAAATCTTGAAAGCACCCGCAAACGAAGCCCTTTGCCGAGGGTGACGCTGGAAGTTGGGGTGACGAAAGACAGCGTTCGGGTACCATCCTTATTCGCCGGGAAGGAAACCACCGATTCTCCAGCTTCAAAAACACCATTGTCATTATAATCAATATATACCCTGGCGCCCTCATTATTAGCGGTACCGGTACGAATTGTCACATCATAGGAGGCGCCAAGTTCCAAAGTAGTCCATTGCGTACAGACATAATTGTTATAATAGCCATCATTATGCGGGCTTGTGTAATCAATATCTCCCAGGGCAAACCTAAAAATCCCAATGCCAAAACCATTGCCAAGATTTGAATTTGAGGAAAGCGTACAACCGGTATTAAGCGTTGGCTCGCTGTTCATGACCAGAAATACGTTTTTGACCACCTCGGCAGCGCCACCATTCACCGTAAGCCTCACAGTATATAAACCGGGGCTACTGTAAGTATGAGAAGGATTTTGAGTCGTATAATCCGTTATCCCATCATTGTCAACATCCCAAGCCCAGGAGCCTTCCGGTTTCAAACTTCCGTCGGTAAAGTCCACAGTAAGGCTGCCCGTACAATTGATGGTGCTGTTCTGTGAAAAAGTAAAATCCGCAACTGAAGTAGCCACAAAAATATCGGTAGTAAACAACCCTCTGCCGTGAGTAGATACGGCCACCAATTTGTCCGCCGGCCGATACTTCAACATAGTAGCGCGCGTATGAGCCAGGTTAGCATTGCTCGGTCCCCAGTCGGGTGCGTTGGTAGTGCCGGTTCCAAAATTATCGGTGCTCCATACCCCCAGTTCCGTCGCCAAAAGGACCTCATCCCGGTTATCCGGGTTATAAAGGGCCCAGCGCACAGGAATATCGGGCAGGTTCCCTTCCTTACTGTACCAATTGGCGCCGCCGTCGGTCGTTTCCCAAATAGATTCTACGCCAAAATTGGAATAAGTAACCAGGATGTGGTTGTCATTGGCGCCAACATCAATGGACGAGGGCCAGCCGGCGGTCGTGATCGGCGTTGTACCGTCATCGATCCGGGTAAGGACGGGCGATCCGGTGCTTGCATCCGTAAATTTATATATCCTGCCGTTGGTGATGCCCAAAAACAATACATCATTGTAAGGGCTCATTTTCAACGTAGACACTTTGGCGCCGCCTACCGAAATGGAAAGATCTGCATTGGTAATGGCCCCATCCATTCCAGATATCCGCTTCAGGTTATCGTCCGCCGCCGTCGAATATAGTATTTTCCTTTGCGAATCGTATTCACTTGGATTGATGAAAAGGCCGGAGGGATCTGAAATCAAAGAGGGGAAAGAAATTCCTCCGTTCAGTGAACGGTAAATACTGTTGTAGGTGTACTGAGTCGTTTGAATATCGGGATTAAGCTGATCAATATGGCAATAGGCGCCGTCTCCTCCGGTAACCTCGGTAGTACTTCCAATTTGAGGGTAGTCAAACTGTTGCGATCCATTATCCTGTGCTCCGGCGAGAAAATACTGGCTGTTCACTTCATTTTTAGCGGCGCAGGCATAAAACTGGGTTACGTTATAGTTCGTGTTCCTGGAAACAAATGTCGGGGTAGCCATATCATCTCCAGCATTAGTAGAATAATAGACCCCCCCATCATTTCCAAAAATGACTTCGTCACTCGCTCCCGGCCGAAATTGAATGGCGTGCTGGTCGGCATGAACTTCCGGCTGGCCGAACCCGCCGTACCAATGAGAGATTCCCGACCAGGAAGCGCCGCCGTTCGTCGACCGGTGCAGGTCGATTCCTCCGGCAATGACGTAATTCGGATCGGTGGGATGAACGGCCAGGATCAGGTCATAGAAGGCCTGGCTCCTGGTAAAGTGTGTCGTTCCGTCACTTACTAATCTTGGAATAGGAAGGTCAGACCAGGTGGTCCCCCCATTGATAGATTTCTTAAACCATTCTACATCGTTGTCCCCGCTTCCACCCTGTGCCACTGCATAAATGGTATTGGCATCAGAAGGGGCGCAGGCCAGCTCGATCCTCTTGGGAAAGAACATGCTCGTGGAATAAACAGCGCTACTCAGGTCCGTCCAGGTGCCAAAAGCCCCATTATCTGCATGCAATGACTTATACACTTTTCCAATGGAACCACCATATCCCAGGCTGGCATAAAGGTCTCCATTCGCAGCAATTTCAATATCCGCAACCCTATCGTAAGTAGTGGGATAGGGAGCCAGTACCTCAGTCCAGGACGTTCCGCCGTCCGTTGAGCGCATGATGCCCCCTCTATTTATATAGTACCCCCTTGTAGCAGCGAAGATCGTTCCATCACTTTTGATAACGATCTTATTTACATACACAAAATCGCTGCTACTGGGGTAGGTTGCTCCCGGCTCTGTACTTGCCAATCCCGACCAGGAACTGCCCCCGTCGGAACTTTTCCAGATACCACCGCCCTGCTGGGCGTCCACGTTGAACCATCCTTCCCCTGTTCCGACGTAAAATTCCTGCGTATTTGCCGGATTATAGGCAATGGAACTGACTGTAATATTGTCCCAAAAATCATCCACGTGGGTCCAGGTAACGGGTGTAGCAGTAATGTCTGTAGTAAACCAAAGGCCACCGGACACTCCTCCGGCCCATACCTTTTTATGGTTTACGTCATTGGGGTCAAACATCAACGCCCGGGTTCGCCCGCCTACATTATTTGGCCCTCTCTCCTGCCACGATATTCCGGAAATGGGCGCCCTTCCCTGATAGAGGCGCTCTACCTGCTTATTTGCACGCATCAACCGCTCGCGGGGCACCCTGCCCAACGCGGGGTCCATGGTCATCAGATAGTCTTGTTCCATGGCCAGGTCCGGCCGATCCTGCCGGGGTATCCTTTTCCATTCCGCTTCTGTTTTGATAGAACGATTATAATAGGGATGACTAACCAGAAATTCTGCCCAGGCTGTTTTTTTATCCTCTATCGAATCCTGTTTCTTCGTTGAGTCTGTTCGGAGGAATTCCCAAAATGCCACAGTTGATAATACAACAACGGCGAGCCAGGCTAAAAGTAATCCGAATTTGTGTTTTCTAATTCTCACGATAAGCCACTTTAAAGTTCTATTTGGCAATTTACAATCTTTTCCTGAAAACACACTTTTTCCTAGCAGCCTTTTACGGCCGGGCCGCTGGCGAGAAAGAGTGAAAGGCTATCAGGGTAAACTTGCCCAAAACCAGGAACGGCTTCAGGAAATCACTAATTTGCTGCTCGCAAAGAACAAACAGTTAATGGACATGGAAAAGGCTTTTCTCCAAAGGCGAAATATTTCGTTATCCGGCCGCGATACCCAGCAAAAGGACCCTTTAGATGGCCTTTTAAATTTCCGTATTCTGACGGAGGATGACTGGATGACTTTCAAAAATCACTTTGAGCGCAGCTATCCCGGATACTTGTCTTGTTTACGCATGACTTTTTCTGATATCACCCAAGCCGAAGAACGCCTCTTTTTACTGTACAATCTTAATCTCAACCGACAAGAGATCGCCAAAATATTAGACGTTTCAGAAGCTACAGTCAAAAAAAGCCGCACGCGCCTGCAGAAAAGGCTGGGGTTGGGGTTGGCTACGAAACAAAACCTGGAACAGTTTATTCAGGATTTTAAATAGCGTCGATGTATAGTCAAAACCTCAATTCTTTTTGGGCTTAAGACCCTATCTGGGTACTCCTTTTGGGATAGCATGGTGGGTTCGATCGTACAGTGATTGGGGAAAGATAAATCTTTCACTGAAAAAGACAATTACCTTCCGCTGTAGCTTGCGGGATATAAAATCGCTTTTGCTTCCGCGCCCGAATCTTTCAGTTAAATTCCATCAGCTGCATAAAAGTAGGGAGAAATCATATCTTATACTAAAAGCTAATAAGAGCGGGGAAAGCTGGCTTTGGTAAAGACAGTGTATTCGAAATACTCTTTTTTACCCTCTTTTCAACTTATCTTCCCCCCATCGGTTAATAGTGTTGTATTTTCACCAATTGAACAAGCCGGATTTCCGTGAAAGAACTAGGGTATCTCAATAAATTTTTTCTCCGCTACCGCTGGCGCTTCCTGCTGGGGGTCGTTTTTGTATCTGTATCCAATTATTTCAGAGTACTGCAACCGCAGATGATCCGGGAAGCGCTCGACCTGGTGGTAGAAAATATCGGGCTGTTTGGCCTGTTCCAGGGTTTCAGCATGCAGCCGGAGTTGTTCAAGGTGCTGGGGCGTTCCCTGCTCTATTTTGGGCTGCTGGTCATTTTGCTGGCGCTGTTTATGGGTATTTTTATGTACCTGATGCGGCAGACCATCATCGTCATGTCTCGCCTCATTGAATATGATATGCGCAAGGAGATCTTTGCCCACTACGAGCGCCTGAACTTTGCCTTCTACAAGCGCAACAATACCGGCGACCTCATGTCCCGTATTACTGAAGATGTCTCAAAGGTGCGTATGTACCTGGGGCCGGCTGTACTGTACGGCATCAATCTGATCTCCCTCTTTGTCCTGGTCATTTATTCAATGGTAAAGGTCAATCTGGAACTCACGCTCTACAGCCTGGCGCCGTTGCCGCTCTTATCCGTTTCCATCTATTACGTCAGTAACCTGATCAATAAAAAGAGCGAAGTAATACAACGCCAGCTAGCCACCCTCAACAGCAACGCCCAGGAGGTGTATAGTGGCATCCGGGTGGTCAAATCTTATGTTCAGGAAAGCGCCATGGTAGGGTTCTTTGCTGAACAGAGCGACGACTACAAGGCCAAGTCTCTCAACCTGGCCCGGGTAGACGCCTTTTTCTACCCCCTGATGATCCTGCTGATCGGCGCCAGTACAGTCATCACCGTTTACGTTGGCGGACTGCAGGTGGTACAGGGCGCCATCACCCCCGGCAATATAGCCGAGTTTGTCATCTACGTCAACATGCTCACCTGGCCGGTAACCGCCATCGGCTGGATCGCATCCATCGTGCAGCAGGCCGCCGCCTCTCAAAAGCGGATCAACGAATTTCTAAATACCCAACCCGAGATCAACAACGTACAAGAAGCCATCAAACCGATCCAGGGCCTCATCGAATTCGACGAGGTGGATTTCACCTATCCCGATACTGGCATACAAGCCCTGAAAAAGGTGAGCTTCCGGCTCGAGCCGGGGCAAAAAATGGCCATCATCGGCCGCACCGGCTCCGGAAAAACAACAATTGCCGACTTGCTCACCCGTATGTACGACGTTACTGAAGGCGCCATCCGCATCGATAATCAGAACATCCGGGAGCGGAACCTGGATCACCTGCGCCAGCGCATCGGTTATGTTCCACAGGACGTATTTCTCTTCTCAGATTCCATTGCCAATAATATCGCTTTCGGAAAAAGGGACGCCAGCCGGGAGCAGATCGAAGAACACGCCCGCCATGCCGCCGTTTACGACGACATTATTGAGCTCTCCGATGGCTTCGATACCGCTGTCGGCGAGCGGGGCGTCACCCTCTCCGGTGGCCAAAAACAGCGCGTTTCCATCGCCAGGGCGTTTGTCAAACAACCGGATATCGTCCTGCTTGATGACTGCCTTTCGGCCGTGGACACCAAAACGGAAAAGCAGATCCTGGGTTACCTCTCCGGCGCCCTGTCCAATAAAACTGCCATCATCATCACTCACCGCATTTACGCTCTCCTGCAATTCGACCAGATCATTGTGCTCGAAGATGGCGCCATCGTGGAAGCCGGCACCCACGAAGACCTCTTGCAACAACGAGGTTATTACTATGACCTATTCGAGAGGCAAAGCCTGGAGGAGGCCGAAGCAGAGTAGGAAGGAGTTCACGATCAGATGGCCAGGCTAAATGTGTTTACCTGCTATTCTGCAATGTACCCATCTATCCAACTATGGCCGTATAAAACCATCCTCCTTCACAGTTTGCCGATCAATTTTTTTGAAATTTTCTACAAATATTTACTTTTGTAAGGGAGTAGCTGTCAGCAGGGAAAATTCTTGATTGAGTCGATATGGGTTTTCCTGGGGCTATGCTCATCACGAGGTGGTTTTGCCGATGCAGAAAACCACCTCGTGATCGGTATATTATTACTAACTAAACTCAATCAAAGTGGATAACGAGAGAAACCAAGGAAGATTTGAGAGTGTGTATTCCAACAAGGTGCGTGCTGGCAAGAGAAGGACTTACTTCTTTGATGTGCGGAAAACCAAGGGAGAGGATTTTTACCTAACGCTCACTGAGAGTACCAAGAAATTCAACGGGGATGGGTACGAGCGCCACAAGATTTTTCTCTACAAAGAAGATTTCAATCGTTTCCTCGACAGCCTTGCAGATGCGATCAACCACGTCAAGGAGAACCTGATGCCGGAATATGATTATGACGAATACACTCGCCGCCATGAAGAATTTGAGGCGCGCCGCCTGGAGGAAGATGAAGCAAACAATGAAGTAGGCGACAACCAGCCCGAAGCCCTGGAATCTCCTTCCAAGCAGAAATTCGATATCGGAAGTGATGACGATATGTCCTGGTAATCAGGGTTAAGAAATAATGAAAAGCGCGAACTTCTTCCTGAAGTTCGCGCTTTTTTCTGTTCAAATCCGAACGCTCAAACCAAAGGTAACCAACGATATGCCAAAGCCCAGCTCGCCGAACAGGCCCAGCCGGGGTGTAAAGCTGTGACGGCCGCCAATGAACCCGGCGAAGACCATCTTTCCGGAGTTTTCCTTGATCCCCTTCTCCTCCTTTACTTTTTCGATCTGGCCTTCCATCATTTCAATGTTGGAGTGGGTATAGGCCACCGACATACCCCCGTAAATATTCCAGGGCCCCACTGGGCGGCTTTGTGCGGCCAGGCGCAGTCCGAAGAGCGAGAAGCTGTTCCGCCATTTTGCCGTTCCGCCATCTACCATTGTCCGTAGGCCGGTTTCGGTTACGGAATAGCCGGCAAAGGCGCCCAGGCTGAAATTTTCGGCCACCTTAAAATCAGCCGACAGGCTGAGGGGCGGCAATATCACCTTGCCGGCATCTTTAATGAAGGTCGGCAATAAACCTATGGAGGCATTGATGTCCACATATTTCTTAGGTGCCCGGCGATGCTGGGCATTGGCTGTTTGGGATAAAAAGAAAACGAGGATCGAGAGCAGCATTACGTTTTTCATGATCTAGAATTTTAGGATATTATGTTGAGAAAAGACAATAGGCTCTTAGTCCCGTGTTTAGGTTGTTGCTTGAACACAGGTAGTGAAACCCCAAAAAGCATAGGTAGGGCTAACACCGAAAAGGCCGCTTGCCGGGGATGCTTTTTAAGAACCAGTAAATTCGTGTGAGTTTTTTTTCACATTAAAGGGCTTCACTATATCTGAAGCCACGCATGAAAAGTTCTCACTCTATCCGCGCGATTTGAATAGCAGGCGTATTCAATCTATTAATATTGACGAAATAAGTATAGCCATAGTTGGGTCATGCCTTCATTTTAACAGTTCGCAACGTTTCATTTTCTTCGGCAGAACCATCAGAAATCAGCAATTTGTAGTAATGAAAAACAAATTCTCCATTTGAGATTTTGAAATATGGCTCACCTTCAGGCCATTTAGGCTTCCAGGCTTCGCCCTATTTCACAACCGTCGAACTTGTTTTTTCAGATTCCTTAAACCTTTGTTTTATTCAAATTACAACATTCTTGGCAATGATGCCTTCAAAATTTCCCAAAAGTCAGGTTCCTGCCAAAAGTCAGGTTCTGGCTCCAGGATTGACATGCTCACCGTACAAAAATGAGACAATAACCGGTGAATTGCCAGGACAAAATTTGGCGTTTATCGAAGTGTTTTCCATGCTGCTGGATTATACAGAGATGATTTACAGGCTGTTAACCGGAGAGAATATCAATTTTTATTAAAAAATTCTTGACCAGTTCCGAACTTCACTAATACCCCCCAAAATATCGGCGAAAGAACCACTCCACCGTCAACAGCCCCAGCAGGGCAAAAAAGAGCCACTTGAGATTGATCACCGGCTGGGTGCGGGAAGTCTCATAAATGACAGGCTTCACCTCGCGCTGACGGATCATATCTGCAATGGAGGCCAAATCAGCCGGGTAAACCAGTTGGCCGCCGTACTTTTCGCTAAGCAGGCGCAGCAGGCCATGATTGGCAGTGGCCTCATAAGATTCCAGTTGGATGGGTTGCACGCTGAACTGGCCGCTATAGGTGAGGTTTTCACCGTTGTAACTGGTAGAAGCCTGGAAGCTATAATTACCCACCGGCAGGATGCCGGCGTTGAGGCGGTAGTCCTCCCCTACCCTATTGAAAGTGAAGTTGAACTCCTTGCCCGCGCCATCCGTAATGACCAACCTCGCGTCGGGCTCGTTGACCAGCTCAAAGCTCTCGTTATACAATTCGGCGTCGAAGTAGATGCTTTCATTTTCATTAAAGATATTCTTACTCAGGCTGGCCCGGAAGCGGCGCTTGTCTTCCTTCAGGCTCAGGTACTGCACCGTTTTAGTAGCCAGTTCATTAAAGATATCGTGGTTCTGGTTTTGAAGATAGTCAAAGAGCCGCCATCTCCAGGCCCCTTCTCCAAAGAGGATTCCTGCTTTCGACTGCCCCTCATCCCCCAAAACCAGCAAGGGATAGCGGGTATCAACCTTCCCAATGCGCTGGTAAAGCAATACCTGTCCGTTGCTGGATAAAGTATACTCACCGAAAGGCGCGAGCAAAGGGGGAAAATTGATGATGTTGTCGGTGAGGTGTTCGCTCAGCTTAAACAAGCTGAAAGTACTGTTTACCCTCCCCTGCACCTCATTGGTGTTGCCGCTACTGGCCCGCAAATCGGCCATAGACTGCAATTGGTTGAGCCGGGCCAGGTTCGACTGAGACCCTACAATGAAAAGGTGAGGGATATTGCGCTCCCTGATCGTATTCAGCACCGCTGCCGCATCATTCATCCGGCTGGGCAACTGGTGCAGGATAACAAAGTCAAATGCCGCTACATTCTCTTTCAGCTCATCGATATAAGCTGCTTTGATCTCATAGTTTTTATTGCTGGACAAAGCCTGCCGGAAAGCCGTGATATCTGGATGCGGGGAATTGGCCAGGATCAGTATTTTCTGGCGGGCGTCCAGCACATCCACAAAAATGTCTTTGCTGTTATTAGCCGTGGTAGCCTCCCCCGGCACCTCGCTGAGCACCACCCGGTAGCGCTGTACCCCGGCCGGGCTGGCCTCCAGGATGAGTTCCCGGGTCTCGAAGAAGTCATTGCTGTTAATATCGACCGGGCTTTGCTGGAGCCGGCGCAGTTGATTGCCTTCCACCTTGTAAACGCTGAGCTGGCTTTTGCTTCCGCTGGCATTCTCAGCGGCAATATCCACCTGCACACTGAATTTGTCCCCCAGGTATGCGATGCGATTGTGAAATACCCGCTTGGCGACCAGGTCCCGCTGCGCTGTCGTGTCTCCCAACGCGATGGTAAAAACGGGCGCACCCAATTGGGTAGAGATATACAGGGGATTACTCCCCTCGTTATAGATGCCGTCAGTAGCCAGAATGACCGCCCCGAGGTTTTGGTTGCTGTACAGGTCATACACGGTAGAGAGGGCATCGGAGAGGTTACTCAGCTTATCCGTATAGTCATCCTTTATCCCCTCCCGGACACTGCTGCCAAAGGAGTACTCCTTCAATTCATAATCGCCCTCCAGTTGCCGGGCCAGTTGTTGCAAAGATTCGCGGTAGGCATTGCGTTCGGCCTCCGTCCATCCTGCCGCCACCGACTCCGATACGTCCTGAGCAAGAACCACCACCGGCTTTTTCACATCCCGGATAATATGCTTCAGCAGAGGGGATAGCAGCAGCAGGGCGATCAGCGTTACCGACAAGAAGCGAACGCCACCCAATGCCCAGTTGAGAAAACGCGACTGCTCGCGAAAGTTCTTGTCGCGGTAATACAGAAAGGCCGCGTAGGCCAGCCCCAAAAAAATACATAGTATAATATACCAGGAAGGATACTGAAAAGTGATATTGTCCATGAAGATTGTCTGATTAATCACTACTTAGGATAATAACCTCCTAAATTGCCGTTTGTTGTTCTTTTCGTATGGGTAGAACTTAAAACCTGCAATAATAACTGATTTTCGGCGGCGGCCGGAGCGCCTTTTGTTACAATTATGTTAAAACGGACAACCAGCCTTCCAAATTTCCGTTTTTTCATTAGAATGAGTTGCAAAGGTATATATTTCCGATGCCCTCTGTTGTTTATAAGAACTAAAAGTATCAGACCAATGAAGAAAATAGCCATCCTCCTGATCATAGCCTTTATGGCTTTGCAAGCGCGGGCTGCATATATCCTTATCCCCATGGACGCAGATTCCCAGAAAGACCACCTCAAAGCCTATGGTATTACCTACTGGGTGCTGGCCGGAGGGTCGGAGGCCTGGTGGCTGCTCAACTACCGGGGAGGAAGTTTCGCTTTTCCTCACAACCGCGTATTCGAAAAAGAATGCCTGACCCGTGGCGTCAGTTTTGAGATCATTGCCGACGGACAGTTCAACAAGATCCTGGAGGACATTTCCAACCCAGAGGTCAATATGGAAGCCATGAAGTTGGAAAAGGCGCCCAAAATAGCGGTTTACACGCCCGACGTCAACGCCAAAGGCGAAAAGATACAACCATGGGACGATGCCGTGACCCTCGTTCTCACTTACGCCGAGATCCCCTATGAAACGATCTACGATACAGAAGTGCTCAGCAACGAACTGGTCAAATACGACTGGCTGCACCTCCACCACGAGGACTTCACCGGGCAATACGGCCGGTTCTATCGTTCCTACAATAACCAACCTTGGTATCGGGAAAACCAACGCCGGATGGAAGAACTGGCCAGCTTGAACGGTTTTTCCAAGGTTTCCCAGCTCAAACTGGCGGTGGTGAAAAAAATAAAAGAATATGTGATCGGCGGCGGCTTCATGTTCGCTATGTGTTCAGCCACCGACACCTACGATATTGCCCTGGCCGCCGAAGGCCTTGATATCTGCGCTGAGATGTACGACGGCGACCCCATGGACCCCAACGCACAAGCCAAACTGGATTTTAGCAAGACCTTTGCCTTCGAAAATTTTCAGCTGTCCCGAAACCCGCTGGAATACGAATACTCCACCATCGACCACAGCCGGGGCCGCAACGTCAATCCAGAACAGGACTACTTTACCCTCTTTGACTTCTCTGCCAAGTGGGACCCCGTCCCCACTATGTTAACCCAAAACCACACCCGGACCGTCAAAGGCTTTATGGGCCAAACCACTGCTTTCAGCAAGGAGTTTATTAAGTCTAATGTCCTGGTGATGGGAGAAAACAAACCGGCAAAAGAAGCCCGTTATATTCACAACAACTACGGCCAGGGATTCTGGACCTTTTACGGGGGCCATGACCCCGAAGACTACCGGCACTACGTTCACGACCCGGAAACGGACCTCAATCTGCATCCCAATTCCCCGGGCTACCGCCTGATCCTGAACAATGTGTTGTTCCCGGCGGCGAAGAAGAAAAAGCGGAAGACGTAGGGGAGGGATTCGGGATTCGGTGATTGCCAGGCAATCCCATATCTCGCGAGCAACGGCTAACCAGTAACGAATCCCTAAATCACGGCTCTTCAAACTGGGTAAAGATCAGCCCTGCCAAAATGCAGAGAACGCCCCCAAAGACAGCCGCCAGGCGGATGCCGAGATCATCGAAGGGGTCTTTCCCCAGTAGGGTCAGTATAGCAAAAGCCATGATACCGACGGTTTGCCCTAGTTTGGTAGAAAAATTGCGGACAGCAAAGAACATTGCCTCTTTTTGCTGGCCGGTGTGGCTGCCGTCTTGTTCAGCAATCTCAGCGATGATGGCGTAAGGCAAAATGCCGAGAAAAGCCGTAGGAATGGCAACGATCAGGGCAAAGCCAAAGATCTGTACCCGGGGTGGCAGAGGCCCTTTACCCAAAAAGAAGAGCCACAGTAAAGCCACCCCCAGGCTTAACAAGGACCAGATCACCAGTTTCCGCTTTTCAACCCTGTTGGCCAGGCGAACCACCAACGGATAGAACAGAAGTGAAAACAACACCATCACCCCCATGACTACCCCCCCGATGCCCTCATTGAGGAACAGCAACACTTTGACAAAATAGAGCATGCCGCTGCTGATAATCGTAATGGAAACGAAATAGGAAAAATCCGCCGTTATGAAAATGAGAAAATTCCGGTGGGTTAGAATGTGGCGGAACGCCGCCATCAAAGGAACAGTCGCCGGCTGTCCGGAGCAATCGCGCTGCTCATCGATACTGAAAAGTGGAATGAACATGAACGCCCCGCCCAGCACATACAGGCCGCCAATCGCCAGTTGAAAGGCGGCGTGCCGGTTCGAAACTTGAAAGCCCCCCTGTATAAGGTCGGCAATTGCCGGCGTTTGGGAAGAAATGATAATCCCCAATACAAAGGCCAGGGACAGCCAGGTAGACAGGCGCACCTTGGCTTCTGAGCCAGGCGCTAATTCCGGCAATAAAGCGTTATAAGGAATAATGTACACGGTCAGGGAAAGATAAAAACAGGCCTGAATAACCGCCAGCCACCACACATTGCTGTAGCTTTCCCTGTACTCCAATGGAAGAAAAACCAGGATGCCAAAAAAAACGGAGGGTAGGATAGCCACCTTCATGAATGGAATTCGCCGGCCCTTTGGATGATGCGACCGGTCGCTCCAATAGGCGATGAGCGGGTCGGTGATAGCGTCAAACAGGCGCCCGCTGGCAGCAATCAGGGACAAGAGGGTGAAAATACCAAGGATAGTGGCTTGCGGGATCAGCTGTCCCATCCCTGAATTGCTGGGAGGGATGTAAAAATAGATCAGCATCACCGCCAGGATATTAATCATGATGGACCAGCCCAACATCCCGCAGGCATAACCAAATTGTCGCCACAATGACAAGGGCCGTTCCGGCATTTTTATATTTATTGTGATCCTATTATTGTTTACAAAGATAACAAGGGGAACATTCCATAAAAGTATGGATACAACGAAGCCCGAATAAACAGTTTTTTCCTGGCTTTGTCCACATCCAGCCACTTTGTTTGTTATAATAAAAAAGTATAGTCATGCCAAAACAATTTCGATTCATTTTATGGCTGGCCTTGCTGGCCTTTGGCTTCATGGCCGGAATTGCCTGGAAAGGCAAGGATACTACCCGCAATGACAAAGGGCAAACTGAAGCCGACACCGTCTTGTTCGCTGAAAAAGCGGTTCCGGCTAAAAACACTAATTTGCCTGCTGCACGGGATGCCAGCCCCGGCCACGGGCTGACGCCGGAAGAGCGGGCGACCATACAACTCTTTGAAGACGCGGCCCCTTCCGTTTGTTTTATTACTACCTCCAACGTCCGCATGGACTATTTCACCCGCGACGTATCGGAGATCCCCCGAGGCACCGGCTCCGGCTTTGTCTGGGACCTGGGCGGCCATATTGTCACCAATTTTCACGTCATACAGGGAGCAGACCGGGCCACTGTTACATTGGCCGACCGTTCCACCTGGCCGGCCAAGCTGGTGGGGCAGGCGCCGGAAAAAGACCTCGCAGTCCTGCGCATCGATGCAGGCCGGGAATTGCTCCACCCCATTCCTATCGGCAGTTCTGAAGAGCTGCGCGTCGGACAGTCCGTTTTCGCTATTGGAAATCCATTCGGACTGGACCAAACCCTCACCACCGGCATTGTCAGCGCCCTGGGCAGAGAGATACAATCCGTGGCCGGCATCCCCATCCGGGATGTGATACAGACCGATGCGGCAATCAACCCCGGTAACTCCGGCGGGCCGCTGCTGGATTCCTCGGGCCGCCTTATCGGAGTGAATACAGCCATCTATAGCCCCTCAGGTGCTTCGGCGGGTATTGGCTTTTCTATTCCGGTTGATGCAGTGAGCTGGATCGTTCCGGAACTGATCGAATACGGGGAGTTGCGGCGCCCTTCTCTTGGGATTGACCTGGCCCGCCCTCAAATCTTAGCTCGCCTGGGCCTGGAAGGTGCGCTCGTGACCGACGTTAGTAAAGGCGGCGCTGCAGAACGGGCCGGTATCCGGCCCACCACCCGGGACAACTATGGGTATATCAAACTGGGTGATATCATCATTGGACTTGGAAATACAACGATCAAAAATAATAGTGACCTGATTCTGGCTCTGGAAAATTATGAGCCAGGCGATGTGGTTACCGTCCGCCTCCTTCGGGATGAGGAGCAATTGGAAGTCAGGCTGAAACTTGACCCCGCAAGGTAAAGGCGCCGGGTAAAAAAATCGGAAAAGGGTTGGTCCTTTTACATATACTTTTTTATATTTGTAATATTATTTTAAACCTATTCCGAATATTCTTGTTTAGGCTTTAGATTTTGAAATGTTTTTCCGGAAAATGGTGTATATTGAATAGTTAATGTGATTTAAATCACTTTGGCAATCAACAAAAACTATTACTTTTGTACTATTGAATGCCTACAGAAAGATGTGGGGCAATCTCAAAAAAAATTCTGAAAAAAGTGACCTTGGCTGAAAACTGCGTCAGAAAGAGTGAAAATTGAAAAGGCGAAAGCAAGCCTCAAAGCGAGGCTGGCAGACGTCAAATTTCAAGGGGAATGCAGTTGATTGACAGCCAGGGGAAACGAGATTAAAGTGTTGATTGATAAAGAGTTAAAACCTCTGGCTGTCTCAACATTTTCAACGTAGAAAGGTTTTCATGATATGAATATGGGTTTTAGGTGTTTTTCTCGGGGAGCTATTTTTTAGCTCCCCTTTTTTGTATAGAGCCCTGGGGAAACAGGCCCTACCACGACCCGCTTTCCCCCAGGTGTAGCCCGCCACCAGGCATCCCCCGAATCCTTGCTCTGCCTCTCCAATTTATTATCCCGTCCATCTTTTTCTTTTACACTCTATTTCAAAATATTTTTTGTCGGAACTTGAACTTTTTGTAGACATTTAGTGTCTATCTTCATCTGGATGTTTTCGCCAAACAAAAACCTGAATACGAGGTTAACGTTGTTCTTTTTTAGAACAATATTACGAAAACGAATCCACTCACTAAATTAACTAATGTGCGGATCAAGGCCGTTACCTCACCCGGGCACCGGAAAGCATTGAGGTATAAAGCCTGGCCGTAAAATAACCCAATAGCTATGTTAGAGTTGTCTTTTGCAGTACTGGCATCGTTGGTCACCCTAGTCAACCCAATGGGGGCAGTGCCTGTATTTCTGGCAATGACCCCACATCACAGCAAAGCAGAACGCACCCATATTGCCCTGCAGACCAGTATTTATTTTGTGCTTATCTTATTGGCCTTCTTTTTCGCCGGCACCTTGATCCTGAGTTTTTTTGGCATCAGCCTCAATGCCATGCGTATTGCCGGCGGGCTGGTTATCCTGTCATCCGGTTATTCTCTGCTGAGCGGTAAATTTGCCGAAGGGCGGGCGATCAGTAAAAAGGTTAAAGCGGAAGCATTGGTAAAAAACGATATTTCCTTTTCACCAATGGCCATGCCGATGTTGTCCGGGCCGGGTTCTATTTCTTACCTCATTGGTATCTATTCCGTCCACCCGGCTTGGCCGGAACGCCTTACGGTAGCGGCAGTGGTCATTGTCACAGGGATGATCGTTTACCTCATCCTTCGCTCTGCTCCTTTTTTGTATAAACTCCTGGGGGAATCTGGCCTGAATGCCATGACCCGCATTATGGGCTTCCTGGTCATGGCCATCGGGATACAGTATATTATCACCGGTATCGTAGATCTGGTGAAAGTGCTGGCGTGAGGAGAGAGAGGATTGTGTAAGGGTGTAAGTATGTGTGTGTGCTTGAGTGTAAATGTGTAAAGAGCACCCATTTATACACTTACACCCCTCCACACCTTTTTTCATCACCTCATCAATACTACATCCCCTCTCACGACTTCGATGCTTCCATCTGTAAATTCAACTTCGGCGTAGAATACAAAAACTGCCGGGTCCATGGGCATGCCGTCGAGGGAACCGTCCCAGCCCAGAGTAGGATCATTGGGCTGGAAATTTTCATTTTCATACACCATATTGCCCCAACGATCAAAGATCCGAAAGAGGCGAATATTGACGACATCAGCGCCGGCAAAAAGAGTGAACCGGTCATTGCTTTGGTCTTCATTGGGAGAGAAGGCGGTTGGTGCATAAACGGGATATTCCCGTACTACTCTGACCTCTATATTATCAGTGGCCGTGCAGCCTTCCCCATTACTAACCCAGACAAAATAGGTTGTCGTTTTATCCGGGTTAATTGCCAATACAGGAACATTGAGGGGGTTAATGGTATCGTAAGGCCACCACCAAATGGTGTCATAGGTTGCCAGGCTGATATCCGCCACTAATGTATCCGCACTACCGAGCCGCAGGGTAATGTCCGGCCCCAGGTCCACGCTGAGGCTTTGGGCTTCCGGAATTTCCAGCGTAGTTTCCAGTTCGCAGCCATTGGCATCCTGCACACTCAGCTGATAAGTACCCGGAGGCAGGTTTTCAAAGTGGGTACGCCCGGAAAAACTGCCTCCTTCAATAGCAAAAAGATAAGGTTCCGAGCCCCCAAGAATGGTATCAATATCAATATAGCCATCGAGGCGGCCGGGGCAGGATGGAGGAAACGCCCTTGCCAGCAGGCTATCTACCGGGGCGGCCAACTCTATGGCTTGCACACTGTCGGCCGCCGTACAACCATTGCGGAGGTCCGTCACTAACAGGATATACCAACCCGGGGCGGCGGCAAGTGTCCGGTTGCTATCCACCGGGCCGGCCAATTGCCCGGCTTCTGTCGTCCAGGAATACTCTATAAAATCTCCAAATGAAGAGGCGGAACCATCTAATGTTACCGTTCGAACGATACAATCCAGAGGTTGAGGGCCTGTGATGCTGGCCAAGGGAGGCACCGTGTCGGCCAGCACTGTGCGCTGAGCAGAGGCAAAGCAACCGTTCCTTTCATTCGTCACGATCAATTGATACATACCCGGCATAGTGGCTGTCGCCTGAAGGCTGCTATCCATCAGAGTATCCCCCGCTGGCCCGGCCCAGGTATTAGAAAAGTCAGCTCCGGAAGAAGAACCGCTGCCATCCAGTACCACCGACGTCCGAACACAGGTAATTTCCAATGGGGGCCCGATGGTAACATCCGGTTGTTCGTAGTTCGCGCTTACGGCAAAGGCGAGGGTATCTTTACAACCGTTCCCCTGGTCTGTGACGACCAGGCGGTAGTTGCCCGTACTGGACAGCGCCACCTGTGGCTCATTGCTGATGCTGCCAGCAGGAACCTTCCGCCAGTCATATACCAACCCACTACCCGTAGCGGATATCGAAGCGCCGGCATCCAGAAAGATGCTATCTGTCCGGCAGTCCAGTTGCAGGCCGGAGGAGTCTACCACGGCCAGAGGCGGCTGCCGGCCTTCTGCTATAACCACCGTATCGGCGCCGGTACAACCATTTTGCGGGTCCGTAACCTGAAGAACGTAACTTCCCGGGGCATCGGCAAGAGGAGTCAGGCTGTTTCCGTCCAGAACGATATTGCCGTCAAGGGTGGACCAGAGCACCTGCTGGCTGCCACTGGCCGTCATCCCCTGCCCCTGCAGGCGGACGTTGACGCGATTGCAGTTCAGCGTAGTGTCCGGGCCGGCATCGGCCAGAGGTGCATTCAGGTCCTGCCTGATCACCACCGTATCTGATGAAGTGCATTGATTCACCAGGTTGGTAACGGCCAGCAGGAAAGTATCCGGCTGGTAAATGACCGGCGCCGGGCTATCAGCGCCTGTGATAGCACTGCCTCCTAACGCACTCCAGGCATAGGCCAGCGGTAAGCCGGATGGGCCGCCGCTCCCCTGCAATTGCAGGCTGTCCAGATTACAAAGCAGCGTACCGTCGGGCCCGGCATCGGCAACCGGCGGTTCATAATCTTCTCCCACCTCTACCACTACGGAACTGACACAGCCGTTGCTGATGTCTTCTACCTCGAAGCGATACGCGCCCGGTGTAGCCACATCAACGATAAGCGCATTGGTGCAAGGCCCCTGAGGCTGGCCATTGGGCCCGAGGCGGCACCAGCGTCCGGTATAACCGGCCGGCGCCGGCAGTTCACCCACCAGCAGAACCACGGAAGCGCCACAGGTCAGGTTGGTATCCGATAGCATGGGAACCGGTGGCAACACGCCCTCTCTATCTACCCATACACTATCGGTGGCAAAACATCCGGTCGTGGTATCCGTAACGGTCAGAATGAATAAACCGGTGTCAATTACCGAAGGATTGAAAGAGTTGGCCCCGCCAATCACAGCGCCGGACGGCCCACTCCAGGAGTAAGTAATATCGGGGCCAAAATCTGAAGCGCTGCCATCGAGGGCGCGGGAAGGCATAGCGCAGGTAAGGGTCACCGGAGCCCCCGCCTCGGCGAAGGGCAAAAGCGTATCGATCGTTACAATAGCCTGATCAGTGGCGCTACATCCTGTTATTCGGTCGGTGGCCAATAATTGGTAAGCGCCCGGAATAGATACCGGCAACACCGGCAAGGTATCCTGGATCCGGGCATTTCCATTTTCGTCTATCCATTGGTAGGATAGTCGGGAGTTGGGAATAGCAGCGCCGCCAAGAGTAACCTCCGGCACAGCACAGTTGAGAATCTGATCGGGCCCGGCATCCACAACCGGTGTCACGATATTCTCGCGAACCATCACACTGAGTACTTTGGAAAATCCCAGTGTATCGGTGGCCGTGACTGTATACAGGCCGGGCGCTCCGGCAAGAACCTGCAGAGAATCAGTATTGGTAAGTATCAGGCCATTCTGCGTAGACCATTGTAAGGTACAACCGATGCAAGGCTCACAGAAAGCGGCCGTAATGGGCACTGTATCCACCCGACAGGTCAGGCTGTCTACAGGCCCTATCTCTAAACAAGGAATACAGGATTGAACCATGACTTCCACATTGCGGAAGGTGGTACAGCTGTTAGCTATATTGACTACGGTGAGGGTCAGCACGCCACTAGTGTCTACCAGTACCGCAGAACTATCCCGGTTGCCAATGATATGATCTCCTACCCAGTTGTAAGAATAGGGTTGCCCGGGCGGATCTACGAAAGCCTGCATCCAAAAGCTGTCCTGCAGGCAGGGAATGACCCGGCTCCCAAAGGTGATATCCGGCAGGTCGGCGCTGCGTTCAATCACTACAATATCTTCATCGGTACAGCCC
Organism: Phaeodactylibacter sp.; assembly: GCA_020436535.1. Lineage (GTDB taxonomy): Bacteria > Bacteroidota > Bacteroidia > Chitinophagales > Saprospiraceae > JACJXW01. The sequence goes on from JAGQXQ010000109.1 coordinate 21,472, forward strand.
GTCAGGCTGTCAATGACGGCCAGGAAATAGGTTCCATCGTCATTAATTTCCACCGTGAGGCTTGAGATGTTGAAAAAATCATCATCCAGCTTGGTCCAAACGTACCCTATACCCGGCCCCTGCGTGGAGCCGCCCGCATTCAGGATAGCCGTTGGTTCATCACAGGTGAGGGTATCGGAAGGGCCGGCATCGGCCAGAGGAGGCGTATCATTAGTAACCACATTGATGGAGGCGGTATCGCTCAGCCCAACTATTGTATTGGTGACAATCAATGTATACAAGCCGCTGCAGCGCACTTCCAATTCAGGAGTTCCCTGCCCGCTGATGATACAACTGGCGCCCGGTTCCGTCCATTGGTAAGTGATAAAACTGCCGGAGGTAGAGGCCGTGGCGTCGATCGCCACGGAAGTGATAGCGCAGGTAAGGGTGTCCGGGTTGGCAATAAGGGCATCGGGCGTGCAGTCGAGCACCACGATTACACTGGCGGTATCCGCACAATCCTGAGCGGCATTGGTGGCAATCAGCGTATACAGCCCGGCCGTATCCACCAAAGGGGTAAGCGTGTTAAAACTCACCGGCTGCCCTTCAAAAAACCATTGGAAGAGGGTCCCCCCGGAAGCAGAGGCATCGATGACAACGGTTCCATCCAGGCAAGATAATTCCAGGCTATCCGGTAACAGTACGGCCGGCAGCAGGCTATCCCTGCTTACTGCTACGCTGTCTACCCCTACACAACCACTGGCTGTATTGGTGACACGGAGGTAATAGATTCCCGAGCAATCGACCAACATTCGGCTACTATCTGCCGGAAAGAGCAGGCAGGGGCCGCTCCATTGGTATTCGAGAGGGGCGCCGGTATCCGAAGAAGAACCGTCCAGCACCGCCTGAGGGAAAGCACAGTTGAGTTCCTGATCTGCGCCGGCTTCTACATTGGGCGGTTGGTTGTCTTCAAAAACGGTAGTAGAAGAAGTTGCCTCACAACCATTATTCGTATTGCGGACAACCAGCTGATAAATGCCCGGTTGGCTGGCCAGAACAAATCGGCCATCCGCCGGGCCGGCTATCTGGCCGTTATCTGTCGTCCAGCTATAGCTAAAACCTGGCCCGGTGGAAGTCTCGAAACCTCCGATCTCGACTACCGTGCTGTCACAGGTCAATACATCCACCTCCCCGGCAACGGACACCGGGCTTATGGTATCTATTCCGATAGTGGCGGTTGCCGTTGCCAGGCAAGTGTTTACCGTATCGCGAACCGTCAGGGTGTACTGCCCGGGCAGATTGATGTCTGGGTTTAGGGTAGTAACATCGCCCAGCAGGCCCGGCCCGGCCCATTCATAGGTAAAGCCTGGCCCCTGGCTGGAAGCACTGCCATCAAGGGTGAGTTGCAGGCTGTCGCAGGTCAGGGTATAGGGCCCCCCGACAGCAGCCGTGGGCGTATCTTCATTCTGGCTTACTTCAACGCTATCTGTAGTAATACAGCCGTTGCCGGTATCTCTAATGGTAAAAAAATAGGTACCCGGACAATCAGCTCGGCCAATAATACTATCCTGGCCGGACACAACGCAGGGGCCACTCCACTGGTAGGTGTAGTTACCACCGGTATCAGACCCTGTACCATCCAGTGTTACTTCCGTAATCGAGCAGTTGAGCTCCGAGCTGGCCGCTATCACTGCAACCGGCCCCAAAAAATCCATGGGTACAAAGGCTTCCGAGGTATCGGAACAAAAAGTCAACGTATCCAGGACGACAAGCTGGTAGACGCCCGAGGCGTTTACCCGGATGGTGGGCCCGGTGGAATCCCCAATAATGAAACCATCGGTGGTGTACCATTCATAAACAATATTCGGGCCAGAGCTGGAGGCAAAGGCATCGAGCGTCAGCTGGGTAGAATCGCAGTTGAGCGTGTCTACCGAGCCGATCACGGCCATCACCTGCACCGAGGAATCTTGAACGAGCACCGAGGTGGAATCCCGGCAGCCGGTATTGTCATTGATGACCACCAGCTCATAGCGCCCACCGGCGTCCACCACTGGAGTGAGCGTATTGATACCTGAACTAAACTGCCCGCCTTCCAGGGCATTCCAGAAAAAGGAATAACCCGGCCCGTTGTCGGAAGCACCGCCATCGAGGCTAAGGCTTGTCTCAGCGCAATTCAATAGTCCGGGCTGTGCAATGGCAACTGTCGGCGGAAGGGTATCTACAACTACTTCTACCAAAGAGGTATCGATGCATCCATTGTCCCGATCCGTCACCACCAGCAAATAGAGGCCTGGCTCTGTAACTATTGGCGTAAGGGTATTACCCCCAACCGGATCAACCCCCGCCACGGCTATCCAGTCGTAGTCAAAATTACCATTGCCGGAAGAATTGGTTCCGTCCAGGGTGACGGTGGTGCTGTCACATGTCAGTAGCCGATCCGGCCCACTATCTGAAATGGGCGCCATCGTATCCTGAGTAATGGTGACGAATGCCGTGTCTGCACAAAAAGTAACCGTATCCTTAACGATGAGCTGATAGGCGCCGGGCGCATTTACCTCAACCGTCGTTCCAACCGAGTCCGCCGTGAAATGCCCGTCCGGGCTCGACCAGCAGTAGAGGAGATTCGGAGCTATAGTTGAAGCCGAACCATCGAGAGTAAGCGTGTCCAGGGCACAGGTAAGCACTCCGCTGCTTCCTGCATTTGCCACTACTACATTGACGTTTTCCTCCACAACTACCGAGGCGGAATCCCGACAGCCATTGACGGCATTTTCCACCAATAGCTGATACGTGCCGGGGGCATCTACCACTGGCATGAGACTATCCGCTCCGCTGCTGATGTTCCCTCCATTTCCTGCTTGCCAGTTGAGGAGCGGGGCAAGGCCAGCGTTGAGGATGCTGGCCTCTAATTGCAGTGCGGTTTGTGAACAATCCAGCACTTCAGGTGCTGCAATGCTCACGGCCGGTGAAAGGGTATCATAAGTGACCGCTACAAAGGCTGAGTCTGAACAACCGTTATCTATATTGGTAACTAACAGGCGGTAATTTCCAGCCTGAGTAATAACCGGAATGAGCGTAGTGGCTTGCTGAGGTACAGCACCATTAGTGGCTCGCCAGTCGTATTCAAAACCCTGGCCCACAGAAGAACCGGCGCCGCTGAGCGTTAGGCTTGTCCGGGTGCAGTTTAAAGTCGTATCCGGCCCGGTTACGGCAACGGGCGACTGCTCGTCCAGGCTGATGAGCACCGTTGCCGTATCGCGGCAGCCGTTGCCGGCATTGGTAACGATAAGTTCGTAGAGGCCGGCTGCATCCACTAAGGCTGTCGGGCCGGCTGTACTTCCGGAGAAGTTACCGGTGGTACTGCTCCAACTGTATTGGAATTCAGGGCCGGCCGAGGTGTTTGGGCCTCCAATAGAAAGCTGGCTGCTATCACAGGTCAGTGTGTCTGTCATTCCGGCATCGGCTCGGGGTGGAATGGTATCGGCTACTACCAAAACAGTATCCCGGCTAAGACACTGCACCTCATTTTGACTTTGTTCTACCTCCAGGAAATAGGTTCCGGAAAAGCTCACAGCCAGGCTGGGGCTATTGCCAATAATAACGTCATTAACGTCCAGCCAGTTATAGGTAATACTTCCTGCCGGGCTCGAGGCGCTGCCATCGAGGGTAACCAACGGATCGCTACAGGTTAGGGTATCTGGTGGAGCAATGGCCGCCGTCACATCCAGTACCTGAAGGTTCACATTGACAATGCTATCGCATCCCTGCGAAGAGGCCAGCGTGATGGAATAATTTCCACCGGCCGTCAGTATACTATCGCCCACTGCAAAGCTCTGCCCCAGACAAAGGACCACCGAAGTATCTACAAGAATGGGAGGAATGACCGTTAAGTTCAGGCTGATTATACTATCGCAAGAACCGGCAGACAGAAGGGTGTCGGTATACACACCGGTAGCCGTATAGGCTATTGTTCCCACTACAACCGAATCTCCCTGACAGATAGTATCCATCAGGTTGGTGTACTCTAAAGGGATGACCAGCAGGTCGTAATGTACAATACTGTCACAACCGGCATAACCCGATAAATGGATATCGTAACTTCCGGTGGCTGTAAGCACGCTATCCCCTACCATTACAGAATCTCCCTCGCAGATGGATCCGGCCAGGAAGGTGGTGTCCGGCGGGGCGACAATGCGAACCCACAGGCAACTATCGGTAATCTCCCCGCAGAAAAGAGGCTCCAGCCCGATGAGGTTGCGCCGCAGGCTGTCGATCGTTAACACGGCATCCGGAGCGGGGAAGCTGTCATAATCAATTCGTTTGTAAGACAGGCCGCAGACCTGGTACAGCCCGGGAGCAAAGCCGGTGAGATCGACAGTGGAATCGTAGTCCAGCAGTATGTTTTCTTCTCCGATCAGGTAGGTATAGCCATACTCATTGGTATCGGGCGGGGTGCCGGTGTAATGGGGAGGCAGGCTCAGAGCCAGGCTGGTATCGCTTTCGCAGGCGAGGATATCCTCAAAGGTATCGAGGTTGCCGGCAGCGGCGAAACAGCAGTCCAGCCCGCGTTCGTCACAAAAGAGCAGGCGGAAACCCAGAATAGCCCCGATCTGTGCCGAGGGGTTGTTGTTGACCGTGATCGTCCAGGTTCCATTCACCGGCCCGGTGTTGAAGTCCTCCAAATTGCCCTGGTAGGGATGGTAAGTGCCTGTGAACAAACCTGAAATACCCCAATTATTGGGTTGATTGTTATCCCAGCCAGGCAAAAAGCCCGGGTCCGGCATAGGAACTACAGACTGCGGTACGAAAGTGATCCGCCAACGGGAAAAGTTGGTAAAAGCTACCGGATCATCACTGTTAGGGCCGGTCAGGGTGACGGACTGCCCGGCGGGTGAAGTGACCGTCAGGACCATGTCCTCAACGTAGTTGTGCTTAAAATCTATCTCTATGCCACAAATGCCCTGTCCGGCATTGGCCAGGTCATCATTATAGATATTGAAGACTTCAAAATTGAAGGTGTGAAGACTATTGGGGTTGATGTACAAGGTGTCTTCCAGGCCGCAAGGTTGGCTCCAGGCCGAAGCGGCGCCTGCCAGGAATAGCCACAGGATTATGGTTCGCCTCATAAGCTCTTTTGATCTGTTCTTGGGATGGAGGAAATGCAGAAACGGCTTTCATTGGCTCACTTCTGATGACCTCTCAAATAGCTTTTATCTACTTAGATTCCGCCACTTTATGTTCCTAAGACCCTTTACTGGCCTCATTCGCTGCCGTAGATGAACCTACTGTTCCAAATAGATGCCAAAATTAACACAAATGAAGGACAAACGTGGAATGGGGAGTGTTAAAGGTTGACGAACTCTCCGGGGATTGATTGTGCAGCCATCAGCCATTTAAATCCGAATCCAGCAACCAACCGTTATGAATGTAATAATTATAAAAATAATTATTACATTCATAACGGTGTTTTTCATCCATTCCAAGTAATACGGTTTTGTCAACTTAAACTATTTTATAATATAGTATTCCTTACCCATCACTTCATCAATATAACGTCCCCTTCAAACAGAATAACCTCCCCATCCTCAAATTCTACCTCGACAAAGTAAGCGAATACGCCAGTATTCATCCGCTCTCCGCGGAAGGTGCCGTCCCAACCCAGACTTGGGTCGTTGGGCTGGAAGTCGTACAGCTCAAAAATGGTTTCTCCCCACCGGTTAAAGATGAGGAAGGATTGGATCGCTTTCACTCCTTTACCCGATTGAATAAAGAACACATCATTGCGTCCATCTTCATTGGGAGAGAATGCATTCGGGATATAGACCGGGCGGTCCTTATCAACGATAATAGACATCCGGTCCGTATCGGCGCAGCCACTGGTATCCTGTATGGTCACGCTGAAGCTGGCCGTCACCAGAGGGCTGACCCAAACGGAATTGCTGTTACCAAAACCGATGCTGTCGGGTTCCCAGCGAATGGTATCAATGGGAATATTGGGATCATAAACGGCTGTCAGGCGTACACTATCCCCCAGTTGTATGACATTCTCACCGTCGATGTTAGTCGTTAAAGTGACTACGACCTCGCGGGGTTGCTCCAGATTGACGGAAAGCTCCGAGATGCACCCGTTCTGATCCTGAACGACGATACTGTAATCAGCAGCTCCCAGGTTGGTGAACTGGGCCTGGTCCAGGAAAGCCCCTCCGTCGAAAGAGATGCGGTAAGGCGGCTGCCCCCCTGAGATATTAGACAAGCTGATCACGCCATCGTCGGCAGCGAAACAGCTGATCTCACTTACCACCGCTTCAAAAGTGGGCACTTCCAGGTTTGCCGTTACAGCAACTTCATCGCTGGCCGTGCACCCAGCTGCGTTGGTGACGGTAAGAAGATAGGCGCCCGGCTGGCCAACGTCAATAAACTGGCTATTGGGATCGGGGATCAGGACACTGTCGGGGCTGGACCAGAGGTAAGAAACACCGGCGGAAGTATTGTTACTTCCCAGGGTTATCATCCCCATATTGCAGGTCAGTTCCTGATCGGCGCCGGCATCGGCAACGGGCAAATTTTCTATTTCTACTGAAACCTGTACCTCGTCAGCGGGACAAGCGGTGCTGGTACTGACCGCATAGGCAAAAGTGTAGGCACCCGCCGGCTGGCCGTCTACGACAAAGGTAGCAGCTCCGGGATTGAAGGCGCCTCCACTGGAAGGCGCCGCGCTTACTTCCCGCCACTGCCCGCCCGGCTGCAGGCCAATGATAAGATCCGTAAGCAAAATGGTAGAATCCGTCTGGGCGCAAAGGCGGGCTGCCTCGCCGGCCATACCGGCCTGGTTGGGCTCTTGTACTTCTACAGTCCAGGTGCTGCTACTTTGATAGATACAGTCCGGCAAATTGCTGTCGACGATTGAAACGATATCGAACGTTGTTGTTTCATTAATATCTACTTCCAGGGTAGATTCACCGGCAGGCAAGCTTATGGCCGTTTCGTTTTCGCCATTTACGGTATAAGTGAATAGGAACGGGCCAGTGGCCGCGGTATTGATTGAGACGGTAAGCACGGCTCCCGATCCGTTACAAATCGCTTCAGGCCCGCTGATAGCAGCGCTGAGCGGCAGGCAATCCTGAGCGATGCAGCTCAGCTCCGCCGAACTGTTGCCGCAAGGCCCGCTGCCGATGGCGGCAACCTGTATCTGTACTGCTTCGCCCGGCGTCAGCCCGGTGAATGTGTAAGTGGTTCCATTAAGTGTTCCGGCAGGCCCCTGAAGGACTTCTACCTGATAATCAGCAGCACCGGGCACCGGATTCCAGAGGAAAGTCACAGAGGTACTCGTTGACTGGCAGGTGATTACAGGCGCCACTAGAGGTGCTTCGACAACAACCTCTTGCCCGGCCGCCTCGGAAGTACAACCATTCTCACTTACAATCAGGCTGATGGCCTTAGTACCGGCATCATTCCAGGCCACCTGATGAGGCCCGGCGCCGGTTCCTGGCACTGCCGTTCCTCCATCAAAATCCCAGGTGTAATTTGCACCCGGAGAAGCGGTACCGGTATAGGTAACCAGAGAGGCGCTCTGCTCACAAACCGGAGAATTTGCAGTGAAGGTAGCCGTGGGTACTGGGTTTACGGTAATAATGGAGGAGGCGGTATACTCACAAACACCTTCCGTATATTGAACGCTGATGGTATAATCTCCCGGCTGGGGGGCCGATGCAGGGTTGAAAATATCCCCCTGCACTCCATTTCCAGACCACTGAAAGGCGCCTGCACCATCGCCGCCGGTGACAGTAGCGGAAAGTGTCACTGGCTCATCTCCTTCACAGAAAGGGCCCATGGCGGGTATCTCCAGCAAAACATCCGGGCAATCAAGGGCGATACAACTCTCTTCGGCAATGCTGTTGCCGCAAGCTGTGCCGGATTCAGCAATGACCTGTATCGTTACCTCCGTACCGGGACTCAGCCCGGTGACTGTGTAAGTATTTCCACTGAGCATGCCTGCCGGGCCGGTAACATCCACCACCTGATAACCGGTAGCGCCCGGCACGTCCGCCCAACTAAAGGTAATAGACGTGTTGTCGGTATTACAGGCAATCACCGGATTTTCCAGTGGAACAGCCACCTGCACCTCCTGAGTCACAGGCTCCGAGTCGCAGCCATTTTCGGTTACAATCAGGGTTACCGGATGAATACCTCCGTTCGCCCAACTCACTTCATGGGGCCCTTCCCCGGTACCCGGCACTGCCGTTCCGCCATCAAAATCCCAGTTGAAAGTGGCGCCGGCGGCAGCCGGCCCTGTATAGGCGAGGGTGCTCGTTTCCGTTTGGCAAATGCTGGCGTCTACTGTAAAATCCGCTGAGGGACGGGTATGGATCACGATGTCCAGAGATGCGTTGTAGACGCAATTGCCCTCCGTATAAGTATAGGTTATGGTATTCGTGCCGATATTGGCCGCTGCCGGATCAAAAATGCCATTGGCCGGATCGATGATGCCGGGCCCGGACCAGTTTTCCACGCCTCCACCGGCGGCGCCGGTAAGGGTGGCCTGTAATGGTATTTCGACAAAGATGTCCCCTTCACAGAAAGGCCCTGGTGAGGCGATGTCGATCATGACATCGGGGCAGTCCTCGGCAGTACATTCCAGCTCGGCGAAACTGCTGCCACAGGGGCCCGTACCAGCCGCTTCCACCCGGATGCGCACCACATCGCCGGGTGTGAGGTTTTCCACCAAATAACTGTTGCCGGATTGTATGCCCGTTGGCCCGCTAAGAACAGAAACATTGTAGCCGGTAGCTCCGGGTACATCCATCCAGCTAAATGAGATAGAAGAAGTAGTTGTGTTGCAGTTCAGCACCGGCGCCGCCAGGGGTTCCTCTACCTCCACCATCTGGCTGAACAGCTCGGAAGCGCAGCCGTTCTCGACAACCGTAAGGCTCACCATTTGGGTTCCTCCAGCCGCCCAGTTCACCGCGTGGGGGCCCACTCCAGTTCCCGGCGCCGCCAATCCACCGCCAAAATCCCAGGTGTAGATAGCGCCGGGGCCCGCATTGCCCGTGTAAACGGCCGTGCTGGACTCATCGACGCAGATCGCCGCCGTGGCGGAGAATGTGGCGGTCGGTTGCTCATTGACCACAATATCTATGCTATTGTTGTAACTGCAATTACCTTCCTGGTAAACCAGTGAGAGGGTATGCGTTCCCGGGCCGGCCAGATTAGGATCGAAAAGGCCGGCAGTTGCATCCGTTATGCCCGGGCCGGACCAGCTTTCAGTACCGCCTCCAGCGCCGCCACTGATGGTAGCCGTCAGGTTGATAGGAACGGCGGAAGCATCCAGGCAGATAGGCGCTATTGCATTTATATCAATTGTCACTATGGGGCAGTCTTCTGCAATGCAGGCAGCCATAGCAGTGCTATTACCACAAGGGCCATCGCCCACCGCGGCCACTTCTATTTCCACCTGATCACCCGGGCTGAGGCCGGTGACGAGATAGGTATTGCCGGCCTGTACTCCGGCAGGGCCTGCAATGAGATTGACCGTATAAGCCGTTGCCCCCGGCACATCATTCCAGGAAAACTCAACGGAGGAGGTTGTCGGATTACAGTTGACCACCGGCGGAGGCATCGGGCTGGAAACGGCCACCGTTTGGATGAACTGCTCACTGCTACAGCCATTTTCTTCTACCAGCAGGGTAATCGACTTGTCGCCAGCGGTCGCCCAGCTCACCGTATGAGGCCCGGCGCCGGTACCGGGCATAGCCGTTCCTCCATTGAAGCCCCAGGTAAAGGTGGCGCTGTTGGGGTCGGCATCTCCCGTATAGGTTATGGCCACCGCCTGATTGATGCAGGCTTCGGCGTCCCCCACAGTGAAGTTAGCCGTTGGCGTTTCATTGACGGTAATGTCCAGAGTGGCACTGCCAGTGCAGGGCCCTTCGGTGTAGGTATAAGTAATGGTATGAAGCCCGGCGCCCGCCACTACCGGGTCAAACGCCCCATTAACCACATCGGTGACTCCAGGCCCATTCCAGGTTCCCGTGCCGCTGCCATCCCCGCCAGTTACAACCGCGCTCAGGTTGAGCGGAGTGGTGGCGGCATTCAGGCAAAGGCTATTGGATGAATTGATATTATTGATACTGATCTGGAAGTTGGGGCAGGCCAGAGCCGCACAACTGAATTCAGTGCTGCTGTCGCCACAGGGGCCGTCGTTGAGGGCCGTGACCCTTACGATTACCACTTCCTCCGGCATCAGCATGTCCACCTGGAAGCTGTTGCCGTTTTGGACGCCAGATTGGCCAGAAAGAACTTCCACCAAATAACCAGTGGCCCCCGGCACATCCGCCCAGGTGAAGCTCACCGAGGTGGTGCTTGTCGTTCCGCAACTGACCACGGGCGCAGGTAGAGGCTCCTGTATTTCCAGCGTATCCGTATATAACTCCGAAAGACAACCCTCCTGAGTAACGGCCAGTCCAATCACCTTGATGCCTCCATTAGCCCAGGTGACTAACAGCGGCCCTTGTCCGGTATCGGGCGCCGCTACACCTCCGTCGAAGTCCCAGGTATAGGTTGCAGTAGTATCGGCCGTACCGGTATAAGTAAGTATGGCCGTATCTGCAACGCAAAGGTAGTTGGTGTCCGGCACAAATGTGGCTGTTGGCACCGGCAGCACCTCGATCTGTAAGGTATCCCGGAAGGTGCAATCACCTTCTGTGTAGGCCACGATAATTTGATGCGTACCAATATCTGCCTGGGCGGGGTCAAATATTCCAAGTAAAGGATCGGTGATCCCTGTCCCGCTCCACAAGGTATCGCCATCCGCCATAGCGCCGGCAATAGTAACGGAGAGTGTATCCGGCCCGCTGTCGCCATCCAGGCAGATGGGCGCTACGGGAGTGGCTTCTACGCCTACGGGAAGGCAATCCTGAGAAAAACAGGATAAAGTTGTCGCCGGGTTCGGACAGCCGTTGGGGCCGGTAGCTTGCACTGTAATCGTCACTTCTTCGGCAGGGCTCAGGTTGACCACCGTAAAAGTATTACCCCCCTGGACACCGGTTTGGTTGGTCGCCACCGTAACATTATAACCCGTGGCGCCTGGCACATCATTCCAGGTAAACTCCACCGAGTTGGGCGTTATGGCTCCACATTGCACAACGGGGGCGGCGAGAGCCGGCTCTACCCCGACAGCCACCTGCGCTGTAGCGCGGCAGTCATTGCCATCGGTAACCGTTACTTCATAAACACCGGAAGTTGTCGGGCTGACCATAATGCTCTGCCCAACCAGAGTATTGCTCCATTCATAATTTACGCCTCCTGTTGCAGTGAGGGTGGCGACCCCTCCCGGGCAAACCGTTTCAGGGTCGGCCGTAGCCGTAGCCACCGGAGGCGGATTGACATTGATAAAGGTAGTGGCCATATCCTGGCAGCCAAACTGGCTGGTTACAGTCACTGAGAGTTCCTCCAGCGGAAGGGAGTTGGGGGTAATGGCAATGACCGGGCCGTTCTGGGTGTCGCTCCATTCATATTGCACTCCGCCGGAAGCAGAGACCGTAATGGGTTGCCCCAGGCAAGCTTCAACCGGGGCCTGGATATCCGCCTCCGGCAACGGGTTGACGGTTACCTCTACGGTTTCCGTAACCAAACATCCATTAGCCGTTTGTATATTGACCGTATAGGGTATGATTTGAGAAGACAATACAGCCGGGGCCATCACCTGAATGCTGGCGCCTTGCCCGTAGGGCCCCCAGTCATAAGAAGCACCTCCACTGGCCGACAGATTGATCATATCTCCCGAACAGACTGCGGCGGGATTGGCTTGTGCACCGGTATTGGTTTGAATATAACCAATGTTTACCTGGGCCGGATCGGAAGGGCAGCCATCGACCGTTACGACCAGGGTGTACGTTCCGGGCAATCCTACGGAAGGGTTCTGCTGGTTGGAAGAGAAGTTGGTCCCCGACCACTGGTAGATGATATCCGTCCCGAAGCCGATCACGTCGCCATAGAGTTGCAGAGGCTCTCCCGGGCAAACGTTATTGGCGGTAGGCAAGGCTACCGGTGGCGGCCCCGGAGTGACGGTAAAGTTATCGCTACCTCCGCAGCCGCTAAAAGGATCGATAAAGGCATAAGAATAATTGCCAACGCAAAGATCACTGATCGTTAATGGCCCGAAAACGCCGAGTTGTTCCTCGACGATATTGCCGGTTGGCCCAAAGACAGTGACATTCCAGGGGCCACCGAGGGCTTCCACAGTAGCCTGTCCGTTGCAAACATTATCGCAGGAGGCAGGAATGACGATCTCGGGAAGGAAAGTCGCCTGGTCGCAGCAAACGGCGGAGGCGAGAAAGCTGGTGCTGGCGTCGCTGTTGCAACCAAAAGAAGTCCAGGAGCCGGTCTCTCCATCTGCAAAGGTGGTGATCTGGAGGCTAAGGTCCGCCCCATTGAGGAAGGAACAGTCAAGGGGGTCATCCTGAACGGTAATATCCCAACAAAAAGTAATAGGGAAACCTCCAACGTCCTGACAGGGGTCTCCCCAGTTGTTACCGGGGTTGCCATCCAGCGGGCCCCCATTACTGGAGTCAAAGGCAAAGCCCGGGCCGGCGGTGATGCCGGTATTGACCCCCGTCCAGGAGTCATACCAGGCCCAATAACCAGCAGGGTCACAGGAAGGCGGGGGGAAAGGATCGAGGGTGTTTATATCCCAGCCGCCACCAAATTGGATCTGAACGGAATGCAGCCAGTTGTTGGTCTGAGTCACATCCCAGGCGGCAACTGTGAAACAAAAACTAACGGTCTGTCCGGTACTATAGGTGCCATTGGCAGGAGGCGGGCTGGCCACCAGAAAGCTCTGATTCAGACAAGGAGAGCATTCTCTGGCCGCCTGCAAGGTAATGGTAAAACTCCCCTGGTCATCGGGATCTGCCCCGGAAACCAACAGATAATAGGTACTGCCGGCGCTGGTGGGGATCGTGATGGTATTGGAACCCCGGCTACAAGCCAGGCCTGTGGCAAAAGTACAGTTAGCCCCCTGGTATACAGCATAATTCACTGTACTCAGTTCATTGGAGGTTACGGTAATATTGGTAATGTTACTGGTGGCTGTAAAAGTGAACCAAACCTCGGCAGCGGGAGCATTCATGCCGCCGCCATTGGCCGGCCCGCAGTTCAACGCCGGATAAGGCGTAGTAGGGGTCGCGCCATTATTATTATAGGTATAGGTACTGGTGGCCGGGTTGGCCGCCGGGCAGGAGGAGGGGCTGCCCAGAGGCAGATTGATTGCTCCGGAGCATTCATCATTCGGGGGTTGCGCCCACAATAAAGTACCTACCGTGCATAGTAACAGTAAAAAGGTAAAGCTCGCTTTCATCATTTGCCGAAATTGGAGTTAACGGATTATCTGTTCAGCTCTGATCCAGCGCATAGCATTACGGAGGGCCTGGTTTGGGGACCTTTTAATTGAGAAATAATATCACATTAGTTTGAAATGATAAACGGGCTGGCTGTTTGGGGCTAATGGTTTTTCCTTCCCTCTAATGATGCGCCATCAGCTCGGAAAACACGAGACACAATACGTATTAAACAAATATATATGTCTCTATTGCGAGGGCAAGATACAATTTTTTACCTTTTATCCGGGAGTATGCCTGCACAGGAAGTTTTTGCAGAGGCAATTTGTAATATAGATGACATGGGGCGTTGAATATTCCGCTATTTAAAGAACGTATTTAAAATTAATCCTTTCGCTAATATGAACGCCTTTCTTTGCCGGGCTTCTGCTATTTTTCGACACGTACCTTCCAGGTATGCACCTCAAAATCAGCTTTGCGCGGCTTTGAAATCCATCTCCTATTAGCTGAAAAACTAAATTTAGACACGTTTTGAAACCAGGCTTTGCTGGATCGCTTCCAGTTCCTTCCTCAGCCAATCGTCGAGGCCTTTATACCAATCCAGATGAGGAGAGAATTCATTGCAGCCCCCCTGATGGCGAATACATTGGGTGTGCTTCCACTGTTTATTGCAGGAGGGGCAGCGGCCGGCCGTTGCAAAGGTGTTCCACACATGGCCGCAGGTGCAAGACCAGTAGGCGCCGCCATCGGGTTCCCAGGCGCATTTCGGGCATTCTATTTTAATGTCGTTTGACATGGTGTTAGTGTATGGTGTGTCGGTGTATCAGTGGGTCAGTTTTAGCTTGTCATCTCTGCCACTTCAGCGGCGGCAACCTGTTTCAGTGCCTCTGGAGACAACCCAACCAGTAAACCCCGCTGGCCGGCGTTGACATAGATCACCTCATAGGCCAGGGCGGAGGTATCGAGGTATACCGGATAATCCTTTTTCATACCAATGGGCGAGCAGCCGCCGCGGATGTAGCCGGTAAACGCCTGAATATCCTTCACGGGTATCAGAGTCATCTTTTTATTGCCGCTGGCTTTGGCCAGAGCTTTGAAATTGAGCGTTTTGTCCCCGGGCACTACGGCCACGGCAATGCCATTCTTATCACCTTTGGCGACCAGCGTCTTGAAAATACGTTCCAGATGCAGGCCGTTATCCTCAGCGATATGTTCCACGCTGAGATCATCGGCATCGTATTGATAGTCAACCGTTTCGTAAGGTATCTTCAGGGCGTCAAGCAAGCGCAGGGCATTGGTCTTTTTACTCATTTTTCGCTTCGGTTATGTGAAGAGCAACAGCGTCTCCCACCGAAATAGTTCCTCCTTTGGCTACCCGGGCGGTAATACCGCCGTGGCCGCGCATGGCATTGTATCCGCCGGGGCCGAAATTTTCCTCCATACGGGAACAAGGATAGCACTCACCGGTGTATTCGAGCAGCGCTTCCCCAATGCGAAATTGATGTCCCTTCAATGCCAGCAGGTTGATGCCCGAAACTACAATATTGCGGCGGGTGAGGGCGGGGTCCACGCTGTCTTGTCTCAAAATAGCCGCTACTACCGGCAGGTGCTCCGCCTGTATCAGGGTCACCTGCCGCTTGCCGCTGCGCCCACTGTAGTGGTCGCCCGGCAGGCCTTCTTCGGAGGTAAGGCGGACGCTTCGCGCCACCTCAACCGGGCCGCGTTTTTCCGGCCGCCGGCCGATCCATTCTATTTTCCCATCGTGGGGGATGGATTGCAGGAGGTTTTTCATTTGTCAGTGTATCAGTGTATCATCCAAAAAACCCTTCAGCTGGTGCATTTCATCCTTACCCAGGCGCTCGCCGGTTTTGGCGGACAGGTACAGGAAAATGGCCAGGCCGGCGCCGACGGGCAGCACCCAAAGCACTGGCGCCGGGATGCCGAGGCTCATTTGGGAAAAACCGGTAATGGACACGAACAGGCAGATGACACCGATGACAGAGTACATGAAGATGAACATCAGCCAGACAGATGGCCGCGGCCCGAACAGGCCGCGGATGAGGGCGCCCTGCCCGCTCTCGTGCGCCTCCACTTCCAGCGCCAGCTGAGGCGACCAGAAGTGCTGCTTGTCGTAAGGAATCTTCAACGTCACATGGTGGTCGGCCACAAAGCCGATGATGGGGCTGCCAGGCTGCTTGAGGGCGGAGCGCAGGCGGGCCAGGGTTTCCTCCGCACTGTGCGGGACTTCCAGCTGAAAACGGGGGCGAATTTCTATCTCTATAGCTGTCATGGTAATGCTTGTTTCGGCGCTTCCAAGAGGCACAGAAAATCACAGCAAAATAAAAATCAAGGTTTATCGTCAGTGAAACTTCCTACTAATTTAGAAATCGGATCTTGCAATCCGAACAAAAGGCCACCGAAATAAGAAAAATATTAGCTTTCATCGCTCCAAAGTTCAAGAATTCACCGCTGTTGGGTTTTCACGATATAGAAAAAGTCGGGGAGGATGGCTCTGAACTGAAACAATTGATAAAACCTCAAATGAACATTAAACCTTGCCACTTTTGCCAAGTCCAACCTCTCAAAAAACAAAAATCATGAAAACATCAACCATCAAGCCGGCAATCTACCTTCTTTTACTCGCCACTTTTGCCTTAGGCTCGGCCTTCACCCCAATGGCCGAAAGCGCCGGCCTGGAAGCCTTCACCCAGCCGCCGCGCTGGAAGAAGCTGGGGCAACGCAAGGTCAACCGCGCTTTGGACCGCGACGAGATCCTGGTCACCGGCCGGGAAGGCGCCTTTACCAAGCTGAAATTCATCGTTCGCCGCTCCCCCATCAACATGCACCGCTGCGTGATCCACTTCCGCAACGGCGACACCCAGGAGGTGGCTCTGCGCAACAACATCCCCGCCGGCGGTGAAACCCGGGTGATTGACCTGGAGGGCAACCGCCGCATCATCACCAAAGTTGTTTTCTGGTACGATACCAAAGGCCTACAGGATAAGGCAGTGCTGGAGCTGTGGGGCAGGCATTGATGTGGCAGAAATGAGGGCCCGGTGCAGTTACTGGTTATTTGCTAACAATAGGGCAAGGCCTTGGTTATTCCAAGCTCAACCTGCGGGGTTTTTCCAACCCCGTAGGCCGGCAGATTGAGGCCATACCGGTCACTTTACCGCTCCCTCACCTTTCCGAATTCACCGTTCCCGCCTTCTCGATCAGCTCCACCAGAGCCTCCGAATGCTTGTGTTTCCTCGCCGCTTCCAGCAGCGCCTCTATCTCCAGCACACCCTCCCGAACCAGCCAGAAAGCAGCGGCATACAAGGCTGCCCCTTGTTTTCCCCCTTCCTTTTGAAAATCTCCATAAATGGCGTTCGGGAAAGCTTCCTCTCTCAGCTTGCTGTCCAGCACCAGAGTGGTATGTTCCTTTTTCCGGCTCCGGGCCTTGGCCATTCCATCTTCAGTGACCGCCACCACTACATCGGGAGACTCCAAGCCAGTATAGTGGATCGGCTTCCTGGAAAGAATAACTTCCGCTGCGGAAAAGCCGGCGCCCACCGTGATGGGGTACTCGCCTTTCATCGTGACGTGCAGGCCAGACAGGATGCCGGCATTGGCAATCAGCCGGGCTGCCGACTGTACGCCGCCACCGGCTGAACCGGCGATGACCAGGCCCAGTCGTTCTTTGATAGTGGAGCGGTTGGCTGTAGCTACCGGCTTTTCCAGTCCAAAAAGGGGAGCTGTTTCCCGGTACTCCGCCCGGGCAGGCGCCCGCTCATAGGCCAGTTTCAGATCGCCCATGGCGACGTCCGCCAGTTCCTTCAATTTCTTCACCCCGTGGGAAGGGCATAAGCAGGCTACTTCGATCAGAGAAAAGCCAGAAGTGGCCAAAGCTTCTATAAAATGCGCTTTGAACTCGCCCGGCGCTGTTATCCGGCAACTAAAGGCGGCGCCTGCTTCATGCATCAGTTGGACGACATCAAAGGGTGGGGTATCGTCTTCAATGAGATGGCCGGCCTTGAATGCTTGGGTGGACAGGCCGCTCATCTGCCCGCCGGTCATGCCGTAGAGCAGGTTGTTCAGTACAATGAGGGTCATGTCGACGTTGCGGCGAGCCGCCTCCAGCAGGTGCTGCAGGCCGATGGTGGCGCCGCCGTCTCCTTGTATGGCGATCACTTTTTTGTCCGGATCGATCAGGCCGAGCGATACGCCCAGTGCCAGAGCGGGCGCCCTGCCGTGCAGGCCGTGAATGGTATGGGTAGCAAAAATGGAATCCACTAACCCCGCGCAACCGATGTCACTGACAATAATGGCATCCAGTGGATCATAGCCGGCTTCTTCCAGCGCCTTGGCTAAGTTCTTTACTGCAATACCATGCCCGCAACCGGGGCAAAAAGGCATGTCCTTCCTGCTTAAGATAGGTGGTGTCATACGGCAAATTCATTTAATATCTCGGATGGAGCGATCATACTACCGATCTTATTGACACTTCGGATATTTTTCCTCCGGGCCTGCCCGTAGATCAGCTCTCGGAGCAAACCCGGAAGGTTCTCTTCGACAAAAACCTGTTTTTTATAGCGTTCCAGAATATCGAGTATGGCTGGCGGTACAGGCAATAAAGTCTTGATCACCAACAAGGATACCTTTTTGCCCTGTCGGCGTATCTCCGTCACTGC
Organism: Phaeodactylibacter sp.; assembly: GCA_020436535.1. Taxonomy (GTDB): domain Bacteria; phylum Bacteroidota; class Bacteroidia; order Chitinophagales; family Saprospiraceae; genus JACJXW01. The sequence goes on from JAGQXQ010000109.1 coordinate 39,455, forward strand.
ATCCCGCGCCGCATCGGAGGAGATACCGTAGGAGACGATCAGTTCATCCGCACCGGCTTCCTCATCCAGTTCGTAGAAAGTGAAGGACTGGATGTTTTTTTCCAGTTTATCCTTCAGTCTTCTGGTATTGGCCATCGCCTCGGCACTTCCTTTCTGGATCAGGCCGAGGTTGCCATGAGTGGAGGCGTTCAGCCGCACCTGGTAAGTTTCATCGCCTAATGGGACGAAGGGCGGAACGCCATCGGCCCCGGAGCGATAAGATTGGTAGGGCAGCTCCACTTTTGCTGTTTCCCTTTCCACTTTTTTTATTTCCGGCAGAGCGGATACGTCGAAACTCTTATGGGTCATCACCATTTCCTTAGAAGTCAGCAAAACGACAGGAGTACGGTAACGGATCGCCACTTGAATACTTTCGTATGCCAGGTTCCAGCAATCTTCAAAATTGGAGGGGCAAAAAACCGGCATGGGGCAGCCGCCGGAAATGGCGCCCCTTAATAACAGCAGGTCACCCTGTGCACCTGTCGTTGCCGAGCCGGTGCTCGGCCCCAGACGCTGGGTGACGATGATGGCCATAGGCAGCTCCATCATGTGGGCCATGTTGAGCGTTTCCACCATCAGGGCCAGGCCGGGGAAGGAGGTGGCGGTCACCGGAAGCCGGCCCGCCGCCGAGAAGCCGGACATCCACTGCAGAACGGATATCTCGTCGGGGCCGGCCAAAAAGAGGGGGAAGCGCTTCTGAGCATAGGCGTAAAACCAGTTGGAGGGAGTGATGGGGTAGCCGACGTACACATCGGCGCCCGCACGTACGCAGGCTTCGGTGATGATCTTTGAGCCGTCGATCAGTTGCATAGGACAGGGCTTTTTGTTTTGGCAACAAGGCCCAACCTGGAGCCCTGTGGGTATCCGGGAATAGAGGAATAAGTTATCTGGGTTCGAAGTAAGATGTAATGATTTTCATCAACGGAAAGAGGGATTAAAAAACCTTTGAGGTTTCGAAAACCTCAAAGGTTTGGTTCAATGGCGGAATGATCCAGAAGGGTCCAGCTCACAGTGTTCGAACTGCCGTTCAAATTCAGTATCTGTTAGGTTAAAATGGTTTTCCATATTCTTTTAGAGATTGTTTGGAGATTATCCTTTCCTATTGAACAATTACCTTCAGTGTTGTTGTGCAGATCCCATCATCCAGCCTGAAAAAATAAATCCCTTTCGGCAAGGCCGATGTCTCAAAGGGAATGCTATTCAGGCCGGTGGAGACGGTTGCCCCTGTAATAAGGAGATCATCAGTACCATCTCCGTTTACTTGCTTTCGCCTGTCCTGGTATTGAACCGGTAGAGCCCACGGCCTGAGGTTGTCGCCCACATAATACCGTCTTTACCCAAGATCGAAGAAACGGTTTCGATACCTTCCAGGTAGTAGGTAAAGTCCCCCGTTTGCAGGTTGTATTTTTTAAGCCCGTTCCTGCCGTTGAACCAGATGTTCCCCTCTTCATCTTCCAGCATCACCGGGTCTGCCCGGAAGTCCCGGAAGTGGACGGCCTCCCCGGAAGAGGGATTGTACCGTTTCAGCCCCTGCCCCAGGGACGGTGACCAAAACCACCCCTCCCGGTCTTCAGATAAGGTTCCCTCTGCCGGATATCAGTGAACACCTCCCGGTAGGGGTCGAACCGTTTTAGGCCAGTTCCGGTTGCCACCCATAAAAAACCGGCCCGGCCAACGAACATATATGCGAAGGAGTTCTGGGCCAGGCCCGTCGGCGGAAACGGCCCGAAGTAAGAATAGAATTGCCCACTGCCGGGGTCGAAGCGTTGCAGGGCCATCCCTTTGGTTTCTTCCGAACTGGTGAGCAGCCAGAGGTTGCCTTTACCGTCGCGGACGATCTGTTTAACCCATTTCCCTGCGATCGAAAAGAGGCTTTTTGCCTCTGGCCTGGCGGCCGACGAAGCTGGTAAATAATTGGAAAATGTGTTTTTTTCAGGGTCGTATACAAATAGCCCTTCCTGTTGGGTGCCTACACAAATTTCGCCGGCTGCTGTTTCGCACAGGCTGGTAACATTGGCATTACAGCCGTGTGTGAGCCGGGCCATCCGTGCGTTTTCCCGGTCGAAAAAGTTGAGGCCATTTTGGGTGCCTACCCAGAGGCGGTGGCGGCTGTCGTAGAACAGGGCATGGACGGCGTTGCTGCTGAGGCTGAAAGTATCCCCTTGCAAATGCTGAAAGTGTTGAACTTCAAAGCCAGCGCCACCCCCTTTTTCCCGAACCCGAAAAAGCCCCCGCTGTGAGCGCAGCCATAAATTCGCCGACGAATCCTGTATAAAAACTTCGTTGTACCGGGAGTAGCGGTACCGGATCAGCGAGTCGCTGCCCAGGTTATCGACGGTGTAAAAGCTATCCAGCCTGGGATCATAGGAAAGCAACGCCTGGCCGGAAATGATCCAGATCTTCCCCGAAGGAGATTCCAACAGCCCATTGATGCGCTTGCCCTTCACGGGGCGCCTCGTTTCCGGGTCGTAGGGCCAGTGCCTGAAATGGTAGCCATCGTAACGCACCAGTCCATCGAAAGTACCGAACCAAATGAAGCCCTGCTCATCCTGCAGGATCTCGTAGACCATATTGATGTCCTGGCCCTTCCCGAGGGCAATATGTTGAAAAGGTATTGCTTGAGGCTGAGAAAGAGAAATAAGGGGCCACCCTAAGAGAAGGACAAGAACAGCCCCACGGACAGAAACGGGGTATGATGCATTCCAGAACACCATGACAATTTTGCTTCTAAAGCTGCTTTTTCAAAGCTCTGGGAAAATTACAACGAAAAGGACTGCCGCATTCTCCATACCAGCCCTTAATCGCTTCATCGCTGAAGTAAATCGTGATGTTGCCTCGGTTAACCAGGGAAGCATAGGTGTGCCGGCGCATACTGCCGGCGCAAATGCGACGATAGACACCATGGACCCATTCGAGAGAAAACACTGCCTGCGGGTGGAGAACAAGCGGGGAAGAAAAACGCCATAGTATTTTCTATTTGGTATCTTTACCGGCTATGGATGAACACCTCGACTTTGAAAGCCTCGCTCCTTACCAGGACAAAGACGTACGGCTGGTGCTCAGTGAGCTCAAAAAGCACCAGTCGTTCCTGAATATGTTGCGTTTCGTGGATACGGAGGCGCCGCAGGAGAAACTGCTGCAACTCATCGACGGCATCAGCACCATCCGGGATTTTCAGCACAGCGTCGTCAAACCCTGGCTGCAGCATTTCTTCCGGCAAACCGTTGATGAGCTCACCTGCTCCGGCATCGAAGCCCGGAGCCCGGAGCAAACGTACCTCTACATTTCCAACCACCGGGACATCATCCTCGACTCCGCCATACTGAATGTGTTCCTGAATGACCACGGCCTGCCAACCGCAGAGATCGCCATCGGCGACAACCTGCTGAAATCCGGTATGGTACGGGCCATCACGCGGCTCAATAAGATCTTTACCGTCGTGCGCAATGCGCCGCCGCGGGAAATGTACCGGCACTCCCGGCTTCTTTCCGCTTATATCCGGGACCGGGTTACGACTAAAAAGAGCTCCATCTGGCTGGCCCAGGCGGAAGGGAGGGCCAAAGACGGCAACGACACCACCCAGCAGGGGCTGGTCAAAATGCTCAACCTAAGCAATGAAGGCGGCTTTGAGGAAGGCTTCCGGGC
>JAGQXQ010000110.1 GCA_020436535.1 Phaeodactylibacter sp.
CGTCGTGCATGGCCCCGCCGAGGGCAAAATAGCCCTTCACTTCCCATTCCAGATCATCGAGGGTAGCTCCCTGGCCACGCATTTTTTTGGTTAGCTCGGTTTGTTCGCTGATGTAGTTAAAAATAGTAAACCAATGGCCGGGCGGGGTCTCCGAGTCCGGCCCATCCGCCCAGAATTCAGCCAGCACCCGGTAATAATCCGCCCGGTGAACCACCTGCGGCGGGTAGGGCTGCCCCGTTTTGGGATTCACGGCACGGCCCTGTCCGGTATCCCCGCCTTCGAATAGATCATAAAAATCATGGTAGGAAAAAACATCTGCCGGGTATTCGCTTATGTTGCCAACTGAAGCAGGTGAGATGTCGATCAGTACTCCATCCGCCGGGTCAAGCAAAGAAGACCACACGGCGACCAGAGCATAGCCCCATTGGTATTCTTTCGAAAGGGCGCCAACGGCCGTTGTGTCCAGATAGGGCGGCGGCCCCGGATCATGATAAATCCAATAATCGTTTCCGTTTCTTTGAAATATCTTTGCGCTGTTCGGGTTGAGGGAAAAAGGCAGTACCCGCCCCCATTCGGGGCTGACAAAAGGAGGTACAAAATTGCCGAACGGGTTGCCGCTTTGGTCAACAAATTGAGCAAATGCCAGAGGCTGCCAGCGGTTGAGGTCTGCAATATCCGGGTTTCCCGGCACTTCGACAAACAATGGGGGGTTCACCGGTTGGTAAAATAAGTTGGCATATCTCCCTGCTTCATTCGAGCCGTCCTGCAGGCCATAACGAATGACCTGCTGGGCGATATAGTTTCCCAGCTCCGCCGGGCCGCATTTGTAATCGACGGAAATATTTTCCCGGTCATAGCCGAGTGAATCCATTAAAAAATTTATCTCATAAACCAAACCGGCCTCTCCCGGGGAGCCGGCAAAGCGGTGTCTCAGCAGGCGGTATACGGCAAAACTGATGGCCTCCTCCTGCGCCGCCTTAATGTCCTTCGGGATGGGAGTGCCGGTGAAAGGGCAGGTATACCCATGCACTGTCTTTCCTAATAAATAGGTGTCACCCGTTTCACTAAACACGGTCCAGGCGTCGTACATGGCCAGGCTGGTATGGAAGAGGTTGCGGGCGTGGACGGTCGGCCGCGCCAGGTCGCCCCGGATGCCGTCGAGTACAGCTTCGTTCCAAAGTCGGGCAATAGAGCGCTGAGCCAGGAGGCTGATACTAAAAACAAGGAAAAACAGGTATAAAGAGATTGCTTTTTTCATATCGACTCCTTTAGGATCTTGCGTGCCAAAACACTATTAACCATCCGGCAATATAACCATTGTCTCTAAATCAGGCGATTAATGTTTCGCTTCCAAAGAAGAATATGTTGAAACCAGCTTTACGGGCAGGTCCAAAGGCTTTGGATTCGTTGAAATGCCGAACGATGACGAAGCACAGGCGGCTATCAACGTTTTACCAGATGGAATCAACTCCGGCAATGGACCCTTCAACTACTTTCACGCCATCGCCTTCAACCACCAGTTCCGCCTTTGTGAAGTCTTCATTCGGAAAGAATAGATCCGTCATAACCACTTTGCCGCCGTCAGCGAATAGCTCCACGGAACTGACATCCACCAACAGGCGCAGCTGTGTTTTATTTGAGGGGTTCTCCCGTGGTGCCAGATGAACGGCTTCAAATGGATTCCGGCGGTCGATGAAAAACTGCCCGGCTGAAGGCTTCAATCCCACGTGTACCGACTCTCCTTTACTATTCGAAAGCACAACCGCTACTGCGGTGGGGGCTGCATCCTCCGGCCATTCCAGTTCCAAGTAGATATCCAGGGTACTGGAAGCCTCCTTTAATTGGCTGCTCAAGTTGATACGGGAAGACACTTCCTGCGGCGGAATTTCCTGAACTTCGTCGAGAATGCTTTGTAGTTCTTGCACCGGGTTGGAATACACCCTTAAGCCTTGCGGCGTTTGTTGAAGCTCCAATGTCCGAGCTACTGTCATTGCACTTCGCCAACGCTCAGTTGGAACGATATTTGCGTAGCTCCAGTTGCTCATCCATCCGATAAACAGGCGCCGGCCATCCTCCTCAGGAATATCTGACCAGGTGACGCCGGCATAGTTGTCACGGCCATAATCCAGCCAGTAGGCCGGCCGGCCGGCTGAAAGCTGTTGAGTGTAGCCTTCTTCCAAAGTGAACTGGCTTCCATCAAAGCTGCCCACAAAATACTGAGTACCCGACCCACCGTTTGGCGCTCCGGGGTTGATGCTCACCAGCATCACCCATTTTTTGTTCTCTTCATTTCTATCTACAGGCAGTTCAAAAAGGTCGGGGCACTCCCATACGCCACCGTGAGCGCCAATGCCTCTTCCGAAATCGCTTTCGTGCCGCCAGTCTTTTAAGCCGGGTGAAGAATAGATTTTGACCTGGTCGGCAGCTGCAAAGATCATTATCCAGTGTTGGGTGGGTTCATGCCAAAACACTTTAGGGTCCCGAAAATCGCGGATTCCGGGGTTGGGGATCACCGGGTTGCCTTCGTACTTTGTCCAGGTCCGGCCTTTATCCAGGCTATAGGCGATGCTTTGGTACTGGAAATCATTTCTTCCAGCTTTTTCTCCCTCCATCAAATGATGAGTAAAAATAGCGATCAACGGAGGCTTGCCTTCCTGCCCAAAGCCACTGGTATTGTTCCAATCCACCACCGCGCTACCGGAAAAAATCAGCCCCAACTTATCCGGATACAGGGCTATGGGCAAGTGTTGCCAATGCACCAGGTCAGTGCTCACCGCATGGCCCCAGTGCATTGGGCCCCATACGGTGCTATAGGGGTGGTACTGATAAAACAGGTGATATTCCCCTTCATAATAGACCATGCCGTTGGGGTCGTTCATCCACATGCTGTCCGGGGAGAAGTGGAACTGCGGGCGGTGGGGCTCCTGGTAGTAGCCATCCTTTGAAACGGGGAGGGCTTCCATGTCGTTATCCTGTTTTTTGCATGCTCCTGCAGAGAAGAATATACCTACCAATATTGCCAATGTAGTTATTTTGTATTTCATACTTGTTTTTTTGATGTTGATTTAATATGCAGTTCAATTGTGGTGTGGCGCCAGACCGGCCGGTCAGTGCAGGATCACCTTTCGGGTAACTACAGAGGTATTCACTCCTTCCACGCGGAGAAAATAAAGGCCGCCGGGAAGGCTTTTCGGTAAAGTAATCCGTATAGCCCCATCGCCTGACACTTCTTGCTCCACCTCAATGTATTGGCTATCAACATTCATCAGGTGTACTTCCTTCAGTGCTTCTCCAATTGAGGACACAAAAAGATAAGCCCGGGCGGGATTGGGGAACACCTCCACCTGAAAGCTACCAGGCTCGCCCGGTTCCTGTACTCCAACCGCCGGATTCCAGATGCTTCTAAGCTGCCAAAAATTGAAATCGCTTACCTGAGCGCCGTTGCCCTGCTGAAAAAAACGGATACCACGCCATCCGAAAAACGGGAATATTCTTGCTGTGATCACCCGCTCGCCTTCATTGACGAACACTTCAATCGAAGATTCATCGAGGAAGATGTGAAAAGTGACTGCTTCATCTGTATTTTCCAAAGGCGCGGAGAAGTACTCCTCGAAATCGCCGTAATAATTGGTATTGCCGGAGGCAGAGCGATCCACATAAACTTCGTTGGCTACGGCATCGAACCCAACTCTGACGCCATCATTCTGATTCTCTCGAAGGAGAATACCGGCGTTGGAGGCACCTCCTGTCCGGAGGGTGAATTTCAGTTCACATACGCCAGCCCGGAGGTTATTGTCCTCAATAAACTGGTTGGCTTCTGATATGGATTTATTTTCGAATAGCTGGTTGCCGGCACGCAGGGTTTCCAATTCCCGGACGGGTTCCTGAACCAGGCGCAGCCCATAAGAATATTGCTTCAGTTTCATCCCCCGCGGCAAAGACATGCTTCCACGCCAGGTAGAGGTAGGGATACTGCCGGCGTAGGCCCAGTTGCTCATCCAGGCCAGCCAGACTCTCTGGTATCCGTTGTCCGGCATGTTTTCCCAGGAGCGGCCTGCATAAAAGTCGGGGCCGTAATCTGTCCAGAAAGCCCGATCCTCCACATTCTGAGCCAGCTCATCTGAAAAAAGGATGTGGTCGATGTTGATGTGCCCCCAACTGCCGGTTTCCTGGTCAATGATCTGAATACGCGCCGACTGGTTTACCCATTCACTTACGTTCCAGCCTTCCCACACCAACCTTTCCTGATTCCGGCCAGTAGTGCTTTTTACAACCTGGCCATTGATCACCAGGCGGATACCTGTACCGCCTGGGTGGTTGCCACCACCGATCAGGAAATTGATGTAATTTTTTTCGATTGTAAAAGCCGGAGAAGTCAGCGACCCTACCGGCTGGTCGCCATTGAGAAAAGTGTTAACCAGGCCATTGCCTAAATAACCGGTTACAGTTTGTTGGTTCGGCAGCGTGCCCGGAGCAGGCTCCGTTCCGAAAGCAAGCCCGGCAACCTGCCAACCCGCATAACTTGTGTTTTCAAAGTCTTCGAAAACTTCCCCTTCCGGAACATAGTTGTCCGAATTAAGCACCTCATCGAACGCTTCATCCAGCAGGAATTGGCTGCCGTCGAAATCGCCGATAAAGTACTGAGTGCCCGACCCACCGGCCGGCCCGCCCGGGTTAAGGCTGACCATCAGCACCCATTTCTCTTCACCGGTTTCTTCAACTGTAATTGGAAAAAGATCCGGACATTCCCAGACTCCTCCGTGGGCTCCGATGTTGGCTCCAAAGGCACTCTCGAAGCTCCAACTCTTCAAATCACTTGAAGAGAAAAATTCAATGCGGTCCAGAACCGCCAGGCTCATCACCCATTTGAAACCAGGGGCATACCAGAAAACCTGGGGATCCCGAAAATCAGGAACGCCTTGATTTTCTAAAACCGGATTGCCGGTATACTTTGTCCACGAGCGGCCGTTGTCTGTACTGTAAGCAATACTCTGTTGCTGGGTAGCGCCAGCGTGAGTGAATAGCGCGACAATAGCCTCGTTTTCAGCAGTGTTGAAACCGGCTGTATTATCCAAATCAACAATTGCTCCGCCTGAAAAAATGGCACCGAGGCCATCTTCGTACAGAGCTACCGGTAAATTTTCCCAGTGCACCAGGTCCCTGGAGACAGCATGCCCCCAAGACATGTTACCCCATTGTGTGCCCTGTGGATTGTACTGATAAAACAAGTGGTACTCCCCATCGTAATAAACATTGCCACAGGGGTCGTTGATCCAGTTTGCCGGAGGGGAAAAATGGATTTGCGGGCGATAGAGCTCCTGGTAGTCTTGCCCCTTTAGCGGCAGAGACACAGCAATTCCTAACATTAGCATAAATATTCCTTTCATGATATTGTCTGGTTTGTAATTTCCCCACCCGATAGCAAGCGAATTGTTATCACTAGTGCCTCGGGCATTAAGTAACGGGGCAGTTCCCGTCTGTTTAGCCGGGCAAGATTTGTTTGCGCAATCCCTAAATGACGAATGGAGCCCTGACAACATATTTGGCCTTATTTAACCTGCACAAACTTTTTAGTGCTTACCGTATCTTTTCCCCTGATACATACGACCAGAATAGGCGTATCAAAATTGGATAAGGCAATTTTCTGGCTCTGGTTGGGCAGGAAAAAGAGTTCCTGCCGCTTGATTACCCTGCCGATCATATCGCTCACCACCAGGGTGCATTCGTAAAATTGATAACCCTGGTAGTCCAGCTCGACACGCTGGCTGGCTGGATTGAACCGTATCTTCATATCCTGTTGTAGAAAAATGCCCTCTGTACTTACTCTTTCCTCCGCCGATTCGCGCTGCACGATGCGATGTACCTGATTAATAGCCGGAGTATAGATCGTTTCCATATTCCCACCCGGCCAAAAGACCTGGACAGAATCAACCTGATCCAAATCGGCCAGGCCGAAGTGCACTACCGAAGAATGTTGAGAAGCATGGCTGGAACCGCCGCTCACCTCTTGTATCCTTTTCCGCCAACCGTGGTGGAGGACAACCTTCGCTCCAAAAGCATCGCGATTGGATAAATTGCCTTCGAGGCGAAAGGCGATCCAGTTCCTGTCGGATGAACGGTTTTCGTAGTACTGCAAGAAATTTGTCGGGCCCGGAAAAAGGATATCGTTGGTTACGGTTAACAGGTCGATTTTCCCGTCTCTATTAAAATCAGCATAGACAGCCCCACGGGATAAGCCTTCGAAGGTTATGCCACTTTCGGCGCCAACATTTTCAAATTGGTGGTTTTGCCCCCCTAGCAGCAAGTGGTCCTCTTGCCTGTATCCGTCCCGGTCAATAGCAGAGGCTACAAAGCCATTGGCGATAAAGAGGTCGAGGTAAGTATCGTTGTTCACATCCGCGAAAAAGGTTCCCCAACCCGTAGTGTACAGGGCAGTACCAAGGGCATAGGCGTCTTCCAGGCCTAAATATGGCGCCAGGTCGGCAAATGTCTTGTTTCCCTGGTTTTCGAAAAAACGGTTGGCGGCAATATTGGTGATGTAAAAATCAGGATCCAGGTCCTCATCATAATCTCCAACGGCAATGCCCATACCATACATTTCAGCATCCATGCCCGAGGCTTCACTGATGTCTGCGAAAGAAGGTGCCGGATAGTCGTTTTGGTATAAAGCGTTGGGCAAAACCCAGCGGCCGAAATCATTGGCGACTAAGAGGTCGGGGTCGCCGTCCAGGTCGATGTCGGAGGAAGTAGCAGCCAATGTACACCCATCATTGATCAATCCATAGATTACTGAACGGTCTGAAAAGAATTGCTTACCGTTATTGATGTATAGAGGGTTGCGGCCGCAATTGTGGTCAAAACCTACCACTTGGCTTCCCTCCGTGATGACGCCCGGTTCCTCTACATAATTGAGGACGTAGAGGTCGAGAAAACCGTCCAGGTTGACATCAAAGAAGTGGCCTCCCATGCAGAAGGACTTATCCTTTAATCCGAAATCCATAGCGTGATCTTCAAATTGGTTGAGTTCCGCATTAAATTGGAGCAAAAGGTTTTTGCTCCATACTCCTTCTGTATTAACCGGGCCAATGGTACCGACAAATATCTCACGAAGGCCATCATTGTCTATGTCGCCAGTCGTGACCGAAGTAGTCACCACATTTTTAGTCAGCTCCACAATACCAAACTGCTCGCTGACATTGGTAAAATTACCGGCGCCATCGTTGAGGAATAAGGCGTCATGCTCAGTGCCTCCGGTTACGTACAAATCTTCATCGCCATCATTGTCCACATCGAAAGCGGCAGCTCCGCCGCCCATCAACAGCATTCCGTTGTGTACGAACTGCAAGCCGGCACTTAAAGAACGCTCCTCGAACGAAACTTGTGCCGTTGCAGTTTGCAAGACAGACAGGATTATAATGGCCTGTAAAATTCTGGACATAGGATATAGTTTTAATGGACTAATCGTAATGTCATTGCGCTTACCGATCCAAAACAGTTAACTTTACTACGATTGTTTCTTTCTCGGAACGCAATGCCACCAGGTAAAAACCCGGGGGCAAATCGATAGGTATGCCATTGGAATTGACATTGTTTTGCCTGAAAGCCAACTTGCCGTCGGCAGTAAAAATAATGAAGTCCCATGCTACTCCACCCTCTGAAAATTGTTCGAGCCAAAGCGTCTCTCCTTGCCGAACGGGATTGGGAAAAAGCACTGCGTCATTGGATGCGGGCCGCACCGGCGTTGAACCAGTTGGCAACACTCCCCAGATGGAAGCCAATTGCCAAGCCCTGAGGCTGGACATACTTACCGGTGCATTTTTGGAAAACAACTCGATGCCCAAGGCGTCTTCTGCAGGAAATATCAGGGAAGTAAATACATATTCTCCGTCATTGACAAAAACTTCAGCGGACAACTGGTCGATGAAAATATGGAAAGTAATCTGAGGCACCTTGGGGATGACTGGGGCCCTGGACTCCGAATTGAAATTAGCAATAAATACATCACTGGCGTTCACCCGGTTGAGATATAATTCTGATGTTTTTTCATTGTAGCCCAATACGAGCTTTTTATTGCCTTTGACACATAAATTCAAGCCAAAATCCTGGCCGCTGCCGGCTTGTACGTCAAAGGTAACGATCATTTCATAGGTGTTCCTGGAGGGTTCAAATTGGTTTAAGGGCAGGGTGTTTTCAATTATGCCAGAACCTACTACAACAGAATCTTCTCTTAATTTTTTCAACTCTTCTATCGGTTGTTGCACCAGTTTGTAACCTTGCGTAGAAGAAGAGACAAGGCTTAGGGAACGCGGAACAGAATGTCCAGTGCTTGCCCCCCAGGTTGTAGGAATATTATTAGCATAACGCCAATTATTCATCCATCCAAGCCAGACTACCCTGTCCTCGGCGTTATCATAATCTTTAAAGGATTTGGCAGCGTAAAAATCCGGCGCCCAATCGGCCCAATACGCGTGTTCTACCTTGGTACCCATGCTGGTATTCGAGAAGTAAATGTTGTCAACCAGGATATGCCCCCAGCCCCAGATGGCATTATCCACAATCTGAAGCTTTGCCGTTGCGCCCAAAAATTCTGAAACATCCCAGGATTCCCAGAACAAAATCTCTGAATTATTCCCCTGAGCCGCCCGGGCGGTTTGGCCATCGACGATCAGCCTGATCTCGGTATTGCCGGCAAAATTGCCGCCTGAGATCAAAAAATTAATAAAGCTGTGGTTGATCTGAAAATCAGGGGAAGTCAGCATACCAGTGGCGAAATCACCGTTCTGGTAAGTATTGGCCAAAAAATCGCCGAGGAAACCCAACACCCTACCCTGGTTGCCCAAAGCTCCCGGCGCTGGGTTGGCCCCAAAGGCATTGCCCGTCGCCGTCCAGCCATTGTAGCCATTTTCGAAATCTTCAAATAGTACTTCGCCAATTCCCTCGCCATGATTGATATAACCATCCGCCACTTCGTCCATGGTGAATGTGGTTCCATCAAAATCGCCCACCCAGTATTGAGTCCGGTTGGGGCCCATTCCACAAGTCATCACCCATTTCATGTTGGAAGGGTCGCCATCCAGCGGCAATTGGAATAGGTCGGGCACCTCCCATACTTCCTTCTGAGCCCCTTCTCTTTCAAACTTGCTCAGATATGTCCAGGAGATCAGGTCATCGGAAGCATAAACCTCAATGGCCCGGTCCAGCGGCCGGGTGATCACCATGATCCAGCGTTCGGTTTGAACATCCCAAAAAACTTGCGGATCTCTGAAATCGGTACTGTTGGACGGGATGACCGGGTTGCCGGAATAGTACTGAAACTGCTCATAGTCTAAACTCGTCGAAATCCCCTGCGATTGAAACCCTGTAATGCGGTTATTCATGGTGTAAATGGCCACCATTGCGGTATCCATGGCTGTGCCAAAACCGCTCCTATTATTGACATCCACGACGACGGAACCGGTGTAATAGTCAAAGGTGCCGTTGTCGCCCGTCATGGCCCACCCTTTATCTTCCCAAAAAACCAGGTCTTCCGAGGTAGCCTGCCCCCACCAAAAAAGGCGGTAAGTATCCTGAAACCGGATGGCACCGGTGGGGTCGCCTATCCATCCACTTGCCGGGCTGAAGTGAAACTGAGGGCGGTATTTTTGGGTATAATCCTGCGCCGGCAGGGTTGAAAACCCGACTGAGACAAAGAACAAAAACAGCCTATAAGATTTTTTCATCTCACTGAAGGTTGAGGGTATATTGAAACAATTGTAAGGCACCGTTATTATTCACGACTAAAATGCCGGTTTTGCCACCCGCCAATGAGATGCGCTTCATGTTTATCACATCATTTGGGACGAAAAAACCGCTTTGCGACACTGTCAATTGCTGGAAGTTGCCGTTTTTGTCCGCCTGCAACACCAAGCCTATCCCGGCATCTGCCCGGGTCGTTTCCACTTCTGCCGCATAGTGATTGCCCCCTAACACCAGGTCTTTGATGTTGTCTTGATTCACATCGGTTACGACAATGCCTTTAAGGGGGAACATTTGCGCCTCAATGGGTAAGTTTATGATCCTGAACCGGCCGCCTTCATTGATCAGCATTACGCTTTCGAAGATATGGGCCTCGTAAGTAAAGGCTTCTTTGATGTTTTCAGCGCCGTAAATTTGCAGGACATTGGCGTCGGCAAATGCGCTGAAGGTTGGAAATTTTTCTTTCAGGCTGGGGGTTTGCACCGAAGAACAGGTTTTACCCCGGATGGGCATGTAGTCGCCTTGCACTTCTTTGGTTAAAACGATCTCCACCGTGCCGTTTTTATCAAAATCGCCGGCGTATACTTTGAATGGTTTTTCAGGAGAAGTATGGAATTTATAATTCAGGCCCAGGTTGCCGGCTATAAAATCCAGGTCGCCGTCGCCATCGATATCATGTGCGGCAATCCGGTTCCACCAACCTCTGGTTTGGCTTAAACCAAGATCCTCGGTCGCCAGTTGGAGCAAGCCCCCATTGTTTTTGAAAACTTCAATACGCATCCACTCCCCTACCACGATCAGGTCATCGTCCTGATCGCCATCTGCATCCGCCCAAATGGCGTCCGCCACCATGCCAATCTCCTGCATTTCGGCTGTTGTAGCTTCCGCAAATTTCCCCCTATCGTTCCTGAGTAAATAACTTTTCGGGGTGAAAGGATATTGATCGGGCAAAATGCGCCCTCCGACGAACAGGTCCAGGTCGCCGTCTTGGTCATAATCAGCGGCGGCGACGCTACCACCACTGGCGTTTATGACAGGAAGTGCAGCTACGGCCAGAGAAAAAGCACCGTTATTATTCAGATACAGCCTATCCTGATATTCTTGCCCGGTAGCTCCAAATTCACTGCCGCCACTCACCACATACAGGTCGTTGTCCCCGTCCTGGTCAGCGTCGAAAAGCAGGGCACCAACATCTTCGTAGTTATTATCTTTTTCAAAAGCAGGCTGGTTGCTTTTTGAAAAAGAACCGTTTTGATATTGGAGATATAAACAACCTGCCTGCCGGGTAGCTCCACCCACAAAAAAATCTTCCAGCCCATCCCCATTTACATCGCCGACAGCCAGGGAGGGGCCGTTGGCAGATTCACGGTGGGGCAGTAAGACCTGATTTTTGAAATCGTCGAATTCATTTTCCTGGTGTACAAAAGGGGGAATGATGGATGACGTTTTTTCGGTAAAATAGGGGGTGGCAGGGGATTGAGGCTTTGCCGCAGGTTGTGCTGTTTTGTAATCAATGGCCAGCACCTGATTAGTGGCTACGTTTTCCAGGCGGCTTACCTGGCCATCCAGCCAAACCACTTCTACCAACGGAATTTCTGTTAAGCGCCCGGTTCCAAAATGCAGGGTACTTTCCGAATTAGACAGATACCCCCTGGTGACAATCGCTTCCTGAAACTGTAGAATCTTGCCGTTTCCGTCTTTTAAATAGGCCTTGGCGTTGCGGGGCTTCACTTGTTTTGAGCCTTTCAGGTTTATCCTCAGATAACCGTTTTCGAGCTTTTCACTTTTGTTTTCAAATAAAAAGGCTTTGCTGTCTGAATTATTGGTGACGATATCCAGGTCGCCGTCATTGTCGAGGTCCGCCACCACGCAGCCGTTAGAAAAAGACAAAGTATCCAGCCCCCAGGTGGTTGAATAATCCGAAAACGCCAACCCGTTGCCATCATTTCGATACATAAAGTTTTTCGCCTCTCCCGAAGGCAGGTCATTGAGCAAATCCTCTATTTTTTCGGGATAGTTCTGGGTCCGGTAACGCTCTTCTATTTTGGCGGCAAAATCCTGGTCGGTGACGTATTTTTTCAAACCGTTGGTGATGTAAATGTCTTTGTATCCGTCGTTGTCAAAATCGGCGAGGTGCCCCGCCCAGCTCCAATCCGATTTTGACACTCCTGCCAGTTGCGAGATTTCGCTGAAGGGCACGACCTGTTCAGGCCGGCCCTGGTTGCCGCCGTTGTTCAACTGCAGCATATTGTGCCCGTACTGGTAGTTGTAGCCCCATTCAATCGACTTTTTAAATGCCACAGGATCAACCATGGCCATAGAGGTTTTGCTGCGTTTATAGTCCTTGGGCATCATATCCAGCACGAAAAGATCGGTCAGGCCGTCATTGTTGATATCTGCGGCATCCGACCCCATGCTAAATAGAGAGGTATGCTTGAAATATTCCTTGCTTTGTTCCCTGAAGGTGCCGTCGCCCTGATTGATATAGAGATAATCGGGCGTTACAAAGTCATTCCCAATGAAGACATCCGTCCAGCCGTCGTCATTAAAGTCGGCCGACAGTACGCTCAGGCCAAAGCCTATATCCGATAAAATGCCGGCTGCTGCGGAGACATCGGCAAAGGTGCCGTCGCCGTTGTTTTGATACAAAATATCATTTGAATTGAGCGCTTTAAACCCTTCCTCCTGGTGGAAATAATCCATCTTGCCCATCTTGCGGGTATAGGAAAAATCAGTTGTTGTATTGATCAGGAACATATCCAGGTCGCCGTCTTTATCATAATCGAAGAAGGTCGACTGGATGGAATTCCGGGGGTCGTCCAGGCCATAGTTTTTTGCGGATTCAGTGAAGGTGGCGTCGCCGTTATTGATGTACAGCAAATTGCGTTTGATAAAATCTTCTTTATACCAGCCGGAGCGACAGATATAGATATCCAAAAACCCATCGTCGTTGATGTCGACCATGTTGGCACCTGTGCGGAAACCTTCATTGGCGCCTACGCCGGCTGCTTCGGTAATGTCTTCAAATTGCAGGTTGCCTCGGTTGAGGTACAATTTGTTCTGGCCGAAATTCGAATTGAAATACAGGTCCGGCAGCCCGTCGTTATTGATGTCGCCGACGGCAATGCCCGCGCCCATATAAAGCTGCATAAAGACGAAATAATTGACCGTACGGTTCTCAACGATGAAGTTGTTAAAATCAATGCCGGATTGTTCGGGGGGTATCAGCTCAAATAGTTTGATAGCGGCAGAGTCATTCCCGAGATCCAGACGGTTTTGGCAAGATCCAATTATTGTGATCAATAAAATATATAGTGCTGTCTTTTTCATGTTTTAATACTTTTCAATCAGCTCAACGAAATCATTGTTCCTGGCAAACAACCAAGCTTTTCGGGTTCTCGCCAGTTGTATGGCTGCTCCGCTTTTCACATCCCCTTTCAGATACAATCCACTTTGAAAAGGTGGCAGTACTTTGAAAAAACCTGCTTTGTCATTTATCAGCACCAAGCCATAACCGGCGTCGTTCCTCGGGGTTTCGACTTCAGATTGGTAAAGGTTGCCGGCGACAATAACATCGGAAAAACCATCGTCATTCAAATCTGTGATTTCGATGACGTTGATAGAAGAGAGTTGAGCCATCGCCGGCAAAACCCGAACCTCGAAATCACCTCCTCCTTTATTTTCGAAATAGGTGGAGGCGAAAGTTTTAGCCGTGTAATGCATGGCCTCCTCCAGGCCCATATCTCCATAAACCTGTTTTAAAGTAGCCTTGCCGAAGGCATCGTAGGTAGGGAATTTTTCTTTGATCTGCGGCACCTGCTGGGCGCTGCATTGCCGGCCTCTAAGCGGGTATAAATTGCCGCCATTGTAATAGCCCAGAGCGATGTCCTGGCTTCCGTTTTTATCAAAATCGGTGGCATATACTTCAAAAGGCGCTTCAACCGAAGCTTTATATTTATAATTCAGCCCCAGGTTGCCGGCGATGAGGTCGAGGTCGCCGTCCTGGTCAAAATCGCCGGTTTGCAGACTGGACCACCAGCCTTGTGTATTGGCCAAACTTTCCGTTTCCAGCCGCTCAAATTTTCCGTCCTTTTGTTCAAAAATAGTGACGGGCATCCACTCCCCTACCAGGATCAGGTCTAACTTGCCGTCCCCTGTAACGTCCGCCCAATTGGCGTCTGTCACCAGGCCAATGTTGTTCAGATCAGGCAGGATATCGGTAGTTATATTTTTGAATACGGCCTTGTCTCTGGTGCTCAGGTTTTTCAGGATCAGGCTGCTTGCCGGCAGAGGATATTGTTGAGGGATCAACCGCCCTGCGACGAAAAGATCCGTTTTCCCATCCTGGTCATAATCCGCCGCCACTACTTTCCCGCCACTGCTTGAAATATAAGGTATGGCTGTGGCAGAAAACTGTCCCAGCCCGTCATTAAGGTATAACCTGTCCTGGTAATCCAGGTGAAGAGCGGGATATTCATTGCCACCGCTCACTACATACAGATCCTGGTCGCCATCACCCTCTACATCGAGAAACAAGGCGCCGACATCTTCATATTTTTTATCTGCTTCTGTAAAGGAGGCAGGCTGTTTTTCAAATGTCCCGTCTTCCCGCTGAAAATACAGGGCCCCTTCATAGCCCATGGCGCCGCCGATATAGAAATCATCCAGGCCGTCGCCATTTGCGTCAGCTATAGCTAAGGCCGGCCCGAATTCCGACATTTTATGGGGTAGCAGCACTTCTTTTTCAAAATCATCGTAGCTGTTTTCGATATGCCGGTGGTGAAGGCGGGCGGCTTTGGTACTGTTTTTTAAAAAAGGCCGGCTAGTGGCTCTCTGTGTTTTGGTGTTGCCGGCATCGGCATATTTGAGGGTTACTCTTTGATCAGCCCGAACACTGGGCAGCAATTGTTCTTTGCCATCCGGCCAGATGACGATGAGGGTGTCAACCATTTTTTGGATGCCCAGGCCAAAATGCAACAACGGCTCCACCGAAGATTGATAACCCCGGCTGAGCTGCATTTCATGGAGCTGAATTTGGCCATCGTATTTTAAAGCTACTCTTGTGCCAATGCCAAGCGGATTCTGAGCGGTGCCTTCCAGTTTGATTTGTAAATAGTGGTGCTGCGTCAGATTCGAAGTATTGTTTTCATAAATAACCGCCGGCTCACCGGTCATGTTGGCCACTATATCCATATCGCCGTCGCCGTCCAGGTCGGCGTAAGCGGCGCCGGTAGCCACATTTTCCCAATCGCCCGCCGCCCAAGTTTCAGAAACATTGGCAAACTGTAAATTTCCCTGGTTTCTGAAGAAGTAATTGCGTTTGGGGCGTTGGGGCATTTTTTCCAGCACATCTTTAATGTATTGTCCCAACAACTGAGGATTTTCACGACCTTGCATTTGGGCCTCCATTTGAGCCATACGCTGCTTTTTGTAGGCCAGGAAATCATTGTTCCGAAAATCCCTTTTGATGCCGTTGGACACAAACAGGTCTCTATAGCCGTCATTGTCCATGTCGATGAGCAAAGGCGCCCAACTCCAGTCCGTACTGGAAATGCCAGCTAACTGGCCGATCTCCGAAAAGTATGGATAAAGGTTCCCTTCGGCATTTCCGTTGTTCAGTTGAAGGGAGTTGAACATATACTGATGGTGCAGCCCCAGATTGACGTGCAATTGGAACAGGCCGGGGTTCATCGCGCTCATACTTGTTTTAATGCCGTAGTTGTCTTCGGACACCATATCTAACGCCACGATGTCCAGCCAGCCATCGTTGTTCACATCGGCAATATCGTTGCCCATAGCGTAGTTGGAAATGTGGTTGGTTGCCTCTTTGGCTACTTCGGAAAAAGTCCCGTCCTGGTTGTTCAGGTACAGGAAATCTCTTTCTGAAAAGTCATTGCACAGATAAATATCCGCCCAACCATCGTTGTTGACATCGCCAATGCCCACGCCCAGGCCATCGCCCAGCAAAGAATTTTTCATTCCAGCCTGCTCAGAAACATCGGTAAAATGAGCATCATCGTTGCGGTACAGCCGGTCGCCCCACAGCTCGGCCCAGGTTTGGCTGAACATTTCCAGGTCTTGATCGGTATAGGGTTTTAACCCATAATTGGAAAAGAACACATCGAGGTCGCCATCTTTATCGTAATCAAAAAATGCCGCCTGGGTAGTCGTATATAGTACATCCAGGTTGTACTTTGCCCCTTCTTCTTTGAAGGAGGGAATACTGTTTTCATTTACACCCTGATTGACATACAACACATTTCGGGTCAAATCCGCCCCAAAGGCGCCTGACTTGCAAACATAAATATCCAGCAGGCCATCTGCATTGATATCCACCATGGTAGTGCCAGTATGGTATCCCAGCCCACCCCACACATTAGCTTCAGCGGTAACATCTTTGAATTTCAGGTGACCCAGGTTAAGGTACAAGCGGTTGGTGTCGAGGTTAGAAACAAAGTAAATATCGGGAAGGCCATCTCCGTTGACATCACCGACAGCCAGGCCGGCGCCGTTGTAGTAATAATCGTGAAAAAGGGCGTTGAGTTGAAGGGTTTCTTTCACGTCATTGACAAATGCGATACCTGTATTTTCAGATTTCAGAATGGAGAAAAGAGGCAATGTGGAGGTATCCTCTACCTTCTGCTTCTGACAAGAAACGAAAGCAAGCGCCATACAAATGCCAATGATAAGATAACCCCGCTTCAACATATTAATCCGGGTTTGAGGCCGGCAAGTTTCCGGCAAAACCATCATTTTACGGAAACTTGCCAGGCCAAGCCTCGTGCTAATTCTTTATCAAATAATTGATGGAGTTCTTTGCCATCGTTTCCAGGTTACCCTGGTATGCATTAATACCGTCCGGATTAATCTCAGACTCAGCGCCATTTTCACCGGTTGCATTCTGATTAAACTCCGCTCCGCCTACCCCATTGTAGATCACCCGGCCCTGGTACTCTCCGGAGGGCAAAAATTCCAACATGCCGGCCACCCGGTAATCGTTTTGCCAGTCCCATGAGCCTAGCCAAACCACGTCAAATTCAGAGGTGAATTCTTCGTAAATCCGCTCCACCGGCTGGTCGAATGGCTCGCCGTAGTAGTCAGGCAGTTTATCCATCATGTAGTTCCGGTCTTCCTTCCATCCCGGGCTGCTGACCGGGATCCATTTCTGGCTGCCATTGTCTTCAAACTGAATGCCTGCAAAGACGGGGTGGCTACTCATATCATGAATGGCACCCGGCACCACCCCGATACCCCAGGTGTCAGGATTGTCAAAACCTGGGCCGCCGCCGCCGATAGCCGGCCCCAGGATCGTATTGGTGGGCATCCGGCCGGTCAGAAAGATCATCTGGCAACCGTATTGGTACAGGTACATGTTGCCTCCAGCTTTAAACCAGTCGGTGATAGCACCCAAAACATCCGGGTCGACCGCCATAGGCGGCGTCCAGAAAGCAAGGGTTACCGGGTCGCCGTCCAGCAGCCACCAAAGAACTTTGATGTCATCGAGTACGGTTGGGTCTGCTTTAATATCGTCGAAGCTGACAAAACGGGTAACCTCCTTATCAAAAGTGTTGAAGAGCCACTCAGCAGCAGCCGACTCGTCATCATCGGTGATGGCGGCAGGGCTGGAATGGTGGCTTAAAAAACCTACAATACACAACACATCGGCCGAGACGGTATACGTACTGAACAGGTTGCCATTGGTGATGGTGTATTGCACCGGCGATGAAAGGTCAACGCTGGTACCGGAAGCGGGGGTGATAGAAGCGCCAGAGGAGATGCTTATATTCGGGGTGATGCTCTTCACGTCTGTACCACAAGGATACTTGAGCGTGACCGTTTTGTTGCTTTCATTAATAATGACCTCATCCGCTCCATTGACGGTGAAATCTTGTATTAACAACTCCTTGTCAAAAATATCCAGGGTAATATCATCCAGTTTTTCCTTTTTACAGGAGAAAAAAGACAATGCCAGGAGAAGGAGCAGGCCTAACTTGCCGGGCTGTATGTTTAAAAAATTCATGATCATCTGTTTTTTTCACTTTGTTAAATAGATAGAAAATAAGGATTTATCCTGTAAAGAAAAAGCCGTGCAGGGTAAATGCCGTGTAAAACCCTAATATCCAGGGAGTTGCTGATACAATCCACCACTGATATTGATCTGCTGCTGAGGAATAGGCATATATTCATGATGCCCCTGTTCAAATATGGCGTCTTTCAGGTACTCCTTTCTGGTTTTCTCCACAGCCAGATAGGCGTCGATGGTTTCTTTGGCCACGCCCCAGCGCACCAGGTCGAAGAATCTCCAGCCTTCCAAACCCAGTTCCAAACGCCGTTCCAAACGCAATGCCTGGCGGGCATATTCCTGAGTCCAGTTGGAGCCGTCATATTGGCTGATATTGTAAATGGAAGCATTGTTAAGCCTGCCGGTGCTGTTGGCAGCTCGTTGCCGGATTTGGTTGATGATGGGCAGGGCTTCCATCTGGCGTCCCAACTCAATAAGGGCCTCGGCTTTCCACAACAGTACATCTGCGTAACGGATAAGGACCGTATTCATCGAAGAAATGGTGAACGGGCCATTGGCGGCGCGGCAGGGGCAATCAGGATGTACCAGTTCTTTCATGGAACCGAAGGCGCCATATACATTGGGCGCCCGTGCCCAGGCATTGCCATCGACGATCAAGCTGGGATCATATTTGAATGGCTTGCCATCCATATAGACGGTGTGGTCCAGGCGGGGGTCAACCGCGTCAACGGCCGGGTTGTAATTCGCATCATTGAAAGTGTCAAACAAGGGCAACCCATCAGAACCAGTTTTAAAGGCATTGACAAAGTTTTCAGTGGGCACGTGAAAACCACAGCATCCGAATTCTGCCGATTGTGGGTAGTTCAAAGCGGTGGACCAAGTGCCGCGCCCGTCGGGAGAACCATCATTGATAGATCTTTGAATTGCAAAAACGGATTCAGTGTTGTTTTCAAATTCCCAAAGGAAGTTCTCGGCGAAGTCTGCTACCAGGGCATATTGGCCGGAGGCTTCTATTTGATCCACCAGGCTAACCACTTCTTCCAGTTTGGCGTTGTCGATATTGATAACCTGATGCTTATCATCCTGCACATAAGCCTGGTAAAGCAGTGCCTTGGCCAGGTAGGCCATAGCGGTAAACTTATTGACCCGGCCTACCTCCGGCTGTGTTTCGGGCAGATTGCTGACCCCAAACCGGAATTCATCTGCAATTTTAGTCCACAGTTCCTGGTCGGATAGGGCAACATTGGAAATCTTCGTGATCTCGTCGTCCGGGACAGTCTCATCAAAATAGGGCACAAGCTTATGATGAATCTTCAGGTCAAAATAGAAGTGCCCCCGCAGAAAACGAAGCTCCGCCTGGCGCACGGCTTTTAATGGAAAATCCGCTTCGCTTACTTCATTGAGCACTCTCAAAGCCGAATTGCAGCGAACAATGCCGGTATACTGCCGCTGCCATTTATTGTTGTTGTGGTCGGTGAAATCCGGCGGATAAGAAGACATATCGGCAATGATCAGTGGGTAAACCGACAAGGCGTGGTAGATAAAAATGTCGCCGGGCCCGTTGCCGCCCTTATGGGCGTCGCCCGCTCTGAGGTTGCCGGTAGTCCACAAATAGTTTGGCGCCGTGTAGTGGTCGTTGCCCAACCAGGAATAAGCCGCTATAACCAGCCGGTCGATGTTGTCGAGCGTTTTCACCTGGTCTTCACTGAGCACCGCCTTGGGCGTCTCGTCGAGAAAATCTTTACAGCCGAACAAGCTGGCCGCCAGCACCGCTAGGATGAAGTATTTTTTAATATTTCTCATGGTCAGAATTTTTAGAAATTTAAAAGGTTAGACTAAGGCCAAAGGTCACCCTTTGGGGCACCGGAAAGGTAGCGCTAGGCGCTTCGGGATCCTGAGCGATCGTTTCGCTGGGTTTTATCGTCAGCAGGTTTTGCCCCTGGACGTAAAACCGGGCGTTTTGCATGCCAAATCTTTTAATAAGGGATTCCGGCGGCGTATAGCCCAGTGTGAGATTCCTGAGTTTCAGATAAGAGCCGGGCTCCCAATAATAGGAAGATTCCCGTGCCTCGTTATTGTTGTCCACTAACGTCAGGGCGGGGATACTGGAGTTGGGGTTTTGAGGCGACCAGGCCTCCAGGGTCCGCCCTCCATAATTGGAGCCTACGTTGAGTGAAGTGAAATCGGTAAATAACTTCCAGCCGTTCCGGATCTCCCCGCCGGAAACCCCCTGGAAGAAGACGGCCAGGTCAAAGCCTTTGTAAGCGATGTTGAAATTCATTCCGTAGATGAAATCCGGATTATCGAAAATGGCAAAGAAGTCCTGGTCTTCGTCATTGATCTCTCCATCATTGTTCAAGTCCATGTATCTGATCCTGCCGGGCGCTGCGCCGGATTGGGTGGCGTGGTCATCCACTTCCCCCTGGTTTTGAAAGATGCCATCAAATATAAAGCCGTAAACCGAATTGACCGAACGGCCCAGAATGGTCTTGTCCTGCCCGTTGCCCGGGAAAGAATTCACGACTTCTTCCGGTAGGGCGATGACCTCGTTCTTGGCAGTAGACAGGTTGCCTGATATATCTAGCCGGAGTTTTCCTATTTTGCCCTGGTAGCCGAGCAGGAACTCCAGGCCGGAATTCTCTACTGTTCCGCCATTTACAATCCGCTGCGCGCCTTCTCCTTCCGTTGCCAGCGGAACGGTCGTGGTCAGGATGTCTTTTGTCTCTTTTGTGAAATAATCAACGCTGCCGTAGAGCTTGTAGTCGAGCAAGCTGAAATCCACACCAAAGTTAGTCTGGGTAGAAGTTTCCCATTTCAGGTCCGGGTTGGCGCTTTGTATCCGGGCAAAGCCGGAGGGCAGCGTACCCTGGTCGGCGCCGTTGATGTCATAAGCAGTGCCATTGTCCTGATTGGCGCCGCCAAACAGGGAAGTCGTGGCATAACGGGGAGCAAAAATGGCGTATTGGGCCAGGGTGCTGATTTCCTGGTTGCCGTTCTGGCCCCAGCTGGCTCTAACCTTCAGGTCAGAAATAGCATTTACATCGATCAATTCACTGATCCGGATACCGGCGGAGGCTGCCGGGAAAACGCCCCAGCGATTGTTTGAACCGAAACGGGAAGAGCCGTCCCGGCGTACGGTTCCCGATAGCAGCAGGGTATTGTTGTACACGTAATCTACTTTGCCGAAGTAAGACTGTAACGCCCAGCTGTCGCCGCCGCCATTAACCAACTGGCCGGTGGTGCCCTGAGAAAGAAAGGCAAAGTCGCGGTCCTGTGAAGCAAAACCTTGAGCTACCCCTTCGAAAGATTCAGCATTATATTTAATGGATTCAGTACCAGCCAGGAAGTTGAAGTCATGCCGGTTCGCCAGGTTCAGATGATAGGTGGCGGTATTAGACCACACCCAGTTTCCGTAGCGGTTGTTAAAGGTAGACAGGCGGTCTTCAAAGTTGAGGCTGCCCGCTGTGAAAGCTTTCCGGAAGTTCCGGTTGTAGAAAAAGTTATACTCGACCCCAAAGCTAGAGCGCAAGTTGAGACCGGGTAGAGGGGTTAATTCTACAAATAAGTTGCCCAGTACTTTATTGAAGTTGGATGTATTATCTTTGTTCATTTCGATCAGGCGTACCGGATTATCCCGGTCGGTGATACCGCCGGTGGGGCCGCCCCAGCCCAACCCATCTGCCGTCCTGATCGGAACGATGGTCTGCTGCTCGATGGATAACCCTATTGCGCCCTCAGCCAGATCGTTTACCTGGTTGGCCTGCTGGTTGGTCAGCGTAAGGTTTTCACCGATCTTCAGCATTCCCGGAATGATGTTGTAATCCGAATTGAGCCGCACGGTATAGCGTTCAAATTGAGACTCTTTGACAACACCCTGGTGGTTGTAGTACCCGCCGGAGAGGTAGTACTGGCCTCTCTCGCTGCTGTTGGAAACGGCGAGGTTATAATCTTGCAACACGGAGGTTTGGGTAATTTCGTCGAACCAATCGGTATTCGCAGGATTCATGGTCCGGCGGCCGTCGATAAACTCCGGCAGCAAGATCTTATTCAGCTGAGGATTATTGAAATCCCCGTTCCAGTCGTACCGGTACAACGGGCTGGCGTTGTTCGGGTTGGTGCCGTCGTTGACCGCTGCTTGCCATACGACTGCGGCCCGCTGTTCCGTATTCAGCGGATTCACTTCATAGCTGAAGTTTTCGGCCGATACATTCGCTCTCAGGTTTACCCGAACCTGGCCTGCCCGCCCCTTCTTAGTCGTGATGATGATCACCCCATTGGCGGCGCGAGACCCATAAATACTGGCTGAAGCGGCGTCTCGTAACACTTGCAAGGATTCTATATCATTGGGGTTGAGCTCGTGCATACCCGAAATGGTAGGAATGCCATCGACTACATACAGCGGATTATTGAAGCCCAGGCGGCCCAGGCCAACCCCTCTGATCCGGACATTAGCGGTGGAGTTTGGATTTCCGTTCGCGGTGATGTTAACCCCCGGTATCCGCCCCTGTAAATTTTTCATGGCATTGCCCGCCGGCAGGGTCTCCACTTCCTTTATGTCAACGGCCGTCACCGCACCGGTCAGGTCGGCTTTTCGTTGAGTGGTATATCCAACGACCACTACCTCATCCAGCACTGTTCCGGAAGACAAGGCTACATTCAAAGAGTTGACACCTTCAATAGATACCTGTTGTGGGGTGTAGCCAGTGTAGGAAATGGTCAAAGAAGCAGCATCCTCCGGAACCTCCAGCGAGAAGTTTCCGTCAAAATCGGTAACGGTTCCGGATGAAGTTCCGGTAACAACTATATTGGCGCCAATGAGCGTCTCATTGGTTTCTGCATCAGTCACCGTCCCCGTAATCGTCCGCTGGGCGTACGAGAACTGCAGGCCAAACAGCAAACAGCCTAGTGTGAGTAATTTAATTCTCATGGTGAAATGGTTTATTAATAAATGGACTTAAAGTTTCTGTTTGAGGTACACTTAACAAGTTTTGACGAGAGAGCTTATTCGAAACTTGTCAAGTCTTCCGTGCTTACCCTGTAACAGGGCAATAAAATGGCTGGCCGCCTTAAGCAGCAAAAGTATACTTTGTGAGGAGTAATGAAGTTTTTCTTTAGCTAATTCTCGCAATCATCGCTTCTACATCCTGCTGCGTGATCGCCGGAGTGCCCCCCTTGTGGGTGGCTACCAACGCGCCCGTAGCGCAGGCAAACTGCAAAGCTTCCTGTATCGGCGCTTCCTTCAGGTATTTTACCAGAAAACCCGCCAGGAAGGAGTCTCCGCTGCCGATGGTGTCCTGCACGGTAACGGGAATGGCCGATTGGCGGTACACGTTTTCCGGCTCCACCAATAAGGCGCCTTTGCTGCCAATAGTCATAATGATGGACTTCAGCCCATAACGCTGTAGCAAAGCCTGAGCGCCAGCGATATCTCCCTGCCCTCCGTGCCAGCCGGCGATGATCTCCAGTTCTTCTTCGTTTACCTTCACGATATCGGATTTGGAAAGCAGTTCTTCCAGCAATTCTCTGGAGTAAAAGGGAGGGCGGAGGTTGACATCAAATACTTTCAAAACCGCTACATCGAGCAGATCCATCAGCGTCTTTTTCGTTCGTTCAGTGCGGCACGCCAGGCTGCCAAATGCCAGCGCGGCGGCTTTTTTCACAGCTTTCTCCGCTTCTTTTGAAGAATGGATAAAATCCCAGGCGACCGGCTGGACAATTTCGTAAGAAGGCGAATTTTTATCGTCCAGTTCGACTTTAACCACGCCGGTCGGGAACGTATGGTCCACCTGTATCAGATCAGTCGAAACGCCTTTGCCTTTCAGGAAATCGAGCAATTCCCTGCCTAGGTCGTCGGCCCCTACTTTACTCACCATTTTGGAGGCCAACCCCAGGTTAGTAGCATGGACGGCTACGTTCATCGGCGCTCCTCCTGGAAGTTTCCCCGAAGGCAACAAGTCCCAGAGCACTTCTCCGAAGCATATCAGTGTTTGGTTAGGCATGATCGGATTCTTTAAAAAGAAGTTCGGAAGAGGGAACTCCCGATACTCCGGTATATAATGTATGAAACAAACTTAATCTTTCTAGACCAACTCTTCCTGTACGGCGCCGCCCACCGGTTTGATCAGTTGCTTCTGCAGCTCTTCCAGCGAAACGCCTTTGGTTTCGGGCATCAGTTTGTATACATAAAGCAATTGCAGGACCATCATGAAGGCGAAGAAACTGAATACATAACCGGGATTGCTCGCATTAACCAGTACCACCGGGAGAAAGACGGTGATCACAGCTGCCGATATCCAGTGGGTAAAACTGCCCAGCGATTGTCCTTTGGCCCGCAGATGATTGGGGAAAATCTCGGAAATAAATACCCATATCACCGTCCCCTGCCCTATGGCGTGAGCTGCAATAAACAGGAAGAAAAAAATGGGCACCGTTATGCCATGCCAATTCATAAAGAAGGCGGAGGAAACCAGGCTGAGCGATACGATGTAACCAAAAGACCCGATGTACATGAGTACTTTGCGGCCTAAACGGTCGATTAAATATAACCCCAGTAACGTGAAAACCATATTGATTATGCCAATGCCGATGCTGCTGAGCAAAGCGGTGTTTGCCCCGAGCCCTGCCGTTTCAAATATCCTCGGAGCATAATACAGAAAAGCATTGATGCCGGACATCTGGTTGAAAAACGCGATCAGGAAGGCCAGAACTACCGGGAAGCGGTACCGGGGGTTGAAGAGGCTTTCACTTTTATCCGTGCTGTTTTCCTCTGCCACCATAGCATCGAGGGCATGCTCGATATCAGCACTCGGATTAATGGCTCGCAGCACTTTTCCTGCCTCCACCCGGTCGTTGTTGTGGAGCATTAACCAGCGAGGGCTGCGGGGTATGGTCAGGACCATTAGGGTGTAGATAAAAGCCGGAAAGGCCTCTACTCCGATCATCCACCGCCAGGCATTCTCGCCGATATCTTTCAACAAGTAATTGGAAATGAAAGCGATCAATATGCCGAAAACAATATTGAACTGGTAAAGCGCCACCAGTTTCCCCCGGTTTTCCGGAGGGGCGATCTCGGAAACATAAGCGGGGGCGGCAATAGTGGAAGCCCCTACGCCCAAACCGCCAATGAAGCGGAAAAAAGAAAAAGTATAGGGGTCGGATACCACCGCGCAGCCTGCCGCCGAAATGAAGTACAATACCCCGATCCAGAAAAGGGTTCGCTTCCGGCCCAGGCGGTCGGCAGGAATATTCCCGAACAAAGCACCGATTACCGTGCCCCACAACGCCATAGACATCACGACAAAGCCGTGAAACAACGAACTTGTTTGCCATAAGGCCTCCAATTGCTTATCCGCTCCTGAAATAACAACCGTATCAAAACCAAACAGGAAACCGGCTAATGCGACGGTGATGGCCCAGAAAAAAACTTTGCGGTGATTCATTTTGTATGTTTTCCGTTTTAACAAATTTACTACAATGCCTCGTGACCAAACTGTAGGATCGTTCCAAATTTCTTCAAATAAGTTGCATTATATTTTGACTACACAAATCCTTGTAAAACAATGTTTTAAACTTAGTGTTTGAATCACAAAAAGTCAATAAATCTTGGATATTGTTGCGCTGATCCAGACAATTGTTGCATCAAAATTGCACAAATCTGATAGAAATTCTCAATAAGATTTTAAAAGGCGAGGGCAAATCCGTATCATTAATCATTGGTTTTGTCCAACAATTCTTTCTTAAACTGAGAAGGAGCGGCATTATATTTTGCCTTGAACACGGTGGAGAAATAGTCCGGCGAAGCATAACCTACCTGATAAGCTATTTCGGCAATCGATAATTCTCCCGCCAACAGTAGTTCTTCCGCCTTTTTCAAACGGGTGTTCTGAATGAAATCGCTAATGCTTTGCCCGAGGAGCGCTTTGACCTTTCTGTAAAGTTGTGACCGGGAGAGGTTCATTTGCCGGCTCATGTCCGAAACATTAAAATCCTGGCGGTCAAAATTTTGGTTTACGTAGGCTGCGAAATTTTTGATGAACTCCTGGTCCATCGGGTTGAGTTGGGAGGGTTGCTGAAGGTCGATCAGGTCATTGCCAAAGGCCTCCTTCAGAATTTGCCGGTTGTGCAACAGGTTTTTGACCTTTTCCTGGAGAAAATGGATATTGAAGGGTTTGGTAATGTACTCATCAGCTCCGGCCCGGGTACCTTCGATCTGCTGTTCCACGGTAGACCGCGCTGAGAGTAGAATGATTGGAATATGTGAGGTACGCAGGTCGGATTTGAGTGTTTTGGTGATCTCCAGGCCATCCATCCGGGAGCCCGGCAAAATAATATCACAGATGATGAGATCGGGAAGAGTCTCAAAGGCCTGGATCAAGCCTGTTTCACTATCCGCTGCTTCCAATACTTCATAGGCTAAGCCCAGCTTCTTTTTCAGGAAAAACTGAAGGTCATCGTCATCTTCAATAACCAGCAACTGGTGCCTGGGCGCGTCTTTCTCCAGACCAGCCATGCTTTCGAAACCCTGTTCACTTTCCGGATATCCCATGTAATCGTTGCTAAGAAAAGATTCATCGGGGGCGGAAAGCAACTGGTCCTCCGTAAAATGCGCCTTTCCTAGCGGCAAAACCACCGTAAAGCGGCTGCCTTTGTCCTTTATGCTTTGCAATGAAATATCTCCATGATGAAATCCAACCAATGCCTTAGAAAGTGGTAAGCCCAGCCCCGTGCCCGCCTTCTTTTTGTGTTCTACCTGGTAAAATGGTTCGAAAACATGGGCCGCATCTTCTTCATCCATCCCCTTTCCACTATCCTCTACCTTAATCCGCACGATGTTATCCAGTTGGTCTACCGAAACGGACACTTGTATCCTCCCACCTTCGGGCGTGAATTTAAATGCATTAGATAAGAGGTTGTAAAATACCTTATCCATCATATTGGCGTCAAACCAAACCGGAAGTTGCTCGTGGCGCGTGATGAGGGAGAAGTCGATATTCCACTTCCGGGCCATATTCTCATAAGACCTCATGACGTTGCGGATAAAGTCCACCAGGTCATTTTTACTTGCCCTGACTTTCATTTTGTCGCTTTCGATCTTTCTGAAGTCCATGAGTTGGTTAACCAGGCGCAACAACCGAAAAGCATTTTCTTTAATGAGAAGAATAGCCTGCTGAACATCCTTGCTCAGTTTTTGGGAAGGAAGCAAATCTTCCGCAAAGCCCAGGATCAAAGTCAGGGGCGTTTTAAACTCATGAGAGATATTGGTGAAAAAGTTGACTTTGGCATTGGATATCCGGCGCACTTCTTCCGACATTTCAATGATCTGATTCCGCTGTTCGAGTATCTCCTCGTTTTTTTCCTTCAGGTGCTTGTTGATCTTTTTCTTCTCCCGAAGGTTGTATGCAAACAAGCCCCCCAGAATGGCCACTACCAGCAATGCAAAACTCAGCAGGTACAGCACTACTTTTTGGTTTTGATAAATCCTTCGCTGCTCTTCAATTTTTTCTCCCAGGTCTTTGACGTTTTTTTGCTTTTCCTGTATCCGGTTCTCATGCAATTGCAGGATTTGCACATTAGAGGAATCAATGGCTGTAGTCGGCAGGATATTCTCCTTTTCATAAGCCTCTTTCCTCAGAATCTTTCCGGCGATCCGGATAGCCTCTTCTCCTCCGGTTGGATATAGAAACGTGGCGTCCAAAATACCTTTGGCAACAAACTGAACCCCTCCTGTGCTGCCTGCCAGCCCGTCGACTCCCAAAAAACGGACATCCTGACCTATGCCTTTCTCCTTAAATATTTTATAGGCGCCCAGCGCCATCACGTCATTGTGCGCAAACACCATGTCTATCTTCGGCGCCCCTTCTTCCAAAAATTGCCTTACTTCCTGTTCCGCCACTTCTTTCAACCACTGTCCATGGACGCTGTCCGCCACGATCACATCAGGATACCCGCGCAGCGCATCCCTGAATCCACGGTGCCGGTCCCGGGCTGGAGATGAGCCTTTGAGCCCCCATATCTCCAGCACCCGGCCCTTCCCCTTTAATAAATTGATGGCGTATTTGCCCGCGATCTTCCCGATTTGGTAATTATCGGCGCCAACGTAAGCGGAATACAATTCCGAACTGGTCCGGCGGTCAATGACAATGACAGGTATTCCATCGGTAAAAATCTTTTCCACAGCCGGAGTGATGGGGTCCGATTCATTGGGAGAGACAATCAGGAGGTCAATGCCTTCTTCGATCAGTTCCCCGATCTGCTGCACCTGCAACTCACTGTTCCCTTTGGCGTCTTTTATTTTTATTCTGAGCCCGGGGTGAAGCAACAGTTCTCTTTCCATACTCTCTTCCATGGCCTTGCGCCAGGCGTCCCCGCTGGTGCATTGGGAGAAGCCGATAAGAAACTGTTTTTGCTCTTCGAGCGGGCCTTTGCAACCCGAGAAAAACAGAAAAGCAGTCAACAACTGGATGCTAAGCGCTTTGGTTTTCAACCGGTTAATGGCCAGGAACTTCCTCATTATAATTATTATAGTGAGTGCTTTATTATCCTGTTAAAGATAAGATTTATTGACAACTTATCCCGGCCACTTTTTTCTGAACACAGATGACGTACCAGTCCCCATTGAGCGCCGGATATAAATCATCCACCGCAATAGTGAACCCTTCTTTCAATTTTTATTGTGGTACGCCTTCAACCCTATCTCTTTCCCCTTATCCAGCATGAACTGGTAAGCAGCTTCATATTCATTAGGGATGTCTCCATCCAGTATAGCCTCGCGGATGGCATTTTTGATGATGCCCACTTCCCGGGAAGGAGGAATGTTAAAAACATCCATGATCAACTCGCCGGAAACGGGAGGCTGCCAGTTGCGCAGGTGGTCTTTTTCTTCCACCTCCTTCAGGCGGTCGCGCACCATCTCGTAATTTTCCAGATAGCGCGCCACTTTTTTTGGGTTTTTGGAAGTGATATCCGCCTCGCACAACAACATGAGGTCGTCGATATCATCGCCGGCGTCGTAAAGCAGGCGGCGGATAGCCGAGTCGGTAATGTTCTCTTTGGTTAGGCTGATGGGGCGCAGGTGCAGGCGGACGAGCTTCTGCACGTACTTCATCTTGGCGTCTAAGGGGAGTCTCAGCTTTTTGAAGATGCGGGGCACCATGGCGGCGCCGAGCGCCTCGTGGCCGTGGAAGGTCCATCCCTGTTCGGGGTCAAAGCGTTTGGTGGGAGGCTTGGCAATGTCGTGCAACAGGGCAGCCCAGCGCAACCAGAGATTGTGGGTTTTCCGGCTTAGGTTGTCCAGCACCTGGAGGGTATGGTAAAAATTGTCTTTATGAGCGCGGCCGTTGCGGACGTCGACGCCCTGCAGGGCGGCCACCTCCGGAAAAACCAGTTGCAGAAGGCCCGTGTCGAAGAGCAGTTTAAATCCGACAGAAGGCTCATCCGCCTCGATGATCTTGTTGAATTCAGTGGTGATGCGTTCCCTGGAAATAATATTGATCCGGTTGCGGTATTTGCCGATGGCCTGAAAGGTTTCCGGGTCGATGGAAAAACCAAGCTGAGTCGCAAAGCGGATGGCGCGCATCATGCGAAGAGGGTCGTCGGAAAAAGTCTTTCCTGGTTCCAAAGGAGTTTTGATCAGCTTCGCTTCCAGGTGCTCCAGGCCGTCGAAGGGATCGATAATCGAACCGTAGTCCTCTTCGTTGAGGCTGGCCGCCAGGGCGTTGATCGTAAAATCCCGCCGGTTTTGGTCGTCTTCCAGGCTCCCCTCTTCCACCGTCGGCTTGCGGGAATCGGAACGGTAGGATTCCTTTCGGGCGCCGACGAATTCAATTTCCATATCCCGGTGTTTCAGCATGGCTGTGCCAAAGCGCTTGTATACGGTCACCCTGGGGATGGGCCTCAGCAGGGCCGCCACATTTTGAGCCAGGCGGATGCCGCTCCCCACGCAAACGATGTCCATGTCTTTAGAAGGCCGCGCCAACAGGCGGTCTCTAACGTATCCTCCGACGA
Source organism: Phaeodactylibacter sp. (assembly GCA_020436535.1). Classification (GTDB taxonomy): domain Bacteria; phylum Bacteroidota; class Bacteroidia; order Chitinophagales; family Saprospiraceae; genus JACJXW01. The sequence goes on from JAGQXQ010000110.1 coordinate 29,762, forward strand.
CGTAAACGGGGTAACCCAGTTCGGCAGCAGCACGGCTGATTACTTCAAAGACTTTTCGTTCGTGTGGCTCGATGTTAAAGACCAAGTGTAAACTCTTTTGTTATAGCTAAATAATAGTCCAGGAAGAAATGCCGCTTTCCTGCCAATCATGCGTATCCTGTCATCCTGTCAATACGGGAATCTCCATTTCGCTGTAGTGTGCCTCAATCTCGTGAAGGGCTTCAAAGAGGACAGCCGGGTCGTCTTCAGAGACCAGCCTTTTGCGAAATTCCTTAATGCCCGGGTACCCCCTGAAATAATTGGTGTAATGGCGGCGCATTTCCAGCACGCCCAGCTTTTCTCCCTTCCACTCCAGAGAACGGCGCAGGTGTTCCATCGTAGCTTCCACCCGTTCGTGGACAGTAGGAGGCGGCAACAGCTCTCCTGTACTGAAATAATGCTTGATCTCCCGGAATATCCAGGGATAACCGATGCTGGCCCGGCCGATCATAATGCCGTCTACGCCGTAGCGCTGCCGGTATTCCGCCGCCTTTTGGGGGCTATCTATATCGCCGTTACCGAATATGGGGATATGGATGCGAGGATTTTCCTTAATTTTTCCGATGAGCGTCCAGTCGGCTTCCCCTTTATACATCTGCTTGCGGGTACGCCCGTGGATAGACAGTGCTTTGATGCCCACATCCTGTAAGCGCTCGGCGACTTCTTCGATGTATTTAGTCTGGTCATCCCATCCCAGGCGGGTTTTCACGGTAACCGGCAAGTTGGTGGATTTCACCACGGCTTCGGTCAGTTCCACCATCTTGTCAATATCCTGCAGGATGCCTGCTCCGGCCATTTTGCAGACCACCTTTTTTACCGGGCAGCCAAAGTTGATATCCAGTACTTCTGGTTTAGCCTCTTCAACGATCTCGGCCGCCCGCATCATCGACTCCAGTTCCGCGCCAAATATCTGTATGCCGATTGGCCGTTCATAGTCGTAGATGTCCAGTTTCTGTACACTTTTGTCGGCATCGCGGATCAACCCTTCAACGGAGATGAACTCCGTATACATCATATCACACCCCTGAGCCTTACAGAGGGCCCGAAAGGGGGGGTCGCTGACATCCTCCATAGGGGCCAGTAATAAGGGGAATTCTCCAACTTCAACGTCTCCGATCTTTACCATTCTATATACTTTCTTTCTTCAACTTGCAAAAATAAGGAAAAGCTGTACACCACAAAACGCATTAATGAACAAACAGTTCCACCAGTGATCATTTTATAGAATTATCTAAAAAAGATAGGCACAGCAGTAAGAAAATTATATTTTTAGGGCTGCCGGGCGACTTCAAGCGCCAAAACAGAACTGTTAATACCAACAAGAACATCCACATGATCACAGCAGTTATTCTTTGTTTTATTCTCGGCTATCTGACCATAGTCTTTGAGCATCCGTTACGCCTTGACAAGACGGTTCCCGCGCTTATTATGGCGGCATTATGCTGGGCGTTACTCGCAGTCGGCTTTAATTACGGCTGGTTGTCCGTTATAGATACCCATGAGGAGGTATTCAGTTTGATAGGAGCAGGTGGCCATGCGGCTGAAGGCCATGGGGGGCCGAGTGACGGGTTCAACAACACTTTGCTTCACCACCTGGGCAAAACAGCCGAAATCCTGATCTTCCTCATTGGCGCTATGACCATCGTGGAGATCATCGACCTGCACCGGGGCTTTGAAGTCCTGAAAAGCTATGTCCGGACCAAGAGTAAGAAAAGATTACTCTGGATAGTGGGTATATTGGGCTTTATTCTTTCAGCTATTATCGATAACCTGACAGCCACCATCGTATTGGTCACACTGCTTCGGAAGTTGGTTACCAACAAGGACGAGCGTATTTGGTTTGTCTCTCTGATCGTGATCGCAGCCAATGCGGGCGGAGCCTGGTCGCCTATTGGTGACGTGACCACTACCATGTTATGGATCGGCAATAAAGTCTCCGCCGGAGGGCTGATCGAGCATCTCGTTATTCCTTCTATCGTTTGTTTTGCCCTTCCAACTTTTATTGCCACCCTATTGCCTCCATTTAAAGGAGAAATAACTTTAGATGAAGACGCCGGCGACTTAAAGGCACAGAAGTTACTAAGCAGCCAGATCATGCTATTCCTGGGGCTGGGCGCCATTGTCTTTGTCCCCATATTCAAAACATTAACCCACCTTCCTCCCTATATTGGTATGATGCTAAGTTTAGGGGTGGTCTGGCTGGTTTCAGAATATATCCATCCCGAGGAAGACTTCACAGAATCCCGGCGGCACATGTTCTCTGCCCATAAAGCCCTTTCCAGGATAGAGATGTCCAGCATTCTGTTTTTCCTCGGCATCCTGCTGGCCGTTGCGGCTCTGGAAAGCCTGGTATTCGGAACAGTCATGCATGAAGGCGCCGAAATACAGGTGGGCACCTTGCGCTATTTAGCTGAATGGCTCGACAAGGTGATCCCCAACCAGGATGTCGTCATCATCCTACTGGGCTTTGCTTCCGCTATCATTGATAACGTACCGCTGGTCGCCGCCTCAATGGGTATGTATGACCTGCCGATGGATGCCAAGATTTGGCAATTCATTGCCTACTCCGCAGGTACAGGTGGAAGCATGCTGATCATTGGCTCCGCTGCGGGGGTAGCAGCTATGGGGATGGAGCGCATCGACTTCATCTGGTACCTCCGAAAAATTGCCTGGCTTGCTTTGCTTGGCTTCCTGGCGGGGGCAGTTGCTTTCCTTTTGCTTATTCCTTTGTTACCCTAACCCTCAATTCGTTTTCAAACAACAAAAGCCACAGCGCATTGCTGTGGCTTTTGTTGTTTATTTTTAAGGTTCTCTTAAATTTGCAGCGCTTTACAACCTAAGCACCAGATAAGTGATTTTAAGAAGGAATAACAACTCAAGAGGAAATGAATCAATCATTCAAAGCATATCTTTTTCTGCTATTGCTACTGGCAGCCTGCTCTCCTGTGGATAAAAGCCTGATAAAAGGACAATGGGCTGGGATTGCCGTCATCGAGGAGGGCTCCCCCATCAATATTGATCCCAAGGAGATAAAGATATCGTTTGAGGATAAGGGATATATCTATTCCAGCACCCTCAACTACAAAGAGGCCGGTGTTTATTACATCGACTCCAAGTATTTATACACGACCGATACGCTTAACCAGGCCTCGACGGAAAAAGCGGTGGAGATCGTAAAGCTGACTGCCGATTCTCTGGTCCTGAAAATGAATGAAGCCGGCAAAGAACGTTTTCTGATAATGGAAAAGCAATAATAGCTAAACGGCATCAATTGAGCCCGTTGACATTAATGTTTAAGCGCCCGCTTAAAGCGAGGTCTACAATAATAGCCTCCGGAGCCAGGAAGGCATTCTGAATAGAAATATCCTTAAGTTCTCCTTTCAGAGTGACATCATCTGAAATTTTAAATGATTCTAACTGTTCCTGAAACTGAGCCTGCATTTCTTGAAGATTGTAGTCCAGCAAGAAATTCATATTCTCTTCTATTTTGTTCTTCATGGTGCTCTTCAGCAGCCACCCGGCCGATTTGAGCAGAAAATTCCTGCTGCTGAGTTCGTAGTCGAGCTTTTCAATTTCAATGGTATTCTTGCGGAAATTGTAATTGGGTTTGCCGACCAGGTAAATACTTCCATTGTAACTGCCTGATAAAACTGTATTGACAACAATCTTGTTTCCTTGCCCGTAGAGTTCCAGGCCTTGCACCGTGACCGACCTTTTGCCCTGCGAGAAGGTTTCTCCCAGAAGTTGGGTTTTGGCAATACGCTCCGCTTCTTCGTAGGATATCTCAGTATTTATATGAATGGTAAAATCATCGCCGGCCTCCTGACGGAGCTGAAGGTTGGGCAGTGGTTGTGGCCTGATGTTTCCCGGGGCCCGGCCGATGTTTACCCGGGGTTGGCTTTCCACTAATATGGTCCCTCTGATTTTATCCCCTTTCATTTCCAGAGGAGTCATGCCAATTGCCTGAGGATTGACGACCAGCCAGGTATTGTAGGCCTCCGATACCAGCATAGGCTCATACATTTTCCCCCAGGCTTCGCCGACCAGTTCCCTCAGATTGAATCGTTCCTGCACCAGGTCATCAATGCTTCGGGTCAACGCTGCTTTGCTGTTTTTTAAAACCAGATCGGCAATAAAACCAATAGGCAGGCTCACTACGCCCATTTTCAGGCGCGGCTTTTTCAGCCAGTCATGACGTACAACCTCCGTCACGGTAATGATATTCCAGTCTTCCGTTATGGCAAAAGCCGTTTTAAAATCGATGGACAGTTCCCCTTCCGCCTCCACCTTGCTGATGCCCAGGTCATACTGAATCCACAGTGACAAAGGCACCCGATATTTAATAAGTTGGCTGTCAATACCCAGGCGTATATCCTGGCGTTTTTCCGCCCGTACCCGCATATTGTCCCCATCGTTAAGGTCCTTATCTTCATAAATGAGCCCGTTCATCTGTTGGTTGAGTGAACGCTCCAGCTCCCGAAGGCTGATATCGACCGGAATATTGATTACGGACAAGCGCTCTTCGAAGAGGGCCGCGTATTGTTCCGCCGGACGAACGGGCTCTTTCGTTTTGCACCCCACTATGAACAGGATCGGCGTTATAGCTAAAAGTATTCGTAATATTCTCATGCTTTTAATGGGTCAATGAGTAAATTGTTCCGAAGGTAGTTAGCAGATAGCTTTGAATAAAGAAGAATGAAGTTTTTTTCCTGCTCGTCAAAACCTGATGAGCACTCAGCCAGGCCCTGCCAAAGAAGCAACCCTTTGAATTCAGAAAGTGTCTTTTGTGATGAAGTTGCTTTTAACTTATACTGACGTACGCCTGGCTTCTTGCAACACACAATCAACGAGGAGGCCAGCAAATGCTGGCTGTAAACAAAGCTTGTCGTACATCAGCATACAAGTCCTTATTTAACAAAAAAGTGTTACCGATGGACGGGTGAACCTTTTTCAGCAAGCCTCTTTGTCTTTAACCTCTAGAAGCTGCGGCTGATAAAGCGCTCAATGCCCACCATTAGAAAAAACAAAAAGATGAAGTACTTTGCTATTCTCATGGCTTGCCTGCTTTGGGCAAACCACCTGTCTGCCCAATACACAAACAGGGAACCAGCTTTTCTGGGCATCTATTCCGAACAACTTCCTAAAGAAAAAGCGCGTAAACTTGGCTTCGACAACCTCTACGGCAGTTATGTCAGCCGGGTGGTGGAAAACAGTGCAGCTGAACGGGCAAGAGTTCAGCCCTTTGACTACATCTATGGCATCGATGAGTATCGTACCGGAAAAGAACAATCGCTGACTCAGATCATCCGAAAATACCACCCTAATCAGAATGCTACGCTTCACCTTTACCGCAAAGGGGGAAACCGTACGCTCAACGTCACCTTCAGCGCCCGTAGTGATAGCAAAGCAAAAGCCAGGGATAAGTGCAATGACCCCTTCTTCGGCATCAGTGCTGCCGAAATGAATGAGGAAGAAATGGAAGGGGTCACTGTAAATATTATTGACAATTCTACAGCGAAAGCCATCGGAATGGAGAATGGAGACCGTATCATAGCGATCAATGGCTACCGAATGTTGGATTGGCAGGACATTAGCACCGCCATTAATACCATGGAGGTAGGCAATAAAATAACAGTTGAGTTTGTAAGGAATGGACAAAAGCTGAAAAAAAATGGCCCGATCAAGTCCTATTGCGAAACCAAACCAGAGGAAGCTATGCATATGGAGATCAAAGTGGCTCCCCAGCCAGGAGAGTGGTTTGATCGCTATTTCAAAAAAGGAGAAGAGCAAACCATTATTTTCAGTGCTGCCGATGAGGTGCAGGCCAACGTCCAAAGCCTCAGCTCCGATGAGGCTGCCAGGGTAAACAGGGAGAAAGGAATAAGCCTGAAAGCTGCCAACAACCTGGCGGTGGAGGGGCTATCCGTCGAGCAGAATAAAGATCTTTTTGAACTGGAGTTCACCCTTGCTGGTAGTGGAGACACCAACATACGCATATTCAATGACGCCGGCCGGATGATCTATCAATATGACCTTGGCAACTTCTCCGGAGATTTCACAGATGAGGTAAACTTATCGCAAAACGGTAAAGGCAATTTCTTCCTGGAAATACAGCAAGGCAATAGATCCGTAACCAAGAAGATCACGTTGTCTTCCAAATAAGGGCAACGTACAAACAAGCTCTACCCCCTTTCTTTTGTCAGCCCCAAAAGCGCGCCTGGTTTGCCCGGGTGCGCTTTTTTTCTTAGAACTGGCAGAAAAAAATTAACTTCCCGGACCAGATTTCCCTTTCTTGAAAAATCGATCATTCATGAAAAAAACAACGACTCTGCTTTTCACTCTTTTGGCAATAGCTCTGTCAGGGGCACAACCACTAATTGCCCAGCAGGCAAAAAAGGAGGCGCAACAAACCGTTCAATTCAACCCCAAGCTGTATAAGGCTATGGAATGGCGCAATATCGGCCCTTTTCGGGGTGGCCGTTCGGCGGCTGTTACCGGCGTTTCGGGTAAGCCCAACCTCTTCTACTTCGGCTCCACCGGTGGAGGTGTTTGGCGCACTTTAGACGGAGGGCAAAGCTGGAATAATATTTCCGACGGCTATTTTGGCGGCTCCATCGGTGCAGTGGCGGTTAGTGAATACGACCCCAATGTGATCTACGCAGGAGGAGGCGAAAAGACGGTTCGGGGCAATGTTTCCTCCGGTTATGGCATATGGAAAAGTATGGATTCAGGCAAAACCTGGGAACAGATGGGCCTTCGACAATCCCGGCATATCTCCCGCATCAGAATACATCCTCAAAACCCGAGCCTGGCTTATGCTGCTGTGATGGGCGACCTGTATCAGCCCAGTGAAGAACGAGGGGTGTATCGCACCAAAGATGGAGGTAAAAACTGGGAACGCATACTCTTCTCCAACGCGGACGCCGGCGCTGTTGACCTGCTCCTTGACCCCAACAACCCCCGGGTCATTTTCGCTTCTACCTGGCGAGTACGCCGTACACCGTACACCCTGGAAAGCGGTGGCGAAGGCTCAACCCTCTGGCGAAGCACCGATGGAGGCGACAGCTGGTTGAACCTCTCCGAAAAAGAAGGCTTTCCTCAAGGGCTCAAGGGAATCATCGGAGTGGCCGTATCTCCCATGAATTCCAATCGTGTATGGGCTATCATTGAAGCGGAAGACGGAGGCGTTTTCCGTTCTGAAGACGGAGGCGACACCTGGCTGAAAATCAATGATGACCGTGCGCTACGGCAACGCGCCTGGTACTATAGCCGCATTTACGCCGATACCCAGGATGAAGAAGTCGTTTATGTCTTGAACGTGAGATATCATAAATCTACCGACGGCGGCAAAACCTTTAAGCCCTATTCAGCTCCGCATGGCGACCACCATGACCTGTGGATAGCTCCTGAGGACAACCAACGTATGATCATTGGCGATGACGGCGGCGCTCAGGTCTCTTTTGACCGCGGGGAAAACTGGAGCACCTATCACAATCAACCAACCGCCCAGTTCTACCGGCTTACAACCGACAACCACTTCCCCTACCGCATCTATGCTGCTCAACAGGATAACTCTACTGTCCGTATCCTGCACCGTACAGAATCAAGTACAATCTCTGAACGGGACTGGGAACCCACTGCGGGTGGGGAGAGCGCCCATATCGCGGTAAGCCCCAAAGACGATGAAGTTGTCTTTGGAGGTAGTTACGGCGGCTTCCTGACCCGGAAAAACCACCGAACAGGTGAAAGTCAGGCCATCAATGTTTGGCCCGACAACCCCATGGGGTACGGGGCGGAGGGCATGAAGTACCGTTTTCAATGGAACTTCCCCATTTTCTTCTCCCCGCATGATCCGAACAAGCTTTACGCTGCCTCCAATCACTTGCATGTAACCTACAACGGAGGGCAAAGCTGGGAACTGATCAGCCCGGACCTCACCCGCAATGACTCCACCCGGCTGGGGCCTTCCGGAGGCCCGATCACTAAAGATAATACCGGCGTAGAATACTATTGCACCATTTTTGCCGCCACCGAGTCGCCCTACGAAGAGGGCCTGCTATGGGTTGGTTCCGATGACGGGTTGGTTCACCTTTCCCGTGACGGGGGTAAAAACTGGAAGAATGTAACACCTCCCAATATGCCGGAGTGGATGATGATTAACAGTATCGAACCCGACCCATTTACACCGGGAGGCGCTTATATAGCAGGCACTCGATATAAAATGGGGGACTACCGGCCCTACCTGTATAAAACCAAGGACTATGGCCAAAGCTGGCAGCTCATTGTCAATGGCATCGATGAAGAACATTTTACCCGAGTGGCCCGCGCCGACCCCGGACGCCAGGGCTTGCTTTATGCCGGCACTGAAACAGGCCTGTACATCTCCTTTGACGACGGGGCCAGCTGGGTGGAGTTTCAGCTGAATCTTCCCATCGTTCCGATTACGGACCTGGCCATCAAAAACAACAACCTCATTGCTGCTACTCAAGGCCGTTCTATTTGGATCCTCGACGACCTCACCCCCTTGCACCAGCTCAACGATCAGGTTGAAAAAAGAGAAATGTTCCTCTACCAACCCGCTGATTCCTACCGAATGGACGGCGCTCAGAACTCCAAGGCCAAAAATGCGGGTAGGAACCATCCGGGTGGAGTGATGGCCTACTATTATATAAAAAAGATGCCGGAGGATTCCGCAGCCCTCATCACACTCTCTTTTCACGAGGAGAATGGCCAATTGATCCGGGAGTTTAGCAACCAGGCAGAGGAGAAAGAAAATAAACTGGAAGTCAAAGAAGGAGCCAACCTTTTCGTCTGGAATATGCGTTACCCCAAGGGCAAAGATTTTGAAGGCATGGTGCTTTGGTGGGCCGGATTGAACGGGCCCAAAGCAAGGCCCGGGAACTATCGGGTCAGGTTGAAAATGGGGGGCGAAGAAATAGAACGGCCTTTTTTAATAAAGAAAGACCCCCGCTCCAGCAGTACGCCCGAAGAGCTTCAGGCTCAGTTCACCTTCATGCAGGAAGTCAATAAAAAAGTTTCTGAAGCCCATCAGGCAATTATTGACATCCGGGAAGTGCGTGGCCAACTGCAACACTTCACCAGCCGGTGGAAAGAAGATGATGGCAAAAAGGACTTACTGGAAAAGGCGAAAGCCATTGATTCTGTTATGACTATGGTGGAAAACGAGCTGTATCAGACCCAAAACCGGAGTGGCCAGGATCCGCTTAACTATCCCATAAAACTGACAAATAAGCTGGCGCACCTCAATTCTCTGGTTGGCATTGGCGACTTCAAGCCCACCGAACAGGCATACGATGCCAAACTAGCCCTTACCAAGGAAGTTGACCAACAACTCGCTGTCTTTTATCAGCTAAAAGAAGTAGATATTCCTGCATTTAACGATATGGTAAAAGCAGCGGCAGTGGACGTGATCATGCTCCAGGAAACAGAACCCGGCCGATAGCGAGAACGAGCGGATAGATGCTATGGATAGGATGTCTCTTTTGGGCCTGTAAGGGCTCAAAAGAGACATCCGTGGTTTCTTCAAAAATTAACCTAAAATTCCTTTGTGAAAATGGAACTTACGGCGAAACTCACCCGTATAGAATAGTATACACAAATTCTACAACTTTCCCCTTGATGCGATTCTCTGTTCTCTCAATGCAGAGAGCAGGATAAATGAAAAGGCCACCCCGGGCTATCCCGACGAAAACACAATTATCATCAAATCATAAAGCACTCAGTTGTAATATTTTCAAATAATTACCTGAGCCCCTGTATCCAAACCAAGCATTTTACGTCAAAACACAGCAGGCAAAGATTAAAGAGGGCGCAAATAGCCAGCCCCTCAATGTTGATAAGCCCTTCATCCCGACTAAAGAAATATTTTTCAGCCTTGCCCAGGAGCTGGTAAAAGGCAGGGCTGAAAAGGTTCTTTCGCATTTATCCCATGATCAAACAGACATACAATGAAGGACAAATGGATCAATTTCAGGCGCCGCTTTGCAGTCAGCTGGTATAATTTCTGGATCGACTATCCTGCTGCCGGATGGGCGGTCAAAGGTATCAAAATTTCCCTCGTTCTTGCGATGATTGGCGGAACAGCGTTCATCAGCAGCGTTGCCGCCGGAGCATTCGGCAAACTTCCAACGGAAGAAGACTTGGCCGGAGTTACTCATTATGTAGCCTCCGAAGTTTTTGCATCAGATAGCACCATTTTGGGCCGTTACTATTTCGAAAACCGAAGCAACGTCCGGTACAAAGATGTTTCGCCCCATTTCATCCACGCTCTGGTAGCCACTGAAGATGCGCGTTTTTTCGAACACAATGGCATAGACTTTCGGGCCTGGGCAAGAGTATTTTTTAAGACATTGTTAAAGCGGGAGCGTTCTTCAGGAGGAGGAAGCACCATCAGCCAGCAATTAGCCAAAAATATTTATCCCCGTGAAGATTACGGCAAATACTCTCTGATCATCAATAAAATAAAGGAGGTATTCATCGCCATACGCCTCGAAAAATTGTACCATAAGGAAGAATTGCTGGAACTGTATATGAACACGGTTCCTTTCAGTGAAAACACCTTCGGCATCAAAGTCGCGTCTCAGCGTTTTTTCAATACCAGCCCGGCCCGCCTGACCCCTTCCCAATCGGCAGTATTGGTCGCCATGCTGAAGGCCACCACCCTGTACAACCCCGTCACCCAACCACAGAAAGCCCTGGAAAGGCGTAACCTCGTATTGGGCCAAATGTCCAAATATGGCTTCCTGTCCCAGCGCCTGGCAGACTCTCTGGTCAAAGAGCCCATATCGCTGAACTATTTTCCCATCACCCACAACAAAGGCCCGGCGCCATATTTCCGCGAACACCTCCGCCTGGAACTCAAGAAATTGATCAAAGATAAGCGGAAGCCCAATGGAATGGCTTACAACCTGTACACCGATGGGCTGAAAATATACACTACCCTGAACTCCCGGATGCAGTCCATTGCCGAAGACATAGTTGCAGAACAGATGCAAAGCCTGCAGAAAGACTTTACCCAACACTTAAACGGAGCCGACCCCTGGGAAACGGAAGGCGTTCTCGAAATGGCCAAGCGGCAGTCTGCGCGATACCAGGGACTTAAAAGTGCCGGCCTGGACAGCATGGGCATTGATTCGGTTTTCCGCATTCCGGTCGAGATGTACATCTATAGCGGGAAAGGAGGAAAAGAACTGCGAAAAATGAGCCCCATTGATTCTATCAAATTCTATCTGGGGCTGCTCAACGCCGGTTTTCTGGCAATGGACCCCAATTCAGGAGAAGTGCTGGCATGGGTCGGCGGGATCAATCACGAATTCTTTCAATACGACCACATTTTATCCACCCGTCCGGTGGGCTCCACCTTCAAGCCAATTGTATACGCCGCCGCACTCCAAAAGGGCGTCGCCCCCTGCTCTTATTACCCCAACCAGTTGAGGGTTTATCCGCAATATGAGTACTGGATGCCTAAGAACGCCACTAATGAGTACGGCGGTTACTATTCGCTGGAAGGCGGCTTGATCAATAGTGTCAATACCGTATCGGTTCAGGTAATGATGCGGGCACGCCCTTCCAATGTTGTCCGCCTGGCACACAGCCTGGGGATCAGTACCGAAATTCCGGCAGTTCCGGCCATTGCTCTGGGGGCGGTGGATGTATCCCTCCGGGATATGGTCACCGTTTACAGCACCTTTGCCAAAAAGGGAGCTCGCCCGGACCTTCACTACATCCGCCGGATAGAGACCCCGGATGGTATAGTGCTCATCGACAATGAATGGAAAAAGGACACCTGCAATTGGGAGCGGCCCCTGTGGGAAGAAGAGGCAGATATGATGAACCAGATGCTGCAGGCCGTTGTCGACCGGGGAACGGCGCGCCGAATCCGCTATCGGTATAATATGAAATTCCCACTGGCCGGCAAAACCGGCACCAGCCAAAATCATTCAGATGGATGGTTTATTGGTTATACTCCCAAGATCGTAGCCGGCGCCTGGGTAGGGGCCGAATCGCCAGCCGTGCGCTTCCGGAACCTCCGCCTGGGACAAGGCGCCAATACCGGCCTACCTATTGTTGCCTTTTTTCTGCAAAAACTCACAGAGGAGGAACCGCTGGCTGACTATGTTAATGCTCCCTTCCCCAAGCCAGGTTCAACGGTAGAACAAATGCTCTCCTGCCCGAGTGTGGTATGGCCGGAACAAAAAACAGAAACGGAAGGCGTGGAAGAAAAGTCAACCGCTCAAACGGCTGGTAAAGAAAATGCCTCCGCCTCCTCTGAAGTCACCGCCAAATTGAATGAGTGATCGAAAGGCAACTTAAAGAGCTGTAGGACAGGACTTAAGCCAAACACTTTCCCCCACAGCCTTTTTGCATTTTGAGTGCTCGCTGCCTTATCCGTCATCCTGCTGTCAAAATTTAGTTAAGCATCTTTCCATTTTTTTTGATTTTTTTGGAAAAAGGATTAACTTTCTTCTGCTTATCAAATAAGAGGATTGTTATCCTTTGATTTCCTAATTAAATTTCTTCAGCGATGAATATTACATTCGAGGAGCTGCGAGCCATCAAGCACAAGCTGCCTACCGGCAGCATTCACAGAATTGCCAAAGAATTGAACCTGAGCGAGCAGACCGTACGCAACTATTTTGGAGCCAATAAATTCGGCGAAGGCGATATTGCAGATAAACACATCCAACCAGGGCCCCATGGTGGTATAGTTCATCTGGAGGATACCAGCATCCTGGAAGCGGCAAAAAAAATATTGACAGAAACTGAATCCGAATTGCAGAAAGAAGAGAGCTGACGAAAGTCAAAAAGAAAAACGGGAAATGATCGGTTCATTTCCCGTTTTTCTTTTACCTGCTTCCTATTTGTCAATAGCTACATCTTTAAATAAAATTCTCCCGCCAGCTTAATATACTCCTCTGTCCAGGCATTTCTCTTTTTGTGCTGAATGACAAGGCTGCCTCTTTCCACTGTTTTGGCCTGCCGCTCGAATTGCATGAGCAGGCGCTCTACAGGCTTATCCTTTGTAGGCATTACTTCCGTTACCCGGGTACAGTTTAAATGGTAATCTTGAGACAACTCCTGGAAACGAAGGCCTTCAATGTAGGGCAACACAAGGCAAAACCGCCCCTGTGGCGACAGCAAGCTGCGTACCGCCGATAAAAGGTCTCCGTGAGGAAGCTTTACAGTATGTCGTACGCTATTGCGGTCCTGGTTGTGCGAAAAGGTGCCTCCGGAGAAAAAAGGCGGATTACTGACGATCAGGTCATAATGAGTGGAAGCAGACCGGGCATAGTCCTGAATAGCCATATTAAAGACCTGCAGGCGCCCGGCCCAGGGGGATGCCTCCATGTTTTCGCGGGCCTGCCCGGCCGCAGTTTGGTCTACTTCTACAGCATGGATATTGGCCTGTGCCGCTCTTTGAGCCAGCATAATGGCAATGAGGCCACTTCCCGTCCCCACATCCAGGATGTGAGCAGTACTTTCCGTATCAGCCCAGGCGCCAAGAAGCACGCCATCAGTGCCTACCTTCATCGTGCATCGGTCCTGATGGATCGTGAATTGCTTGAAGTAAAAGGGCTTCGCTTTTTTCTCTGGCATGGTCATAACTCAAATATACGCTTAAAAAACTGGTTACTTGACAAATCCGGTGATTCGAACTGGCCACCGGATTTGTTAAAGAAGGAAAACACTACTGTTCTACATCGCAGTAAGCCTATGTCATTTTTGAGGCAAAACATAAGCTTAACAGGCTCTGTATATCTTTTAAAATCAAAAATCACTACCTTTGTTTTCCTGTTTTTGAGATTTATATCTATAATTTTTTCTTAAAATCTTAAATGCCAAGTAAATGAATAAACTCTTACCATTTTTTTGCCTTTTGTTATTCGCTGTGACCGCAAATGCACAGTGTGATGACCTTTTTTTCTCAGAGTACGTTGAAGGATATGCCAATAATAAGGCGTTAGAAATCTATAACCCAACAGATGCCGCCATCAATCTTTCTAGCTACTCTATCGTTCGTTTCTCAAACGGTAGCACAACCGCTGGAAGCGATAAGGTCATATCATTACCAAATGAGATGTTGGAAGCAGGTGATGTTTTTGTAGTAGTAGTTGACTTGACAGATACAATGGACTGGGACTCTCAATTTGATAAGCCAGCCTGGAATGGTTACAATCTTATTGACACCATTTTTGATGCGGTAACGGGAGAAGTCGTCATAGATGAAGAAACAGGAGAGCCATTATTGGGCCCTCAGTACCAGGATGGGAATGCTCTTTTTGGAACAGAATACAATGAAAAATATGATCTTCAATGCAAAGCTGACGCTTTCCTTTGCCCCGATTATGAAACGAATAATGCCATGTATTTTAATGGAAATGATGCAATGGCACTGATAACAGGAACTACTATAGCAACTGATGGGTCTAATATTCTGGACGTTATCGGTGTTATAGGAGAAAACCCAGAGAATTGGAGTATGCCCCAAGATGCTTGGATTACTGAAGATGGGGGATGGATTACTAAAGATAAGACTATTGTTAGAAATGCTAATGTTATGACTGGTAGAAATACATTATCTGACGTAATTTCTTCTTTGGGCGGTAGTTTTGTAGGAGAAGAATGGACTATCTATGGGAAAAACGATTTTAGCTACCTGGGTATACACAAGAGTGGATGTCATCCAGAACAGGAATCTGTTCAGTATAGCTGTATAACCGGAGCAGTGTCAGGTACATCAGTCATCAATGCGATCGAATTTAAAGTTTATCCTAATCCAAATAGTGCTGGATCTCTTGATATCCAAGCTGATGAAAATATTGATAGAGTTGAAATTGTAAATCTAATGGGACAAACAGTCTTGGCAGAAAATTACAACTATTCGCAGTCAGCAGTATCTTTTAGTTTGGGATCAATTGCGAAAGGAGTTTATGTTGTTAAGGTGCATTTCGCTGACAACATGATCTCGACTCAGAAATTAATCGTACAGTAAAGACTTTGAATACAGGGTAGAGCAGTTGTATGGCTCTACCCTGTACCATTGAAGAATAACTTATTCCCCTTCTTTCTAGGCCTTCTAAAGATCACTTTCTCCTATTACTTAACACAAATGAAGCTAATGAATAAGGCCATAATTTGGAGTGTTTGTTTATGTTTTTTTAGCTCTGTACTGTTAGGACAAAAAAGTACTTTATCAGGAGTCGTTACAGATGAAACTTCTGGCGACGTACTTATTGGCGCCACCATTACCGTTGGAACCACAGGTGCAGTTACAGATTTAAATGGAAAATATTCTCTGGATTTGGAGAATGGCGAGTACAGTATTAAGTATTCTTATGTTGGATACGCTACTCAAGACATCAATGTAAGTATGCGCGGAGACCAAACGATCGATGTCGCGATGAGGTCTAGTTTGGTGCTGGAAGAAGTTGTAGTGACTGCCGATATTGCCATCGAAAGAGAAACGCCTGTCGCTTTTTCCAATATACCCAGTATAAAAATTGAAGAAGAGCTAGCAACCCAGGATATTCCAATGCTATTGAACTCTACGCCAGGGGCCTATGCAACAGAAGCCGGCGGAGGTGATGGAGATGCCCGAATTTCGATCCGGGGGTTCGACCAAAGATACGTAGCTGTGATGTTGGATGGCATTCCCGTTAATGATATGGAAAACGGAGAGGTGTACTGGTCTAATTGGTTTGGTTTAGACTTAGTAACCCAAACCATGCAAGTCCAAAGAGGATTAGGAGCTTCTAAAATATCAATACCTGCGGTTGGTGGTACCATTAATATTCTCACTAAGGGGATCGATGCTAAAAAAAGCCTTAGAATCAGGCAAGAAGTTGGCAATAATGGCTACCTGAGAACAACGCTAGGCTTGACTACCGGAAGGCTCAAAAATGGTTGGGGCGTTTCCCTAGCCTCATCATATAAACAAGGTGACGGTTGGGTAGACGGTAATTTTACGCAAGGCTTTTTCTATTACGCCAGAATTGATAAGCAGTTAGGGAACCATTTATTAAGTGTTACGGGCTTTGGTGCGCCTCAAAAACATGGGCAAAGGCCGTTTTCGGCAGAAGCAGGTTTGGTGGATACCGCTTATGCGCTTAGCATAGGGGTTCCGCAGTCTGCTATCGAGGAATTGAGCATAAAAAATAAAGGCCGCCGATTTAATGATGCCTGGGGATACAGAGATGGAAAGTTATTAAATACCCGACAAAATTATTACCACAAACCTCAATTTAGTCTTCGTCATAGTTGGCAGGCAAGTGATAAATTGTTTTGGTCGAATATTGCCTATTTATCTATTGGTGATGGTGGAGGTGTAGCTCCGGAAGGTGCTTCTATACCAAAAACGGAAGATGATCAACTAGATATAGAGCAAACTATTTTAAATAATCAGCCTACTCTTTTTAATCCTGATGGCATTTCAAATACCATCCTTAGGTCGAACAGGAATAATCATTTCTGGTATGGTATCCTATCGACACTACGTTATAATATAAATGCAAATATGACTTTGTCAGGAGGCGTTGATGGCCGGTCTTATGATGGTGATCATTTTAGAGAAGTATATGATTTGCTAGGTGGCTCGGGCTGGCAAGAAGGACAAGTGTCGCCTAACAGTCCCGTTTATCAAGTGGGCGATAAATATGAGTATAATTATACCGGTAAAGTACGCTCTATGGGGGCGTTCGGATTGTTAGAGTTCAAAAAAAATCGCTGGGCTTCCTTTGTGAATTTATCAGTAGCGAATGCTAAATATGGTTTTGTGAATAATTTCACAAAATTCGAACTCCCATTTGTTGATGTGCAAACTTATACCGCTAAATTAGGTGCAACCTATAAGTTTAATACACAAAACAGCCTGTTTTTTAACACCGGGATTTTGAATAAAGCACAGCCCTACAGAAACGTCATCATAACCAACTTCTGGGCAACTGACGTCGATGCACAAGTGGCCAATAACTATGAAAACGAAGATATTCGGGCTTTCGAAGTCGGGTATAGTTACAAAAGCAGGCGTTTTTCTGCTAACGTGAATACTTATTATACCATTTGGGGCAACAAACCTTTAGATCGCTTACCGACGATAGCCGAAGATGAAAGCGACCCGGAATCAGATCGGATACCGGTTAATATTCCGGGTATTGATGCCCTGCATAAAGGCATTGAAATTGACTTTGCATTCAAACCTATACCTAATTTATCTATTGAAGGCTTAGCATCGATTGGTGATTGGACATGGCAATCTGGAGAGACCGTTAAAGGTGTATTGCCTAATGGTGTTGCTTATACTTATGAGTTTGATGCTGCTGGCGTACATGTTGGTGATGCTGCTCAATTTCAGATTGGCGGACAGGTTAGGTATGAGCCCATCAAAGATTTTTATGTAAAATTGAATACGACATTTTTTGATAATAATTATGCTGATTTTCAACCAGAAAACCTTCAGGGTGATAATGGCGGAAGAGAATCCTGGCGAATGCCTTCTTATTATCTGTCTTCTTTCCACACGGGCTACTTTTTCAAATGGAATAAAGTGGCTATGAACGTTCGACTCAATGTATTGAATGTATTTGATGCTTTGTATTTGACGGATGCCAGAGATAATGATGATTTCAATTCACCAAGTTTTAATGACTTTGATGCAAAATCTGCTTCTGTGTTTTATGGACAGGGACGCCGGTGGAGCTTATCATTGCAGGCTAGTTTTTAACGAACTTATTAGGTACTATACATTAAACAAAATATAAAATGCTTAGAATATTACTTTCCCTTCTTGTCTCTTTAAGCTTTAGCTTAACTTATGCTCAGGATGATATAGCAGATGCAAGAAGCATGCCTCAAGGCACCACAGTGACCATACAGGGAATTGCAACCAATGGTGACGGTTTAGGAATTATCAGATATATACAAGATGAGACAGGAGCTATAGCTGTATATCCAGGAACGGGATCTGCAGCTGGTTTTCCTGACGCTGTGGATAGAGGTGACCTGATAGAAGTAACAGGTGTCCTTAAGGATTATAATGGATTGCTCGAAATAGATCCGGTGATGTCATTTAATGTAATCTCTTCGAATAATCCATTGCCAGCGGCTTTGGTGACTACGCCAGGTGGCATAGGCGAAGCTACCGAAGCTAGATTACTTCAAATCAATGGTGTTAATTTCACAGCTGGTGGTAGTTTGTTCTCCGTTGGAAATTATGAATTCACAGCTAATGGAGAAACGTCAGAAATTTATGTTCGTACAGGCCACAGTTTGATTGGAACTGAAATTCCTTTAGCTACCGTTAACCTAACCGGCATAGCATCCCAGTTCAATTCAATCTATCAATTGTTACCTAGAGACGTTAACGATTTAGAGATCGCCGACGATTTTTATTTGACATCTGCTCCAGCTCAAACCAATCTTTCAACAAATGGTTTTACAGTGAGCTGGGAAACGAACGTAGCCGCCAATTCAACTATTCGATACGGTACATCAGCAACTAATCTGGATCAAATGCTTGATGAGCCCGCTCTAACAACTACCCATAGCTTGGATGTTACAGGCCTGGAACCAGCTACTTTCTACTATGTTGAAGTGTCTTCCAATAATGGGACATCAACAGTGACATCGACGCAGAAAATTTTCAGTACTGCTTCTACTTCTTCTGGTACCATGAAAATATACTTTACTGGCGGCGTTGACCCAAGCTATTCAACGGGTAGTTTCCCTACCGGAACAACAGGTGCGGCAATTGAGGGTGAAATCATTAATAGGATAAATGCGGCTCAAGTTTCTATTGATTGCGCTATATACAATATCAACAGAACGACAATTGTTGCTGCCTTGACGGCTGCTCATAATAGAGGTGTTGTCGTCAGATATGTTGCAGATAATGAGACCGCTAACCTGGCACTGCAAAACCCTGTTCCGCCATTTGGCATACTAAGAGGAAATCCAGATGGATTAATGCACAATAAGTTTTTTGTATTTGATGCAGATGATAATGATAATTCATGGGTGATGACGGGTTCTACCAACATGACAGATAATAACCTGGCAACTGATTTTAATAGCACGGTCTTTATTCAAGACAAGGCATTGGCTAAGGCCTATACCTTAGAATTTGAAGAAATGTGGGGTACAGATGGCCCTTCACCAGGCGTTTTTAGTGTGTTATTTGGAGCAGATAAGACCAATAATACCCCCCACACGTTTTTAGTCAATGATATACTCATGGAATCTTATTTCTCCCCTTCGGATAATACAACTATTGGTATTGCTAAAGCAATTGAAAGTGCAGACACCGATCTTCAATTTGCATTGTTGGTATTTACAAATAATGAACTAGGAACCGCAGTGTTAAGCGAGCACAATAGCGGTGTTGCGGTACGTGGAATTATCGATCAAGTGAATAGCCAGGGATCTGAATTTGACTATTTAGTCAATCAGGGTGTCAATGTAACAGAAGATAATAATGTTGTTCAGACCCACCACAAATACTGTATTATTGATGCGACCGATGTAAATTCTGACCCACAGGTTGTTTTGGGGTCACACAACTGGTCGGCTGGAGCAGAAAATAGTAATGATGAAAATACATTGATTGTTCACGATGCAAATGTTGCCAACATATACTTACAGGAATTTGAAGCGAGGTGGTGTGAAGCGCAAGGTAGCCCGGATTGTGCTACAACCGATGTTGACGAGCAAAATGTAATTGAAGGGGTTGCGTTAGAAATCTATCCAAACCCTGCGCGTACTAGTACAACGGTCAATATCAATCTAGAGAAAAAAGAAAACCTGGTTTTGAGTTTGCTCGATTTTAGAGGCATTTTCCTGCAGAGCATCGTTGTGAACAATGTACAAGGCCAGCATACTGAATCTTTGGATGTTCAGGCGCTACCCGCTGGCCAATACATTATTCAGTTACAAATTGGAGAGGAACAGATGTCACGGATCATTCAGGTCGTGAAGTAATAACCCATGGCAATCGACAAAAAACCGTTAGAACTCAGCCCCGATTTCAAATACGCGCTAGACCGGATCGAAAAGCAAGAGCAGAATGTGTTCATCACAGGGAGGGCCGGCACCGGCAAATCTACCTTGTTGCAGCTGTACCGCAACACTACCCGCAAGAAAGTCGTCGTTCTGGCCCCTACCGGCATCGCCGCGCTGAATGTGAAGGGACAGACCATCCATTCTTTCTTTGGTTTCCCGCCCCGGCCGCTGGCCCTCTCCGAAATAAAAAAACGCCGCAATCGCCGGTTGTATCAAAATATGGAAGTGTTAGTCATCGATGAGATTTCCATGGTACGAGCCGACCTGCTGGACAACATCGACTGGTTTCTGCGCATCAACCGGGATGTCCCGTTGCCTTTTGGCGGCGTACAGGTTGTGTTCTTTGGCGACTTGTTTCAATTGCCCCCGGTAGTTGCCAACGATCTGGAAGCCATGCGATTCCAGTCGGAATACGACTCGCCTTATTTCTTTTCCGCCCGTGCCATGCAGGAAGATGTTTTTGTTATGGAAAAGATGGAGCTGCAAAAAGTATACCGGCAGGAAAACCGCCATTTTCTCCGCCTGTTGGAAGCTGTGCGGCTGAACCGCGTCGATTACGATGACCTGGAAGACTTAAATAACCGCTGCCTGCCCCAATTTGAACCAGAAGATTTCTACATCACCCTCTCCGCCCGAAACGCCACCGTCGACTCTATCAACAACAAAGAACTGGGGCAGATTCCTTTGCCGGAAAGGCTCTATCTAGCCAGCACCACCGGCAATTTCAATCCCAAGCTCTACCCTACCGAGCCGGCGCTGCGGCTCAAACTCGGCGCTCAGGTCATGTTCATCAAGAATGACCCGGAGAAACAGTTCGTCAACGGCACTATCGGTATGGTCGTGGATATGGACGATAACACGATTACGGTTACCGTACAGGAAGAAGGCGGGCAGATCCGCCGCATTGAAGTCGGCCCAATGGAGTGGGAAATACTGCGCTACCAACCCAGCCTTACTGATCCTGATAAGATCGAAACGGAAACCATTGGCACTTTCCGGCAATTTCCAATAAAACTGGCATGGGCTATCACCATCCATAAATCTCAGGGTAAGACCTTCGACAAGGCCATCATCGACCTTGGCCGGGGCGCTTTCGAACACGGGCAGGCCTATGTGGCCCTCAGCCGTTGCCGCAGCCTGGAGGGTATCGTGCTGAAACAACCGATCCGAATGCAGGATATCATTACCGACGAGAAGGTAGTCGAGTACTATGAATCACACTTTTGACGCTAAGAACTTCCTTAAAAAAGAACCTTTCCTGTAGTTTTTACGTCAAAGAGTCAGGCAGTATTGATTTAAATTTGAGAAAAACAAATATATGGCACGCCGAGACATTCCCAATCCCACGGGATCCAGAAATACACTAAGGGCCTTTTTACTCATTGTGGCCTTTAGCCTGATCGCCATCATCCTTTATAAAAAGTACGTCTCGCCTCCCGGTTACTCTAATATACCCAAAGAGCTACAGGTCAATTATGTCCCTTCCGACTTCAAGATCAACATCGATGAAGAGAATGCCCTGGCGATCTTATCCAACCCGCATCGTTACCGGAAGGAATTCAACAATTTGGTGTACGACATCAACCTGTCCATCCTTTATCATGTCGCCAACCGCATGGGCCTCAGTGAGGAGGATAAAGGGCGATTGCAGGAAGAATATGAAAAACACCACCCCTACCTGCGCAACCTCTATTTCCATGATTTTGTGGCGTTGAAGGATACCACCTCCAACCTATACCAGACCTGGTACGATAATGAAGGCTCCAATGCCATCGAAGTACTAAAGGAAGTGGCAGCCAAGTATACCTGCTTTCTGGTCACACAGATCATGACTACACTAGTGCCCACCAAAGGGGGGAGTATTTATGCCAAGGGACAAAGTGTGGATACGCCCTGTGGTGTGGCCATGCAGGAAGCACTCAATCCTTTGCTGAGCCGCCTTAAGGAAAGAGCCGCCATAGAGGATTTCAGCCGGTCCCGGGGCTTGCTGCAGGAAAAAGTGGAAAAAGCGATCGCCGAATTGGCCACCATGGAAGTAAGGGATAAAAAGGGATTGAATAAACAACTGCAAACCAGGGTATTAGGCTTTGCTGTTTCCTCTTCCGATATAGAGGTATCCGCCATTAGCATATTAAAAGTCGGTTTTCGCCTGACCGATTACTTCGACATCAGCCTGAATCCCAAACTGGGCATCGTCACCGTCACTTTACCCGAACCGACGATCCTGTCTCACGAGGTTTATCCCAAGATCGACAAGCTGGATATTGGCTGGATGCGCGAAGTAAAAAGTATCGACCTCAACAAGAACTTCAATGCACTTCGCGGGGAATTCCGCAGGGAAGCGCTGGACAGCGACATCATGGACAAGGCCAAAACGCAGGCCATCGAATTGATGAATACCATGTTCACCCCGGCTATCAAGGGGATGAACAACCGGTATAACCTGAGGGTGCAATTCCGGCAGGTAACGGAACAGCAGGAGTTCAACCCCGAATATTCCTCTTCAACGTATGATTACGAAAACAAAGATTAAGCCGCAGGCAGCACACACTTATCTAAACTAAGTCTAAATAAATTTGTTGGAATGGAGCTAGATCGTTAATTTCGCCAAGCAACCATTTCATATACCAATGCGGCCAATATCTATCATTCTTGCTGATTCTCAGTATCTTGTCCGGCTAGGGTTAAGACACCTCATCCGAAGCAAAGAACAGTTCAAGGTGGTTGCTGAAGCCACAAAGGAGCAACAATTACTTCAACAGATAAAGACTTTTACCCCCCAGGTTGTAATTCTCGATTACAACCAACCGGAAAACTTCAGTCAGTCTACCGTTGAGCAGATCAAGCGCGCCGCACCCCGCACCAACATCCTCATCATAAGCGCCGATAACAATAAAAAGAACATCTATGATATTCTGGAGTTGGGCGTGAACAGTTATCTGACAAAGGCCTGCGGGGAAGACGAGATCATTGACGCAATAAGAGCAACGGCCCGAGGAGAAAAATTCTTTTGCACCAAGGTTTTGGATTTCCTGCTGGAAAAGACCTTTTCCAAAAACAATGGCAGCGAACTTTGCAATACCACCCCTCTTACCCCCAGAGAGGTCGAAATTGTCCAACTGATCGCCCAGGGGTTAATTGCCAAGGAGATCGCCGGCCGGCTCAACTTAAGTACCCATACGGTCTATACCCACCGGAAAAATATCATGAAAAAACTGAAATTCAATACTGCTTCAGAGTTAGTGTTGTACGCAGTTAATATGGGCATTGTGAAAAATAATCGGCCTTCCCCTCAGTAAATGCACAAAAATGCAATCTTTTTGTTGTATCCTCCGTTTAACGAATGTATAAGGAGCTCCAATTCCGGGGCTAACTTGCATAAGTTACTGATTTCATTTACCTTACTAAGGTTTTGAGCTTGCTCAGGATAAGCTCTGGTTTGGTTTCAGGCATGCTAATAAATTGATCCAACATGAAAAAATTCTTTCCGGCACTTTTTTTCACGCTTCTTTTTAGTGCCTCTGCACACGCTGCCAGTCTTTACATCCTTTATGACCCGGCTTGTATGGACCGCTTGGAGTATGTCTCACTCAATGGTAACGATAAAAGTGAATACATCGTATATCATGTCAACACCAGCCCGGGAGTGAAAGTAATCCTGGAAGTAGGCACAGAAAGTACAACTTCCCAGGACTTTCCGCCCGCTCAGGTGATCAAATGCAGTAATGCGGTATTTGATGAAAAACTGGTCAATGCGATCAACAGTAATATCGAAAGGGTCTTCATGGTAGTCAAGAAAGGCAACAACCGGTACTTCATCTCGCCTATCACTCTGGCCGCCCGCTATCTCAGGGCCAATGACTACATCCTTTACGATTCCCCCAAATACCGCTTCCAATTCGATACCCAACTGGGGACGATTGGTGAAAATATCGCCTACAAAAACCCCAAGACGGAAGTGTATTTTGAAGGTATGCTGGAAAACGATTGTTCCGGCACCCTACTCTTCCAGCAGAAAGCGGAATTTGCCGGTAACCCGCACACCAATATAGAACTCGTACCTGAGGTCGGCATTGTCGAGGAGCGCAGCGGCATCAATGCAGCAGACGCCATGCGTAATGTCCTTCGGCTGGAAAAAGTCAACGGAAAAAAACTAGCGCCCTACCTGCGGCAGATCTGTAAAGGCATTGTAGAACCGGATGAAGTAGGGGCCGTTACCAACGCCGGCCAGCCGGCAGATGAATTTCTCGCGGTTGAGCCCCGAATTGGAACAACAACCGCCAAGGGCGAAGCACCAGCCGTAGAAACATTAAAGGCGCCGGCAACCTCTGAAACGACGGCCGAATTCCACCCAGTAAAGAAAGGTGAAACCCTCTATCGGATCTCCAAAAAATATAATGTAACGGTTGATCAGCTAAAAACCTGGAATAATAAAGGCAACTCCAATACGATCCTCGTTGGTGAAAAACTTCGGGTTGCGCCTCAAAGCCAGGTACAAGAACGCACAGCGCCGGCGGAAGGCCAGATCCGAATCCTGGGCGGCCCAATCGGTTTCGACAACACAGGAACCACCCCTTCTCAGCCATCTGCTGTACCCAGTTTATCCGCCAAAGGCGGCGGTGGCGGTGGATCCAGTGACCAGTACCATGTTGTTAAGCCTGGCGAAACGGTAGCATCTATTGCCATGCGCTATGGCTACACCGAACAACATTTCCGGGAGTTCAACAATCTGGGAAGGAACGACGTGGCCAAGATCGGCCAAACCCTGAAAACAACCGATTGTGATTGCCCACAAATGCAACCCGCCGCCCCGGCTATTGGCCAAAAGAGTGCAGCGGGAGCAGAATCCGGCCTCAGCAGTTATGCCGCTACTCAGCCGAGGATAAGTACCCAGTACTACAATCAACAGAATAGCAGCGCAGGCAGCAGCCCTACCCTGTCATCCGCCACCACCACCCCGGCTCCTGAAGAATCTTTTTATAATCAGGATCTCGGCCGGAGCAGTAGTTATTCCACCCAGGAGTACGACAACCTCAATACTCCTCTGTTCCTGGACCGCCCAAGTGCACCACCTCCACCTCCGGCGGTGGCTCAACCGGCCACCCCGGCTAACACACAGGGCCGTGAATATAGCCCTCAGGGCGATTTTTACAGCATCACCGGTGGCAGAATTGATAGCGGCAACACAGACAATAGTAACCTAACCAGCAAGGGCATCATTTCAAGCAGTTTTTCCAGCCGCTCTCCAGTCGTCAGCGGCGTTGTCCAGGAAAATAGAAGCACCGCAAAAACCAATCAGTCGCGTAGTTTTTATGTGGTCAAGGAAGGTGATACCCTTTTCAGCATTGCACGCAGGTACGGAATGACCGTAGAACGCCTCCGGGACATCAACAACCTGGGCGGTAGCGAAGTGATCATTCCCTACCAAAAGCTCTATCTTAATTAGAGTCGGTTATTGCTTTAGAAAATAGCGAGAGCCATCCGCTTAAAGTAGGATGGCTCTCGCTATTTTCCCGCTTTCCATCTCACTGCTTTGATAGGTTTCGAAGCATCAGGCCATCTGAAAACCAGAGATTTTATCTCTCTTTTTATTCATTGTTTGGGTTTTCAGCGCCTCCGCGAAATTTGTCAAAGCAGGAAACTTTCTTAATTTCGCAGGCAAACCAGCAACATGTTGTTGATCCTTTTCTTTTTACTCTCTATCTGCTTTTCCTTCCTATGCTCGATTTGGGAGGCAGTGTTGTTAAGCGTCACCCCTTCCTTTGTCGAAATCAAGAGTAAACAGGGTACTCAGACCGGAAAACTACTCAAGCAATTCAAGGATGACATCGACCGGCCGCTATCCGCCATACTCACTTTGAATACCATTGCTCATACCCTGGGCGCTATTGGAGTTGGCGCACAGGCCACCAAAGTATTCGGCAGTAGCTACATGGCCATCGGAGGGGTACAATTACCCTTCTCCATGGAAGCCTTTGTCGGTGCAGTTATGACCCTGGCCATTCTCATCTTGTCCGAGATTATCCCTAAGACTTTGGGCGCCAACTACTGGGAACAACTCTCCGGATTTACCGCCCACGCCATCCATATTCTAATCTATTCCCTGCTTCCGCTGGTGTGGCTTAGCCAGTTCATCACCAAAAAATTGAAAAAGGACAAATCCAAGAGCGTCCTGAGCCGGGCAGATTTCACCGCCATGGCTGAGATCGGTGAAAAGGAAGGCATTTTCAGAAGCAACGAATCCAAGATCATACGGAACCTCCTAAGGCTGAATACCATACGAGCCAAAGATATTATGACTCCCAGAACGGTGGTCAAAGCCGCCGACCAGGAAAGAACGATCGAGAGTTTTTATCAGGCCAATCAAAAACTACAATTTTCCCGTATTCCCGTATTCCGGGATACCAAAGACCATATCAACGGCTTTGTCCTTAAAGATGAAATACTGAGCGCTATGATCCACAGCAATGGAGATATGCCCTTGAAAGATATCATGCGGGAAATACTGATCATCAATGAACAAATGGCCCTGCCCGACCTTTTCAACCGCCTGATGGAAAAGCGGGAACACATTGCCCTGGTCGTCGACGAATTTGGAGGGATGGCAGGTATTATCACCATGGAAGACGTCATCGAAACACTGATCGGCATGGAGATCGTCGATGAGCAGGACAATATTGAAGACATGCAATCCCTGGCCCGGAAAAACTGGGAAAAACGAGCGCGCAGCCTCGGCCTGATCGATGAAGAAGGTAGGGAGAAAAGTGATTGAGCGTTACCCGGCTAAGCAGGCGGAAAGCGATGGAAGGATGGAGAAAGCCTTCAAGGTCAAAAGTCTGCATATACTTCTTCCCTCGGTACTCGCTGAGGTAAAGGCCCAAAATGAGCCAGTTTCAATTCTGCCATGCGCCGGCCGGCCTTGGCCCGGTTGATCAAGGGTTCATTGTCGAGCCAGGCGGTTAGGTAACCCGACCAAAAAGCGTCACCTGCGCCGGTAGTATCCTTGACTTCCACTTTCCTGGCCGGCAAAAAGAGCCCGCCTTCCTGATTGGCTACATAGCAACCTTCGCTCCCCATCGTAATACAGGCTTCAGAGGCCCCCAGCTCCAAAAAGTGGGTAGCCGCTTTTTCAGGATCGGCCAGCTTTGAATCGTAGAGGCGCTCCCAATCCACTTCACTCACTTTGACAAGTGCCCCCAAACCGCAGTATTCCGATACAATTTGCTGCGCTTGCTGCTGATCCCGCCAGATCTTTCGGGCGTAGTTGGCATCGATGCTCAACTGACAACCTTTTTGTACAGCCAGCCGTGCAGCACGCATGATGCTGCTTTGCGCCGGCTCTTTGCTCAGGGCAAAACAAGTGGTGTGAAACAGGGCAATCTCATCGAACAGGCTGGCGGGAAACTGCTCATCGATGATCTCACAATCGGCGCCCCGGTAAGCCTCGAAATTGGATACATTGCGCGAACGCGTTACAAGTATAAGCGTGGTGGGAATGTCTATGGACCGCACATTGTGACAATCTACCCCTAAGCTTTGTACATACTTGAGCAGGTAGTGCCCCATATCATCATTGCCCAGAGAAGCCAGGAGTTTGGATCGGTTGCCCAGGCGCGCCATATTCATACACATATTCGCCGGGCTTCCCCCCTGAAGACGTTTAAAATTATGCACTTCATCTAGATTATCAGCAAAATCTGTGGAAATAAAGTCGATCAGTAGCTCTCCTACTGCTAAAATGTCATATTTTTTGTTGCGCCGGCTTGACATTGCAAACATTTTCGTTTTTGTCGGTTTATTATTAATGTAAAACATATTTACTTATTGTGTTTTTCACACAAAGCCTCTATATTCTACACCCTGTAAAATAGTAGAATTTCCTACAATTTCAAACTTCACCGACATGAACCTATTGTCCTCCATTAATCGAAAAGAAATCATCGCGAGACTACAAAATGAGCCATACGACCTGGCCGTAGTTGGCGGCGGCATCACCGGCGCAGGTATTGCCCTGGATGCAGCTTCCAGGGGCATGAAAGTCGCATTAGTTGAGAAAGATGATTTCGCATCAGGCACCAGCAGCAAATCTACCAAGCTGATACATGGAGGGCTTCGTTATCTAAAACAATTCGAAATTGGCCTAGTCCGCGAGGTAGGCCGCGAACGGGCTATTGTCCATAAACTGGCGCCACATCTGGTGCTGGCGGAAAAAATGCTGCTCCCCCTGGTCAAAGGAGGCACTTTCGGCCCGCTTGGTACTTCTATTGGATTATTTGTTTACGATCTACTGGCCGGTGTCAAGGGAGACGACAAAAGGAGAATGCTGAACAAGAACCAAACCCTGGAAAAAGAACCTTTGCTAAAGGGCCAGAGCGAGGTGCTCAATGGCAGTGGCTATTATGCCGAATACCGCACCGATGACGCCAGGCTCACCATCGAGAATATCAAAACAGCAGCAAAATACGGTGCAGTATGCATCAACTATGTCAAGGTAGAGGACTTACTGTATCAGGGTGGGAAAGTAACAGGCATTCAGTGTAGTGATCTGGAAACCGAGGAAACACTGGAAGTGAAAGCAGCCTATGTGGTGAGCGCCGCCGGGCCTTGGGTCGACACCTTGCGCAGAAAGGATAACTCCTTGAAGGGTAAGCGCGTTTTCATGTCAAAAGGCGTTCATATTGTAGTCCCTCATGAACGCTTCCCCGTTCAGCAGTCACTATATTTTGATATTCCGGACGGCCGGATGGCCTTCGCCATTCCGCGGCAACGGGTAACGTATATAGGCACTACGGACACCCCCTACGAGGGAGACCCCAATAAAATCCCCATCGACCAGGAGGATGTAGACTATCTGCTGAATGCCACCAATCAAATGTTCCCCGGGGCCGAACTCACGTCCGAAGATGTGGAATCCAGTTGGGCCGGCGTGCGGCCGCTCATCTATGAAGAAGGCAAATCCGCCTCCGAAATGTCCCGAAAAGATGAGATCTTTGAGTCTGAATCCGGGCTGATCTCCATTGCGGGAGGCAAGCTTACCGGCTACAGGAAAATGGCGGAACGAATCACCAGCCTTTTAGGGCAAAAATTTCAGGAGGACCACAACCGAACCCTTCAGCCAAGCCGAACCAGGCAGATCCCATTGTCGGGTGGGGCGTTCCGAAATGCAGATGAAGTGGAGGCCTACAAGAAAACGGTAGCCCAACATTTGAAGGGACTGGGGCTTAACAGCTATCATGCCGACTATCTGATATCCAACTATGGAAAACAGACGGACGAAATCCTGAACAAATCCAGGTCATACCAGGATAATCCAGAGGTGGCATTGGCCAGAGCGGAGGCCTGGTATGCCATACACCACGAACTGGCGCTCCACCCCATGGATTTTTTCAACCGTCGGACCGGCAGGTTGTACTTCAACCTCCCCAGCATCAGCGCTGTGATGAAACCTGTTCTAGAAGATTTCCAGGCCTACTTCAAATGGAGTGAAAGCGAGCTGAAAGAGGAAACCGAAAAAGTCCGGGAGGAAATTCGGTGGGTTTCTGAATTTGAATACGCCTCAAAGGGGGTGTGATCCTAGTCTGTATCCCCTCCTTAGGTTAGGGGCCTATTGATGCCTAGCGGGGGAGTAGAGGCTTATTTGGGGCCTTATTTGGGGTTTAGAAAGGTTTAGCTTGCCGTTAGAGGGCACTTTACAAAACATCGAAAAATTAACTATAAATTGATGGCAGATCAAACTGGCAAAACTCCCGTTTCCTCAATGATTAAGGATGAGGAAACCGCTACCGGAGAACGTTATCCGGACATTTACCACGAATATCGGCCGAATGCGGCCGTCCTGCAATATCAGGAAAAGGACGACATTTTTGTCTATGAAGCAGACAATGGCGCAGCGCTGAAGGTGGAAGTGGTTTCCGAAGATATTTTCCGCTTTCGATACGCCCCTGAAGGGCATTTCGAGCGCGACTTCTCCTACGCTATTGACCCATCCTTAAAATACAGCCTTCCGCGAGTAACCATGGGAGGAGATGAGACCCATTATTTCATCCACACCCATAAAGTGTTTTGCCGGATAGACAAGCAAAACCTCCAGGTCAGCCTCTACCAGGCAGAGGGGCAGAAGCTGATCTGTGAAGATGCAGAACCCTATTATTGTCGCCGGACCATGCTCCGGGGTACGGACCAGGTAAGGATCACCAAGAAAGCGCCACCGTCTGAGGCTTATTTTGGGATGGGCGATAAAACCGGCCCGGCCAACCTTCGGGGCAACAAGGTTCAAAACTGGAATACGGACTCTTTCTCTTATAAAAAAGGGCAGGATCCGCTCTACCGCTCTATACCGTTTTACTTTGGGTTAAGGAACGGTTTGGGCTACGGTATTTTTGTCAACAACAGCTACCGGACCCACTTTGACTTCGACAGTGAGCAACAGGGCCTGACCAGTTTTTGGGCCGATGGAGGAGAAATGGATTACTACTTCATTCACGGCCCGGCTCTCATGGACGTGGCCCGGCGATACGCCTGGCTCACCGGGCGCCCCGAACTCCCTCCTATGTGGGCGCTGGGCTTTCACCAATGCCGCTGGAGCTATTACCCGGAAAGCCGGGTCATGGAGTTGGCTCAGGAGTTCCGCGGCAGACAGATTCCCTGCGATGCGATTTATCTCGATATTGATTATATGGATGGCTATCGTTGCTTTACCTGGAACAAGGACTATTTCCCCAATCCTGCCGGTATGATCGGCAAACTCAGGGAACAGGGGTTCCAAACGGTGGTTATGATCGATCCCGGCATCAGGGTGGATCAACAGTATCCGGTTTATAAGAAAGGGTTGGAACAAGATGCCTTCGTTTACCGGTCAACCGGAGAACTCATGAGGGGGCCGGTATGGCCCCCTGATTGTGTATTTCCGGATTTCACGCACCCAAATGTTCGCGAATGGTGGGGGCAGCTCTACAAGGGCCTTTATCTGGAAGACGGTGTCAGTGGTTTCTGGAATGACATGAACGAGCCGGCTGTTTTCAAATTGGATATCGCCACCTGTCCGGATAATGTGCTCCACCACTATGATGGCGCACCCTGCGACCATCGCAAAGCCCACAATATCTATGGGCAGCAAATGTCCAGAGCCACCTTTGAGGGGTTGAAAAGCCTGAAGCCCGATAAGCGCCCCTTTGTGCTGACCCGGGCGACCTTCAGCGGCGGCCAGCGCTTCGCTTCCGTCTGGACCGGAGACAATGCGGCCACCTGGGAACACCTTCGGCTGGCTAACCTGCAGTGCCAGCGCCTCGCCGCTTCGGGCTTTTCTTTTGTCGGCACCGATATTGGCGGCTTTAATAAGCAACCAGATGGAGAACTCTTCATTCGCTGGATCCAACTGGCGGTTTTCCACCCACTCTACCGGGTTCACTCCATGGGCAATAACCTGGACGGCGCCGCCGAAGCCGAAGCGGAACTAATCCAGGCAGCGGAGCAGGAAAACCGCATGGACCAGGAGCCCTGGTCCTATGGAGAAGACAATACCCTACTGGCCAAAAAGGCCATCGAGTTGCGCTACCAGCTTCTACCTTATATTTACACAGCTTTTTATCAGCATATAAAAAACGGAGCCCCCGTTATTCGAAGCCTTTTCCTCTACAGCCAGGAAGACCCCACCGCCATCGAGCGAGAAGAAGAATTTTTATTTGGAGACCATCTCCTGGTGGCGCCTATTCTGGAGCCCGGCATCGAAACGGTTCAGGTGTACCTTCCCCAGGGCAGGTGGTATGACTACTGGAACGGCGCGCTCTACGAGGGAAAACAAATGGCTAACTTCAAGACACAGGCGGACCGCATTCCCATCCTGGTCAAGGCGGGAGCCGTCATCCCCAATTACCCGGTTCAACAGTATGTTGGGGAGCAGCAATTTGAGGAAATCTCCCTTTGCGCCTATTTCGGCGAGGGGCGCAGCACCCTTTATGAGGATGCCGGTGAAGGTTACGGCTACCGGGAAGGCCAATACAAACTGCGTACATTCACAACAAAAGCAGGCAAAAACAGCTTTTCTCTGATGCAGGAATTACAGGGAAAATATCAAACGTCTTACAGGACTTTCCAACTGTCGATAGTGGGGCTCTCCTTCAAAGTGAGTAGTTGCCGGGCAGATGGCAAGGAAACAGCGTTTGAACAGGATGGCGCTCAGTTGCGGGTAAAGGTTCAGGAAGGCTTTAAAGAGGTGGTATGGAAGTAGGCTAATCCAACTTCGGCTGCCACTCGATTTCCAAATTTATCCAGGGAGCGCTCTAAGGCGATGCCCCCAACAGGCGCAAGGTGGTTGTTGGTAATTCTTTTTTCCTGCCTGCCGTCATTCGGGTAGATAATGGTTTTCGGCAGGCCGGCGGCTTATTTTTTTCGTTTTTTCTGTTGTTGTGTTTCCTTTTGTCCCTGGACACGCTGCTGCTCTTTGAGCGCAGTTTCCAGCCGCTGCTGAAACCCACCTTTTTTCTTGGGTTTCTTCCGGTACGCTTCCAGTTCCTTTTCGATCTTTTCGTTATCGATGATGTAATTCTTGGTTACAATGGTCTGCGTGATGTTGAAGAGGTTACTAAAGAGCAGGTAACAAGTCAGCCCCGAAGCAAAGGTATTGAAGAAACCCAGGAACATGACCGGCATGATATACTGCATGTATTTCATGGCAGGGTTGGCCGACATATCCATGTGGCGGGTATTATAATAGGTATAGATCAGGGTAGTCACCGCCCAAAGGACTGTAAACAAACTGATATGGGCTCCCATGTGAAAAGGCAACTCAAAAGGCAGATTGACAAATACATCGTAGGAAGAGAGGTCATCCGCCCAAAGAAAGCCGGCTTGCCGAAACTCGATAGAAGCCGGGAAAAAGCGGTACAGGGCAAACCAGATCGGCATCTGCAACACCATCGGCATGCAGCCCCCCAGTGGGTTTACCCCAAATTCCCGATAGAGTTTCATGGTTTCCATTTGTTGTGCCTGGGGGTCCTCTTTAAACTTTTCTTTCATCCCTTCCAGCCGTGGCTTCAGAGCGCCCATCTTCGACTGAGAGTAGAGCATCCGGTAAGTGAGCGGATAGAGTAAAAGTTTGACGATGAGGGTCAGAAAGAGAATAACAATGCCCTTACTTCCAATAAAACTGGACAGGAAGTTGAACAAGGGGCGAATCACCCATCGGTTGATCGTTCCAAAAATACTCCAACCAAAAGGGATGACATCTTCCAGGTCATTGCCCAGCGCATTCAAGCGGTCAAACTCGTTGGGCCCAACGTAGAACTCCATGGCAAAGGCTTCGCTTGCCTCATGCTTGTAAGGAACGTTGATCTCCGAAACAAGCAGTTTAAGGTCTTCCGCATCCTCCGGCAACATCTTCGTTTCGAGGGTGGCCCCATCGAAGGCGTCTTCTGCCACCAGGGAACTGTTGAAGAACTGGTTGGCGTTGGATACCCATTTCACGCGCTTGCCGGCCACCTCCTCTCTGTCATCAGAGGTACAAGAGCAATAATCAGGATCTTCATCGACCGGTTTGAAGTAAACACTGGAATAACGGCGTTCGTATGTGGTGTTTTTCTCCAATTTGCCGAGGTAATTGACCCAATTGAGACGGATCTCATCCGAATTCTGGCTGATCAGCGTATTGAGGTTTTCAAATTTGATATCGTATTCGATATTATAGGTTCCGTCGACTATTTTATATTCCTGTTCGAAATAACCGCCATTATCTGCCAACGCCCGGAAGGTAACAGACTGCTTATCCGCTTTCACTACCTCGAAATACAAATCGCCACTGCTGACCCCGCCGGTAGGCAGGTTGGCGATCGGGAAGAAATATTCGAACTTATTTTTCTCGTCCTCAAGTAAAGAAAGAGGTACTTTAACATCCTTGCCTTTTTCTTTACCAACGATCCTGAAATAATTTTTCAGCAGTGCGTCCTTAATCCGTCCGCCTTTGTTGCTAAAGGTCAGCTTGAAGAGGTCATTTTCCAGGATGACATCCTGGTCCGTTCCGGAAGCAGCGCCACTAAAGGGGCCGAAGGCAGCCTGCTGACGCAGGAGCTTGAGAGTGTCCGCTTCTGTTTCTACCAAAGCCAGGCCGGAAGTCGTGTCTTCCTCAATTTCCTCTAAGTTATCCTGTCGTTGTTGAACCGCTTCGATCGAATCCTGCCGTTGTTGCTGCTCCTGGATCTCTTCCTCTGAAGGCTGCATAACCTGTTGCCAGGCCAACAGTAAAATAAAAATAAGCGTTAAACCAATTATCGTATTCCTATCCATCAATTCAGCTTTAGGACAAATGAAACAGGCTGCGATAAACAGCCATGTGGGAAAGCCCCCCACTCAGGTTTCTAATCCTACTTTTATGAAAATCAATACTTTACAGCGTAACCAATGAAACGAAACGCTCCATTCCTTCGCAAAGCACCGCAAAGGTACAATTTTGTAAGTTGATACCGTAACCCGAATAGATGATTATTGTTCAGGCTTCGACGAAGAGGTAATTACAAAGGAACAAAGTTCCTGAAACGTTATCGATTATCATCGGCTGTCCGGCTCAAATCGCTGGTTTCTGACAACAACCAATGACTCCTGTTAACTCTTGGATTTTGTACTTGGCGCCCTGAGTTACCGGGCGCCGGCCTTAACCGTGGAGCGTTCTACATTATCCAGGCGGCCGGGGTAAGCCCGAAGGCCGGCCTGGAGGCAGTCCATTGCGGCATGCAGGGCTTTTTCATTGAGTACATAAGCAATGCGCACCTCATCAACCCCTAACCCGGGTGTTGCATAGAACCCCTCTCCCGGAGACAGCATTACGGTAGCTCCATCCAGGTCGAAATCTTCCAGCATCCAGCGGCAAAAGCGCTCCGCACTGTCTATGGGGAATTTCGCGAAACAGTAGAAAGCTCCCCCGGGACGGTAACTCACCACTCCTGCCATCCGGCTCAGCCGGTTGTACACTACATCACGGCGGCGGGCATACTCCGCCTTCACGTCATCTATATAGGTTTCTTCCATCTCAAGAGTAGCCTCTGCCAGTATCTGCCCCAGGCCAGGAGGGCTGAGCCGCAGCTTGGCATAACGGGTAACAGCCTCCAAGACGGCCTTATTCCGGGTAACCAATGACCCTACCCGGGCTCCACAGGCGCTGTAACGTTTTGAAATCGAATCCAATACAATTACGTGTTCTTCAGCACCTTCGAGATTCAGAGCGGAGAAAAACGAATTGCCATCATAGCAGAACTCCCGGTAAACCTCATCGACAAAGAGGAAAAGGCCATATTTTCGGCACAATTCCGCCAGGCCCTCCATTGACTCCTTTGAATAGAAACAGCCTGTGGGATTGTTGGGGTTGGTAATGAATATACCCTTGGTATGCGTAGTAACCATTCGTTCGAAGGCAGCCGTATCGGGCAAGGTAAAACCATCTTCAATATGGCAGGTAACCGGACGAATACGAACATCGGCAATCTGCGCGAAACCGTTGTAATTGGCATAGAAGGGTTCGGGGACAATCACCTCGTCCTGATGGTCGAGGCAGGCCAGAAAGGCAAACTGAATAGCTTCCGAAGCACCGGTAGTTACAATGATCTCTTCGGCACTTACCTCGATATCAAATTTGCGGTAATATTCCGTCAGTTTTTTCCGGTAGGAAGCTAGCCCAACGGCGGGGCTGTATTCCAGCACTTTCATGTTGGTGGCGCGGACCTGCTGAAGGGCATAGGCAGGCGTTTCAATGTCCGGCTGCCCGATATTCAGGTGGTAAACGTGCTTACCCGCTTCTTTGGCTTTGTCAGCAAAGGGAATAAGCTTTCTGAACGGTGACATGGGCACATTTTCACCCCGCTTGGAAATCGAAGGCATCACTTGTCGGTTTATAGTTCGAAAAAAATTAGCCGCAAAGATAGGCTAATTTTAAATTTCATGAACGAAGAACTTTCAAATTACCCATTCGACGCCCTAAAGATTTGGAAGTTCTTCGTTCGCCAAAGTGGTGCACAATCAGGGCTGCTCCTTCAGGGCAAATCGCACATCAAACGCACCGATTTAGGCGCCACGGCCTTTCCAAAGGCTACTCAGCCAATTCAGCCCCCAACGAGGTGAAGGCTCCTTCCGGAGCTTTGTCCAGCACATTGATGTTTGCCAGTTCCCGTTTACCGCGATTGCCGCTGAGCAAAATCTGTCCGTATGGCTGATAATCATCCCAGGGGGTAATGAAGGCAGGCACCGCATCGCCGGCTTTTGCGAAAAAAGCCCACTGCCGGACCAGATAACTGTTGGTATCCACGTATACGTGATATTTGTTTTCAGGCGTATCTCCGACCTCCTGGAAAGTGAGCTGGAGGACAAAGGCAGGCGCCCCCGCCTGAGTGGTATCCTGCCCCAAATATTTGAGTGCCACCCCCGAATCTTTGAGCTTAAAAGGCATCAACAGCCAGTAGGAATCGTTTATCCAGATACTCTTGGCGCGCTGGAGCCGTGCCTGGAGCGTATCCGGGTTTTCGATTACCCGTTCGCCTTCGCGCGCCTTCCCGGCAAGGGAATTGATATTAACAATGTACACAGCGCTGTCGGCGGGGATCTCGATGCGTACGTCTCCTGTGAATTTGTCCCACAGCAAAGACCGGCGCCCGAAAAAAGTCCATTGCAAAAAGTGGGTATTGTCCCAGGCTTTGCGGCCGCCCATGGCCAGCATCACCGAATCGGCAATGGAGATCGCCCGTTCATCCGAATCGGCTGCATTGAAGCCTTTCGAAGCGGGGTTGGCGTCAGCTGTTTTGGACTCTCCGGAATCAGTGGAGCTATCGCCGGGTGTGGGTTGGCAAGCTAATAGTATCAATGAGATTGAAAATAGCAAAGCGGTGAATCGTTCCATACGGTTGATTTTTATCCATGCCCAACAGCGGAGGCCGGGTTTAGGTTCAGTTTTGTAATCCTTAAAAAATAGAGCCGCTTTTTCTCAGGAAAAAGCGGCTCTATTTTGAAGTGGCGGGGATTCACCCCATGAACTCATCCAAAAGCGGAGGGCCACCTAAGTACTCTGTAAAATAAATA